>JAKJFO010000017.1:0-16822 GCA_022704885.1 Candidatus Rifleibacteriota bacterium | reverse complement strand
AGTGCTGCCCGCATAGTAAAACCCGCCGCACTGTTTCTGGATCAGTCTGTCTGTTCATCAGACTGATTGCCGGTCTGAGGCAGGAAACGCTCGTGGCAGCATGACCAGCATGATCCAGCCGACGAACATGAGAACGAGCGCCAGTCCAAAAGCTGTCTGAAAGGCAGCAATATCGTTGGTTGCCTCAGGTGACACCCATCTGACAATCAGCCCCATGACCCACATTCCCAGCCCGCCACCGACAAAACCGGTGAAGTTGTAAACCCCGAGTGCGGTACCGGCCATTCTCGCATCGAAGCATTCCCGCGCAATTCCGAAGCTGATTGAAAAAAAGCCGCCGCAGAAGCCCATAAACGTCAGCAGAGGCGTCATGTAAGGCGCAAGAGAATCAGTGGCAAAGACAATGGGAACCCAGCACAGCAGATATCCCAGCATACCCGAAGTCAGTACGGCATGCCGACGCTGCAACGAGCGGCCAGCAAGGATTCCGGAAATCAGTGCGCCAACCATCAGCCCGAGAGCAAGCCAGGTCAGGGCGTATCCGATCGAAGTATCGGGCATACCATAAACTCTTTTCAGGTATGGGCCGGCCCAGAGGCCCTGAAAGCTGATAATTGTCGTTTCAAAGGCAAAAAAGTAAAAAGTGAGAGCCCAGAACCGGCGAGATTTAAGCATTACACGCAACCCGCCCGGCTGCTTCGCCGCGGCTGTGCTCTGCTCATCGACATTTGCATTACAGCGCTCACCAGACTCTTCGCTTTCCGGCGGGTTATCTCTGATAGTCAGCCAGAGCAGCCCAACCAGAACGAGGGTAATCAGGCTGACGACTTCCATGGTTGCGCGCCAGCCCCAGATCGACTTGATCACCGCCAGCGGCCAGGTCGAGCCGAGTGCGCCAAGATTGCCGACCGCCAGCAGCATGCCGGTCATAAAAGCGAACGCATCTTTACCAAACCAGCAGCCAAGAACCCGCAGCGCCGGCACATAAATACAGCCGACGCCGGCGCCAACCAGCCAGCGCGCAAGAACGGCCGCATGATACGATTCGGCCCGGCCGAAGGCAAAAGCGCCAAGACTGGCTACCAGCAGAAAAATCGACATGGTCTTGCGCGCACCCCACCAGTCGGAGAGGATTCCAACGGGAATCTGCACCGAGGCATAGCCAAGCAGATACATCGACGAGAGAAAGCCGAGCGCGGCAGGGTCGAGACCGAGATCGGCCGTCAGATCGCCGGCCATGACCGCAGTGCAGAAGCGGTGGAACATGACAAAAAAGTATGCCCCCGCCAGAACCCAGAAGATTACCCAGCGTCGTTGCATCTTAACCTCACCAGAACTTGTACAGTCAGTATAAACGACATTGTCTGCAAAATCACCTTTCTGACTTTTTTGGCAAATGTTGTCAGGTTCAGCAGCAATTATCGGTCTAAATTCAGGGACGGTTGAGAGATTTACTCATCTTGCGTTATGACTGGCAAATGTGTAATCTGTGGCGTGCCGACAATGTCATACCGTCATGGCGGAAAATTATGGAATCTTTGTTGTTTCTGTTTATTGCGGCTTCAATTGCGGGCTTTATCGACACGCTGGCGGGTGGCGGCGGGTTAATTACCGTGCCTGCGCTGATTTTGAGCGGAATTCCGCCACACACTGCCCTCGGCACCAACAAACTGCAGAGTTCGATGGGCTCAGGAACAGCGACCTTCATGATGTTCCGAAAGGGCCGTGTCAGCTGGCCAAATGTAAAAAATCTCATGCTGGCGGCTTTCATCGGTTCACTTATGGGCACAGTAGCTGTTCAGTTCATTGATTCATCCGTATTGAGCTTTGTCATACCTGCAGTGCTTGTGCTGATCGCCCTGTATTTTCTGTTTTCGCCGCAGCTGAGCGAGGTCGAGCGTCACCCCCGGATTTCTGACAATCTTTTTAAAAAGTTGCTGGTGCCGGTGATTGGCTGGTATGACGGCATGTTTGGCCCGGGCACCGGTTCTTTCTTTGCGATGGCCGGCGTTTCACTGCGAGGTCAGGGCCTGATCGACGCGACGGTCGTCGCTAAAACCCTGAATTTTGCGACCAATATCGCTTCACTCATTGTTTTTCTGATAGCCGGTAAGGTGGTCTGGCTGTATGGCTTTACCATGATGGCCGGGCAGTTCATTGGGGCGGCCGGCGGCTCACATTGCCTGCTGCGTATAAACCCGCGCTATCTGCGAATACTGGTAGTAACCATGTGTCTTGCGATGCTGGTCAGGTATGCCTGGTCGGCCGGCTGGCTCGGCTGAATACAATGATACTGGTCAGCTTTCCGGTGTAACTGACGATTTTTCATCTTTTTTGCGTCTGCCGAAAAATAAAGCCAGCAGAACGATTGCCGAGAGCAAAAAAAGTATCGAGATACCGACAACGGCAAAAATCTGCGCGCCCTCTGCCGCAATTGGCGGCAAACCCAATTCTTTACGAATGCTATCCTGGATGGCAGGAATTGAGCCATGCTGAGTGCAGTATATTATGCCAGGACCAGTAAGATCGCCGTGGCTTCGGTATTCACAGGCCGTATCAGCAGGTATTAAAGGCGACTTCAAAAACTTGTCGACGACCAGAGTTCCTGTGGCGCTGGTAACATCGGCATGTGTGATCTCCTTCATGGTATTACCATGATCTTCATTGTACATTGCAACGGCACCGGCCAGCACGCGCTGATTGGCATGGCAGGCTTTGCCGCGAGCTGAAGCATAGCTTATTCTGAAGCCAATAATCTTTTCGAGCCAGAACCGGCGCAATCTTTCGCCGACCGTCAGCTCATTTCTGACCTGATCAGGGGGCTCTATTACTGCATCAGGAACCGGTCCGGCTGTTCTGAGAAGTTCACCCGCATGAATGTAAACACTCACATGTAAAGACGGGAGGCTACAAAACACCGAAATATCAGAAAACATACAAAAAACGAGAATTAAGACAAGCTGACGCTTCCAGGTCATTTCAAAGCCCCGCAGTTTCAGATATCTCGCCAGCCACTTGGATCAATGCCTTTTCCCGGCCGTGGCACCGGCCTGTTGTGACTTTTCCTTGATCTGCGAAAGCCGTTGCCGGGCCTCTTTGTAATTGGGATTGAGCCTGATCGCTTCCTGCAGTTCTGCCACGGCTTCTTCTTCTTTTGCCATCTGAAAGTAAAGCTCGGCCAGTTTGTAATGCAGATCGGGAAAGGCCGGATGCCGTGCCAGATAGTTGCGATGCATCTGCACGAGCGCCTCGATTTTAGAAAAATAACCGGAAAGATGTTCAAGTCGCTTTGACAGATCGTGATACTCGGTGCGAATAACGGTCGCCATCTGAAACTCGGCAAAGGCTTCGGCGAACGAGCCCTGCAGCTGATGGAAGCAGCCAGCGTAGTAATGGCCGCGCAAGCCCTTGTGATCGAGCCGGTCGAGTTCTTTGAGCGCCAGCCCGGGCTGACCTGATTCACCGAGCGCTATCGCCAGATTGATTCTGGCGTCTCTGAAAGCTGGATTAATCTCAAGGGCCTTGCTGAAAGCCTTCTGAGCCGCATCAAAATTGCTGGCGAAGCAATGCAGGCGCCCGAGGTCGTTCCAGCAATCGGCAAAACGCGCCGCTTTCTGGCAGCGCTCGGTCATCTGCTGAATCGCGCGGTTGAGCTTGTCGCGGTCGCCAAGAACATGCCCGAGCATGCCGATGGCGAGAAGATTGTTAGAGTCAAGCTCGATCGCTTTGTGCAGAACGATGATGGACTCTTCAGGAATTTCGCGACACATGAGAATTTCGCCAAAAATCTGATAAAGCTGCGAAGAATCATGGCAGAAATTCAACAACTCACGGGCTTCAGCTTCTGCCTCAGGCAGCATGCCTTCATCGAGCAGCAGTTTGAGTTCGTTGATCAGAATACTCAGGTTCTCGGCATTGATACGGGGAAACAGCACATCAACGTTACCTTTTCCGGCCATAAGTGAACTGCCGTTTCCGTTGGAACCGTCATGACCATTGCCGTTTGAAGATCCTTTACCATTGTTTTCATCTTTTATCACCAGGTTAACTGCAGCACGAACTGCCGAGCAGAAGCGGTTTTGCGGGGTAACCTGAAACACTGTCTTGCCGTCTTTTCTCGACACATCCTGGAATTCGGGCAGACAGCCGGCAATGCGCAGACGGGTTTTCGGCAGGTGCTCAGGTCTGAAGTCTTCCCTGGCCTTGTTGGCTAGAACCGTGACTTTGTTCTCCGGGTATCGAAGCGTAGTCAGAACCTGGAAGAACCTGACAGAGTTCTTAACGTTGAGAATATCCTGTGAGTCGAGCATGAAAAACACTCGCTCAGATGATTCTATCGCCGCCAGAACGACAGGATTGATGCCGTCATTGGTATCGATGATCACATAGTCAAAAAGTTTCTGGCAGCAGCCGATTATTCCCGCCAGGTTCTCTATGTGAAGTTGTTCGGCTTCGATTATGTTATTTGGCGCGCTCAAAATATGCAGATTTTCATGTACAGAAGAAAAATGGCCCTGAATCTGCTCAGCGTTCACATCCTGATTATGAATTATGCGGGCAAGGTTGACGATTGAATTCTGGCTGTAAACGCCCAGCAGAAAAGTGCCGTCACCATAGTGCAGATCGAGGTCGAGAAAAAGAACCTTGCGTTTGTGCTCGCGCGCGAGTATCTGTGCCACGGTCGTGGCAAAAGTCGTCTTGCCGCAGCCACTTCCAGAAGATACAACCGAAATGACCCTGCCCTTTACGTTTTCTTCGCATTTCAGAACCGCCGCTGCTTTCTGGGTAACCTCTCTGAGCCGACGACTCAGAGCCTGCATGATCTTGGAACTGATGGTGCGACTCATGGGAGACGGAGAATCTATCAGTGGCCAGAGCTTGTCTGAAGGCAATTTGAAAATGCTGCCGGTGCGAACCACCCGGGCCGTCGTCGAGCGCGAGGAGGTGCGGTCGTAAAGAGACATTTCGCCGAAAAATTCCCGTTCACGTACCCGTGCAATAACTTTTTCGGTGCCAGTCAGATCTGTTACGCAGATTTCAACTTCACCGGCTTCAACGATGAACAAATCCCAGTTTTTGTCGCCTTCGTTAAAAATTTTTTCGCCCCGATGAATTTCGCTTTTGACTGCGATATTGTTCAGGGCTTCGAGTTCGCTCTCAGACAAATCCTCAAATAAAGAGATCTTCGGTAACATGCTCAGAACCTTTCTCTAATTTACGCTTTACCGGCATATCAATGGGTCGCGACAATATCCCGTGTCACAGACAACCACTCACTTCTCGCAAGCATATCAGATTGCCTCGCTGAGATCAATAATGTTTAACGTTATATTTGATCAATAAACAACTTCGAGATTAAAAAAAGAACTACCGACTTAAAATGTGTTACCTTATATAAAGCTAAAACGTATAAGAGTTGTTGATACATTTTGTGGGCAGAGGTGAAAATTATGAAAAAGCTCAGGCATCTGTCGGTAATTCTATTGCTGGTAAGCTCGCTTTTCATGACCGGTTGCGATGCGACGCAGATTCTCGATGTCATCAGCAAGGTCGCGCAGGGCGTACAGCAGGCCATGCCTGCAATCCAGAACGTTGTGAATACTTTTTCCAATATCTTTGGCAATAACAACAACAATAATAATAACAATACAGCCGCCAATAACACCAATACGCAGCAGACAGCCGATACCAGCACCAATTCACAGGCAAACGTCACTACCATCGACCCCAACGCCGAAGACGTGACCAGCAATAACAATACCGGGCAGAATAACAATAATGGTCAGCAGGCAGCGACCGTCGAAGAGATCATAAGTGGAGCCCAGATTGCCGTTCCTTACAGCCAGGTAGGCACCGAGAGCAATCTCGCTGAAGCCGCTGCCATCAAGACTAAATACGGCATCACCGTCCTCGATGGCAAAAACTGGCAGGATCAGTGGAACTCGGCAACCGCCGCCCAATGGACCAGCCAGCAGGCAGCACAATTCGCCGCCATCATGGAAAAGCTGCCGGGCAACTTCAGAAACTGCACCCGCGGATTCACCATGCAGAGCACCATTCGTGATAACGATGGGAATGAGCCAAGCGGCCTGGGCGGTGATCCGATCATGATCAGCAACAAAGCAATTGGGGCCGGCGGCTGGATAACCATGGAAGAACTGGTTGTGCATGAAATGACCCACCAGTTTCAGGCTAAGAATGCTGATGTCCTCAGACAATGGGCAGCTAAATTCTGGCCCAACAACCAGCCGGTGCGCTCTTCGATTACTGACTATGGCAACACCGACTCGGGCGAAGACATGGCCGAATGCGTAGCCGCCTATTTCAAAGATCCAGAAAAAATGCGCCAGCATGACCCCGAACGTTACGAATTCATCCGGCAGAATATCTGGAAATGATGAGGAGATTAGAAATGACCCGCTCAAGCATATTTATACTCATGATTCTGTTCCTTGGCATGCCCGCATTCGCGATGATCAGAACGCTTCCCTTTCCCGAACTCGTGCAGAAAGCCGAAGCGATAGTGATTGCCAGCGTCGATACCCAGCAGGTAGTTTCGCCGGCCGATGCAAAAATACCCGAAACCAGCACGATCGTTAAGATCGAGAAAATTCTTAAAGGTGCTATCGAAGCCGACAAGCCTCTTCAGTTCAATACTCCTGGCAGCAAAGACCATGTTGTGCGCGATCGTCCCAGATTCCCGATTCCAGGCGAAAGAGTTGTGCTTTTCCTGGTAAAAAATGAAGAAGGCAGCTGGCGCATTCTCAACGGCCCTCAGGGTCTCTGGCCACTCGAGACCGGCAGCGACAAAACTCTGGGCATGGGCTTCAACTACTCGATAGAGCAGGTTGAAAAAGAACTCGCCGGGAAATAGCATTGAAGAAAAAAACTGCCACAGCACAAACCAAACTTTTATTTCCGAAACAGGTCGAAGCAGACGCCAGATTTGAGCAACTCCAGAGCTTTCTCAGACAAAATTCAGAAAAGCTGTGGCCGGGCAGCAACGTGCTGGTGCCGGCCGCGGCTTTTTCTGATTCGATAAAAGCTGCTCTAGTAGCGGCCCGAAACAACGACCGGCTGTCGCGCGGCCTCGAAAGCATCGAGCGCATACTCGAAAACGAAGCCAACGGGCTCGCCCTGGTCGACAAAAAAACCGGCGAGAAAAGAGTTCAGAGAATTTCGCGCCTGCTGATAATGAGCAATGACTGTGTCGACCGCTTCAACCGCAAGGTAGAATCACTATTGCGCGAGCATGGGCAGAGAGTGATGGCACTGCGAATAGCTGCCGGCGCACAACAACTGGGTGAAGCAATCTTAGGCCCCGAAAAAGCAGTCAAGCTTCTTCTCGTCGAACACAAAGAAGACGTTGCCGCAGTGCTGCTCGCGCTGCTCGAACCGACACCGGCAACCTGATTACTGCCGTTTCAGGGAATTCTGGTTTTACGGTAGTAGCGCATGATAAAATGCGCAATATCACTGCCGAAAATGAAATAAAAGATCACCAGCGTCATGATTATCAGAAATATTTCGACGCTGCGCCTGGGAAAATGCAGAAACGAGAGATCATTCAGCAGATCTTCGTTGATGTATACCCGTATTTTGCTCAAAAATCGCGAAGACCATGATGGCCTGAGCACAAGCAGCAAGAAGGCAAGAAACAGGGTCAGCAGCAGCCAGTGCCAGGAGAGCTCAGGCCTGAAAAACATGCTGACCAGCAGCGAAAAATCGACGGCTGAAAGAATGGCAAATACTATCAGCCCTTTCCAGTTATTCAGCTGTACCAGCAGACTGGTCTCATCCAGTCTTGCCTTGCGGTCTAACTGCTTTTGCGCGGTTATCTCGAGTTTTTTGCGAATCGCCACCAGAACATTCAGAGCCTGAAAAAATTCGACCGGCAGCAGAATTGTCGAAGATTCTTCCAGCCGCAGCAGAACACGGTCATTTGCAAGCAGCACAACCGAAATCTTTATCGCATCGGAGTCTGGCGACGAATAGACTCCTGCCTCGCCCGACGCAAAATTCTCCAGAAAGTCGATTACGCGCGTAAATTCACGATAATCGACTCTTCGCACCGGATGATCCTTGATGCGCAGCAGAACCTGCGAAGGATCGGCCTGGTCGAGAAATACGGCGAGCCCGAGCATGCGCGAGTCGCCTACATAAGTCGCGCCCGAAATGAAATCGAACGCGCCCGGCCGGTTGAATTTGCCGTGAACCTTGACCATAGATCAATTGTGTCACCAGTCAGATGATAAGCCAAGAGGAAATTTCGTCAGCATTACTATGCCGCCGAAGCCGCATTGTTCAGTCAACATCGACAGGAGCGATATGCAGGTCTTCTTTTTCCAGCGGCAAAAATGGCAGCAGCAGAATTCCCGGTGTCGCAAACACCAGCGTCGCGATAAAAAAGCCGATATAGCCGGTATACTGCTGCACAAAGCCGCTGGCAATACCGGCACCCATGGCACCAAATGCCATCAGTCCCGTCGAAATTGCATAATGCGCGGTCGGATATTTTGAATCCTGTGTAATGAACATCAGATAAACCATATAGGCGGCAAAGCCGAAACCGTAACCGAACTGGTCACAACCGACGATAAGCGAAACCCAGACCTTGCCGGGCTGGGTCATGGCCGCCCAGATATACATCAGATTCGGCACGTTCATCGCCAGCACCATCGGCCACAAAGAACGTTTAATGCCATAGCGCGAGATGACCATGCCGCCGATGATGCCGCCGAGAGTCAGCGCAACCACACCGACAACTCCCGTAATAAAGCCAACTTCAGAGGTAGTCATACCAAGACCGCCCTTTTCGATTGTGTCGATCAGGAACGGGTTTGACATTTTGCTGACCATCGATTCGCCAAAGCGGTAGAGCAAAATGAAGCCGAGAACTATGTGCAGCTTTGCCTGCGAAAAGTATTCAGCAAAAGCCTCTTTGAACGGGAACGAGGCCTTCTTGTCGGCATCCTTGCGCGGCTTCGGCATGGCAAAACTGCCGAGAATCACGAAAAGCAGATATACCGCCGCGGCGATTACCAGTATGTTACGCCAGGCTTCCGATACCACCGCACCGGGAACGGCTTCAAAGGTGCCGGCCAGATAAATCAGACCGCCGTTGCAGAATACGTTGGCCAGGCGGTATGCCGTGCCGCGTATACCGACGAAATATGCCTGGTCTTCCTGAGACAGCGCGAGCAGATAAAAACCATCGGCCGCGATGTCATGTGTTGCCGACAGAAACGCGACAATGGTCAGTATGATGAGCGTCGGCGTCAGAAAATTCTGCATGGTTATCGTCTGCGAAACGATAAGAATCGCGACAGTAGCCAGAATCTGAGTGCCGAGAATCCAGCGGCGTTTGGTCGAGAACGACTCAACCAGCGGGCCCCACAGCATCTTGATGATCCACGGCCAGGTGATCAGGCTTGTCCACAGACCGATCTCAGCATTAGATATGCCGAGACGCTTGAACATGGTCACCGAGACCGTACTGACGATAAAATAGGGTATTCCCTCGAGAAAAAACAAAGATGGCACGAAAAGCCACGGATTCCCCGTGGTTTTGCGGGGTTCCTGCGAAGATTCCTGCGAATTTACTTCAGTCATGGGTATGCTTCCTGTCGTTCTGATTCTGACGATCAAGCATATCTCGACCCGGTTCAACGCGCAACCGCGAATTTTCACCGCCCGCTCCAGGCAAACAGCATTTGCGTTGACAGGTTGCGGGCTTAACTGCTACTGTTTCTGCATCGAAGCTGATGCAGGAAGGAATTTTCATGAAGCTGATCACTTTTGCCGGGCCGCCTTCATCGGGCAAAACTTCGGTAATTATAAAGCTTATCGAGGCTATGGCCGTCGATGTCAGCCAGATCGGCGTCGTTAAGTTCGACTGCCTGACTTCATTCGACAACCTCCGCTATGAGGAAATGGGCGTGCGCGTCGAAACCGGTTTTTCCGGGAAGCTGTGCCCAGACCATTTTTTCGTCAGCAATATCGAAGCAGCCGTCGAATGGGGCCTGAAATGCGGCTTTAACACACTCATCAGCGAAAGCGCCGGACTGTGCAACCGCTGTTCTCCTTATGTTCAGGGGATTCTCGCGGTATGCGTCATCGACAATCTCTCTGGCGTCAACACCCCGCGCAAGATCGGGCCAATGCTCAAGATGGCCGACATCGTTGTGGTAACCAAAGGCGACATCGTTTCACAGGCCGAACGCGAGGTTTTTGCCTTCAACATCAGGCAGGTAAATACTTCGGCGCGAATAATTTTCGTCAATGGCATCACCGGGCAGGGCGCATCGCTGCTTGCCCGACATCTGCAGGGCGCCCGTGAAATCAACAGCCTGCGCGACATGAAACTGCGCTTTACCACACCGGCCGCCGTCTGTTCCTATTGCACCGGAGAAATGCGTATTGGCGCCGAATACCAGATGGGAACCATGAAAAGAATGGAGTTCAAAGACCGGTGAGCCCAGAAAAATACCTCGAAATGGCAATTGCCATGCCGCTTAACCAGATTCTCGCCGAGCACCCGATCTGTCGCGATTTTTTCATGAACCTGCGTCTGACCGATCTCGACTGGAACCTGCCGCTGATGCAGGCCCTCGATCGCACCGATCAGGACGCCATAAACGAATTCTGCCTCGACCGCGGCATGATTCTGCGCGAATTCAGCCTGTTTCTCGAGACATTCAGCAAAGTCGCCACTGATGCCGCCGCCATCAGATCACTGACCATCATCGGCGGCCATGGCAAATCAGGTGAACCCGAAATGCCCCGCTGGACAGCCAGAGTCGGTGAAATAGTCAGCATCGTTGGCCCGACCGGGTCGGGCAAAAGCCGACTGCTCGCCGATATCGAGTGCCTTGCTGATGCCGACACCCCGACCGGCCGGCGAATTCACATCGATGGCCGCGAAGTCAGCGAAAAACAGCGCTTCGACATGGAAGGCAAAATGGTCGCACAGCTCTCGCAGAACATGAATTTCGTCATGGATCTAACGGTCAGAGAGTTTCTCGAAATGCATGCCGGCAGCCGTATGACGCGAGATGCTGAACACGCCATCGCCAGGTGTTTCGATTGCGCCAACGATCTGGCCGGCGAGAAATTCACATCCGATACCAAGGTAACCCAGCTCAGCGGCGGTCAGTCGCGCGCCCTGATGATTGCCGATACCGCTTTTATGAGTTCTTCCCCGGTAGTTCTCATCGATGAAATCGAGAACGCCGGCATCGACCGCCGTCAGGCCATCAAACTGCTCGCACAGAAGGAAAAAATCGTATTCATTTCGACGCATGACCCGCTGCTGGCACTCAGTGCCGATAAACGCATAGTCATCAGAAATGGCGGCATCAGCAGAATTATCGAAACCACCAGCGAAGAAAAAAACTGCCTCGATGCTATCGAAAAGCTTGATACAACGCTGCTGCGCCTGCGCAACCAGCTCAGACACGGCTACGAAATCACCATGCACACAGTAACAGGAGAGGAATGATGTGGCAACTTTATGACAGATTGATTGCAGATATTCCAGAAGACTGGAAAGCCGAAGAAATCGTGCGCGGCAGCGGTTACGCGTATGTAAAAAGCAACGGCGGCATTGGAATCGCTGAAATCAGAGCTTATGATTACCGCATGCCGATGTTTACAAAAAATATGGAAGGCGCGCCGCTGCGCGAAGTTGCCGAATGTGTCCGCTCCTGGAACTTCTACGAAGCGTCGCTCGGTCTGGCAGCCATCAACGCCTATTACAACAACCTCGCGGTGGCAAAAGCTGCCGGCATTCCGATCGGCGACTCGATGCATGTCGAAGACCGCATCTATGACCCCTTCATCATGTCACAGAACGAGGTGCGTGGCAAAAAAGTGACGGTGCTCGGGCATTTTCCGCATATAATGACACTGCTGGCGCCGGTCTGCGATATGAAAATCATTTCAGGCGAGCTGCCGCAGGATGATGATTACCCGGTTTCTGCCGCTGACTACCTGATGCCCGAAAGCGATTTCGTCTTCATCGGCAGTTCAAGTTTTATCGACAAAACTCTGCCACGCTACCTGGCCTTATCAAAAAATGCGCAGAAGATCACCATCGTCGGACCTTCGACAACATTGGCTCCGGCGCTCTTCGAATATGGTGCGCACGATCTCTCAGGTTTCGTGGTCAAGGATGTCGAACGGGCAGCCCGCCTGATCAGAGGCGCCGAAAACGGCAAAATGTATTCCGCCGGCCAGAAGGTCGCCTTCAGGAAGAAACTCTGATAACCCACCAGCAGCTGCGCAATTTTCTACAGATTGCGCAGTTTTTGTTTTATAATGCTGTAATGACATGAGTTACCGCAGAGGGAGTCTGAACCCATGAACAAGGAACTGAGCGCTGCCGACACCATGAAATTGTTGCTGATCGAGGCTTTGCGCGACAAGCGCCTCGATGAGACCGACAAGCAGAAGATCATCAAACTCGCCGACCTTCTCGGAATCAGCAAAACAAAGGTCGAACAGCAGCTGCACGAATCGCTTGCCGACGCCGATGCATCAAAAGATGCACCGCGACACTTCGACGGCAAGGCTCTGTTCTTGAGTGCCTGCGACTATGCCAGCGACGACGGAGTTCTTACCGAACTCGAAAAGAAGCATCTGTTTGCGCTCAAAGAAGTGCTCAGAATCGAAGACGACTGGTATCGACGGCGCATGCAGGAGATCACCATCCTCTGTAACACCAGCAAAGATGAGATTCTCGATGACAACGCCGATATCAGTGATCTCACAAATTTCGATCCGGCACCGATTATCGCAAAAATCATCGCCAATATCGAAAAGGTCATCGTCGGCAAAACCGAAGTGATCAGACAGGTTCTCACCGCTGCCCTCGCCAACTCGCACGCCCTGCTCGAAGATGTGCCCGGCACCGGCAAGACCATGCTGGCACGCGCACTGGCTGCAACCATCGACTGCAACTTCAAACGCGTGCAGTTCACCCCCGATCTGCTGCCGATGGATGTTACCGGCACCATGGTCTATAACCCTTCAGACTCTTCGTTTACCTTCAAACGCGGGCCGGTGTTTACCAACATTTTTCTGGCCGACGAAATCAACCGTGCCACCCCGCGCACGCAGTCAAGCCTGCTCGAAGTCATGGAAGAGCGTCAGGTCTCGATCGATGGCGCCGCGTTCGCCATTCCCAACGTATTTTTCGTGCTGGCCACCCAGAACCCGGTTGAACAGCACGGCACCTACCCGCTGCCGGAAGCTCAGCTCGACCGTTTTCTGCTCAAGCTCAGCATGGGCTACCCCGATCGCAGTCACGAACGCGATATGCTGACTGCCCGCCGCAGCGGCAACCCGCTGGCCACTCTGCGCCCCATCGTCAGTCGTCGAGAATTCCGATCGATACAGCAATATATCCGCGAAAGGGTGACGATATCGCAGGAACTGCTCGACTATATTCTGGCGCTCGCTGAGTCTTTGCGCCAGCATCCCGACCTGGTTCTTGGCCCCAGCCCACGCGCTTCGATTGCGCTGATGGGTGCTGTGCGAGCCTGGGCCTGCATTTGCGGCAGAAACTACGTGATTCCTGACGATATCAAAATCCTGGTCGGCCCGGTCTTTGCGCATCGCCTGGTATTACAGCCACATGCACTGGTCAAGCGAATCACCGCGGTCGACATCGTTAAGACCGTCAGCAGCAGTGTTCCGGTACCGGTCATTAAAGATGCTGGCAGATAGCGACGGAGCAAAAGCATGTGGGGAGTTCAGCATACGCTGACCGGCGGTTTCACCAGCTTTTTGCGGATTTTCAGCGATCCCGTCAATCGGGTGCGCAATCTGCTGTTGCTGATGATGATTATCGGCCTGTTTGCCTTCATGCCCGGGCAGTACAGCAGCGGATTCAACTTCAAAGCGCTGATTCTTGTGATATTCCCGGTGGTGGTGATCCTGCTGTCGCGACTTTACGTTAAAGCTGCCGTTCGTGGCTTCAGACTGGTCAACCGCGAAATGCCGGCTGTGTGCCTCGAAAACGAAGATATCAAGGTTGAACTGCTCATTCACTATAATAATTTTCTACCCTTTCCACATGCCTTTATGCAGGATGATTTTCCCGCGGTCGATGTGCTCAGCAGCCCCGAAATGCAGCTGAAGGCCGAAGACTTTGCCGGTAACGGCAGCGCCATAATAACCTATCGCCATCGCCTGAACCGCGGCTACGGTAATTTCAACATCGGCCCGGCCGTTCTGACCGTGCGTGACCCGTTCAACTTTTTTGAAGAAAAAAAGATCTTTCAGCTGAGAACCCCGCTCAAAGTCTGGCTCAATCCGCCGGTTCCCGAAGATCTCGACCTGGTCAAAGCCAACGCCCTGACACCGATCGGCGACAGCCGTTCGAGCCTTGCCGGTCATGGCATGGACTTCTACGGCATCAAAGAATACGTTGCCGGTGATGATATCAGAGCGATGAGCTGGCTTAAAACCGCTCAGACCGGTCGCCCGGTCATCAAACAGTTCGAGCGTGACACCCGCCCCGATGTGCTGGTGCTGGTTCACACCGATCGCCGTCAACTGCGCGGCTTCGGTTTCGGCAACACCATGAAACGGCTTTTACGCATAGCCGCTGCAATTATCGGGGAAACCTGCCAGCGTGGCCTGCCGGCCGCTCTCGGCCTGTGCATCGATGATGTCGCGCAACACATCAAACTCGGCGGTTCGACCCCCGTCTACGGGTTCATGACCGAGCTGCTCGCCGACCTCAAACCCGCTGAAGATGGCGGTCTGCAGCAACTGCTCAGTCTTGCCCTCAATAAGGCCGGCCCCGGCACCATCGTCATCTTTCTGAGCCAGACGATTCATCTGCCGGTCGACGACCTTCTCGGAGGCCTGCTGACCCTGCAGGCTCGCGGAGCCAGAGTGTCGTTGTGGGCTATCGACGATACCGATCAGGCAAAGTTCTCAGAAGATACCGGCCTGACCGTAAGCAAAGAAGAGTTCAAACAGAGACTGAACGAAATGAATCTCGAATTTCTGCTGCTGCCATCGCGCAGCGAAACTGTACAGGCGCGTGACAGACATGAATGAAGATTTCGAACAGAACCAGATAGTCGAAGGCGTCGACCTCGACGATAAACCAGGAGTTACCGATAAGGTGCTGCTGCTGGCAGCGCTGCTGATCAGCCTGCCAATCTATCTGACTCTGCTCTTTCTGTTCGATGATCCGGCGATGTCCAGGCATTCCGGCTCAACTGCTGCCACCAGCATCCCGGTTAAGGGTCTGGCCGGCATGCGTTTTACACCGCAGCAGCTGTCAACAATCAACTCTGAAGAAGAGCTGATGAAAGAACTTGTCTGCACCTTCGAGCCAAAGTCCAGACCTTTTCCGGCGCAGATTTACCTGCGCTCAGGCACTTTCGAACATTTCAGCGTCAACGGAATGCAGACCGAACTCGACCAGACCTACGATAGAAGCTGGCCCGACTTTGCCTTTTCCGTGCCGACAGGCTCGTTACGACCAGTTCAGACCGCTGACCTGCAATTTTTCTGTAACTACGAAGAAAAACTTCTGCATGCGCCGGTCCTGAAGAACCTGGCAGGACCGCTTAAATTCTCGGCCATGGGCGATGGCAGCATTCTGCTCGAAAAAACCATAGCCGTCGGCGACGAGTTCGAAATCGAATACCTGCCGCAATCATTCCTCGCTCCTGACGACGCTATCGTCGAAGTAGCCGCAGGCAGCCCATACCTGTCGACCGCTCCCCTGTTCAAAGCCGATCTGCTGGAGATAGCGAACCGGGCCGCCAAAGATGCCGCACCTGGTGCGCCGACAGTGCTCCAAATTGCAAATTTTCTTGAAACGCAGGGCGAATACAAAGCTGATCATCTCATGAAATCAGGCGAACACCCAGTGAGGGAGTTCCTGTTGCAATCGATGACCGGCCACTGTCAGCATTTTTCAGCGGCATTGGTGCTTCTCTGTCGTCTGCGTGGAATACCGGCACGTGTCGCCAGCGGTTACGCCACCGACAAAAGACGCGATAACCGTTTTTTCGTAACTTCGGGTATGGCACATGCCTGGGCGGAAATTCTGACAGCCGACGGCTGGAAAATCGTCGACCCGCAGCCGCAGCGTGGCGGCGCGCCACCCCCGATAACCGCCAGTCTGGCTTTGCCGCAGATATCAAGGCTTAACGAACTGAGAGAAAAACTCAGACAGGAAAACGCTCAGCGCTTTGCCCCTCAAAGCGCTGATGCCGATGGTGAACAGGAGCTTGAACCGCCGCGAATGCCGCAGAGGCAGCTTGACTCAAATCAGTTTGAAAGACCGCAGACTCCGGGAACCGTCGTTAAAGACCCGGCCCGCACTGAAAAGCACCAGCGTGAAGAAACAGAGAAACAGTATAAGAAGCAGAGCAGAGATTATACGCGCATATTCAGGGGAGTCTTGCGCCTGACGCTGGCACTGCTGGTCATCACTTTCTTCTGCTGGCTGGCCATCAGCAAATTCGAGAAACTGCTCAAATGGCTGCAGAAACTCTTTGCCAGAAAAGCGGACGTTAATGAACCACCAAGACAAAACGAAGATGAATTGCGGCAGAACCTTGGTAAACTCATGCAAATGAGCGATTTTGTTCTTGAAGGTTGCGATGTAATCAAACTTTTCAATGATTTTGCCGACATCATGGAGATGCGCGGCCTGCTGCCACGCGGCGAACACGACCTCGTCCTTCACGGGCGATTCGTTGAACAGCCAGGCCAGGAGTTCCTGGCTCTTCCACGTCTCGGCTGGGTGGTCCCACTCGCCGTCGGCGAAGATCAACGAAGGCTTGTACCG
>JAKJFO010000179.1 GCA_022704885.1 Candidatus Rifleibacteriota bacterium | reverse complement strand
CTCTCGACCTCCACCGCCAGCAGAATCATGCCACGGACAGTGCCGGGATGCTCTGTTCCAGTGGCAGATGGGTTGCCTTTCGTTTCATCTTCTGGAACGGTAAGATAATCCCAGTAGAAATATTGCGGCTTGCCGTTACATGGCATCTCTGTCGCCCGGCAGAACAGTTCGCGCTGCAAAACAACCTGCGTAATCTGATTGCCGAAAATTTCCTTCAGAATGGGAGATGCTGAGCTTGGAACCCAGGCATTCCAGGGGCTGAAATCAAGACGGCGATGATATTCAACTTCGGCCTGCAGCGCCTGCAGATGCTCACGACTCCAGCCTTCAGCGATGACAACCTTTTCGACAACAGCCTTTCTGCTGTTTACTGTCCCCTGATCGTAGAGGAAAACCGCAAATCTGCCTGGCCGCCCTTCAGTGCGGCAATATTTCTGCCTTAACTGCCGCTGCCAGCTCAACATCAGAAAGTCCCTGTGAGTTCTGCAGCACATTTTCGACAGCACCGGTAATTCTGAAACATTCGGATTCAAATCCGGTCCTGATGGCACTGTCACACTTAAGCTGTTCGATCAGGCGCTGATTTTCGGCAACGACTCTGACTTTTTCAGCAATTCGGGCGGCTTCGATTATTGTCTGCCAACCGAGCACAATCCCAATCGACACCATGGCAACCAGAAGTGCACCGAGTGCGAAAACCTGGCCGGAAGAAAGACCGCTGCCACCGCCGGCTTCAACCCTGACAACCTGAGAGGCCGCAAGTTCTGGATGCCGCTTCGTTGCGGCACTTGCCGGAAAAGTCTTTTCTTCATCGACAGCCTTCGCCGGCAGCACCTCACCAATACCGGCGAGGCTGTAGGCAACCTGATGACTGCTGTTCTCGAGGCGAATGAAAGACAACCCGGATTCCGGCAGATTTTTCATGACCGTTTCATCTATGATCAGCGGAAAAACGGGATTGATTGAAGACAAAGCTTCAAGTCTGGCCGCCGTTTTCAGCGGTTCACCAAGAATCGCATAATCAAGGCGGGTTTCGAGACTGCCGATCGAACCTGAATGCATCTGCCCATAAGCCAGACCGACGCCGATGCGGTAGTTGAAAAGTCGCTGACCGCTGCGAGTTGCGTTGATACTTTTAAGACGAAGCAACATGAGACTTGCAGCACGAAAGGCGCGCTCCGAAGAGTTCTCTTCACAGGCATCGTCTTCAGGAAAAACTGCTTCGATGGCGTCACCGATAAACTTGTATATTCGCCCACCCTGCTCTGCAATTATGTCAGCCATCTGTGCAAAATGCTCGTTGAGCATTTCGGTAATCCTGTCAGGTGGATGTTCTTCGCAGAGTCCTGTAAAATTGCGGATGTCTGAGACCAGCGCCACGCCGTTAAAAGTCTCGCCGGAAAGTTTACCGGTCTCATCGGCACGGGAAATCGCCTCAACCGCCTGATCAGAGAGCAATGTCGCCAGCTTTTCCCGCTCACGCAGACCGTTGGTCATGGCTGAGAATTCCTGACAGAGTATGCCGAGTTCATCCTGGCTGCGGCTGGTAATCTCGATATTCAAATTCCCGGCCGCCACTCGATCCAGAGCCGATCTGAGACCGGTGATCGGGTCAAGAATGATGCGTGCCGACATGAAGGCAGCGAAAAACACGATGACCAATACTGCCAGCAGTAGACCGGCAAAGAATAGAAGCCGGCTGGAGACCGATTGTTCGAGGTCATGATGACGGGTTGCACCAACGAGAACGGTATGAGCATATTTCTTCGATGGAATTGCAACCAGTGACAGGTTTTCAGCGCGACTGCCAACATAGCTGCCTCTGAACCAGGCCTGTTCGGCAAGTTGCCGGGCGCGCCCGACGATTTCAGTATCGGCATCACGGCCGGGAGTGCCTATTGGTTCGAGTCCCTGCGGTTTGACCCGGAAAGCAAGAAAAATGTATTCGGGCGCATTCAAGCCAAAATGATTCACCGACTGCTGAAAAATTTTGTCATCGAGGGCCTGGTCATCCCAGACCAGAAAAATGCCAAAACGCTCGCGACCAACAACTTTGACCAGTTCATGAATCTGGGTGGCTATTTTAGAACCGATCTGGCGGGAAATCGGGAAAGACCTGCGCTTATCCATCTCTTCGACCAGATCGTTTTTCGTCATCGACTTGTAAGCTTCCAGAGATGTCTCCTGAATGCCCGACATCTTCAATGGTGCAAACTTTCTTGCTGGAGCGAAAACCTGTATCTTTCGGCGCAGCAACTGAACGAGCGGATATCTGAAAGCCTCGATAGCAGGGTCGGCCTCGCCTTTACTTTGCCCTGAATAATACCTGCTGCCCTTGCCATCTTCATCAAAAATCGCAAAACTGAGCAGCGGTAATGGCTCAGCCCGGCCTTCGAAAAAGTGGAGAATACGGTCGCGGGCTTCCGGACATTCTGCACCATTCTCAGAGAGAAGCCTCTGCAGCAGGCCGTCTTCAGACATTTCAGAGAAAGCTGCCCGATATTCGTCGTTTACCTGGGCTTTGCGGGCGTCGAACTGTCTGAGACACGCCTGCAATCCTGTTACCGACTGAAAATGAGCAGCCCGACGAAACTGGGCGATGTAACTGTAGGCCGAAATTACCAGCAGACTGACCGGCAGCGAAGCTACCAGCAGATATGTGCAGATGAATCGCAGTCTGATGCCGATTTCCGGCCATTGCCCGAGAAGAATCCCGCGAATGAGCAGAAGCAGCAGAAAGGCGGCGCCCAGCATACTGCCCCATCGAAGCCACAGCGGCCGCGTTGGCCTCACTGTCGGCGGCATAACAATTGTAGTAAGGTGTGTGTGTCCTTTGCCGAGATATGAAAACACATCATATCTTCCAAGGCGGGTGGGTGGCGGCGTGCCATCCTGCAACCAGCGTTCCAGATCTTTTTCGACCGGTGCAATCTGGTTTTTTGCCCAGTTGTTGAACAATATCGACTGATTGAGCGGCGACTGCATGACTGCGCCGCCATAGCCGGAATAAAGCGGAATGAATGCGCCCTTCGAACTGCTGCGGTCGCGCAGATCACGCAACGCCAGAAGTTTTGCGGCAGTTCTGCGTTTTTCATCATTGCGACTGAACAGGAAAAACCCGTAGACACCCTGCCCGGGAACTTCGAAATAATCCCAGAGAAACCAGTTCGGGAAAAACCGGTAAAAGGCAAAAGAGGCCCTCCCACGCTGGGTTTTCGCCATGATTTCGGCCTTCGCTTCATTCTGAATGATTCTGGCGAGAAGCTTGGCGTTCTGTCTGCCGATTGCGCCGGAGACGTCTTCGTCCCGGCTTACCCGCACCAGATGTTCGAAAGATCTGACATAAAGACGGCGGGCCGGAAGAAGCTCAGAATGCATGAATAACATGTCACCACTGGCGCCGGTCGTTGGCAGATGAAAGGCATAAAGCTCATATTCGGGAAATGGCCAGCGGAAAATCCGGCGGGCCTTCTCATCAGCATACTGCCCAAGCTTGTCGCCTTCGATACCGGATTCGGCAGCGGCCTTGAAGGTTTTCGAAAACTGTCCGGCCAGCCGGGCGAACTGATACGAGAACTCAGAACCGGCTGCCAGCGTCTCGATTTCCTGGTTGGCGATCTCTTGCTGTTCACGCACTTTCCAGTAGTAATCTATGTTCTCAAGAAATGACCAGCCAATGTTCAGCGCCAGCAATGGCAGAAAACACAGAGCAATCAGAAGAAATCCAGATTGCTTCTGACCTTGACGCGGCCCGGCTTTTTCACTCATTGCTTGACCATTTTCATTGTACAACTCGAATGACTTAGCTGATTCAGGCACCATATGATACAACAAATTGCAAAAAGTGTACTCACTCCTGCTGAAAATTCGTAAAATCTATCTGTTCCACAGTATCAATGAACCCGGAAGTCTGCCGTTCTGCCCGTTGGCAAGCTTCATTCCGGCAGTTTTTCCTGAAATCGTCACACAAAATAAGTTCAAGACATAATTTTTTGTCTGTCCGGAAATATGCATTTAAAATGCCTTCTGACCAAAATACAGCAACCGGACATCATGACAGGGAAACATAATCATAGCGGCATACCGAAACCCGGTTTGGATGAATATAATATACTAAGAGAAGTAATTCCTTATAGATCCAGCTTTCTGTATATATTGAATGTATGTTTAAAAATCGTCATTGGTCGGTTCGCTTCTATCCTGATGCTCACCGGCACTTGGCCATCCTTGGCCTTCGCGAGAAGCGGAGCGACGAAGCAATCTTTCTGACAATGGGATTGCCGCGTCGGGCTGAAGCCCTCCTCGCAATGACGGCGAAGACACATACTCAATGTTGACAGGCCACTAGATGCTTTGTCAAAGTTGAATCAATTGCCTGTTACTTTTGCCGGTTCATACCCGTATATTCGACAAACTGATTTAAGAGCCGCAATTTGACTACATGAGGAAAGATTACCAGAAGGAGAATCGCACATAATGAAAGGCAGACCATATATATGGAAATGATTGGATCAAAAAATTTGAAAAGCACAGGGTTTCTTGTATTACTGGCAGTCATGGTCTTGCTTTCCAGCATTAGTCTGGCCGCTCAGCCTTTCTCTGAAGAACCGGTGCAGGTAAGCAAAGCCGCGAAAACCGGCAAATCGCAGGTTAAAACTGCGGTCAAATCTTCCGGCAGCAAGGCCATAGTCAACACGGCACTTGAAGGCAGCCGCTACTACCGCCCGATAGCAGAGTGGTCAGGGCAGCTGCTGCACCCTTCCATCGACCGCCGCGACCCGGCCGGCGGCGTGCCCTTCAAGATCGAACGCAGCCCCGATCGCAGCCTGATCGGCAAAACCGTATGGCTGCGCTGGGATACCAGTGAACCCTGGGAGAAGTGGTTCTACGCCAGACGTTACGACGTGCACATAGATGGCGATCGTCTGCAGAAAGCGATAAAAGACGGCCTGAATCCTCCAGTAGCAATCGACGGCTGGAAACAGGTCAGCCCGCTCGAATCGCTGTCGGGCGCGCGACCTGGCGACATGACAGTCATGCTGCGCAACCCCGTCTGGGATGGGAGCGTTCTTAAAATCACCGAAGAACCGGTGCAGATCTGCGGCAAAACCATGGCGCTCGTGCGCTTCAAAGAAGACATCGGCGGCAACCGCCGCATTGTCGTGCACTACGATCCCTCTTCCAGCAGCTTTTCCGGCCCGGCCGACGTCATCGAAATCCCGATGAAGAAGGTCCGAGCAAAATGATGGGCCTGGTAACCGGTCACTTCGCCTTCGGCATGGCGCAAGTCGTGCGTTGCCCGTTTACCCGCGAACTTCGCTGGGATCTCGAATATCGCCAGGTCTATGCGCACAACCGCGAGGGAGTCGTCAGCGGCTCGATGAAATGGCATGCTTATTCCGGCAGCCTCAAACGCGGCTGGATGTATACCATTCCGATCTCCGACACGGTCGTGCGCATTCCCGAACTCGAACCATATGATTTCAACGGCTGGGAAGTCAAGCCCTGGAGCGGCCTCAACCGTCAACTCGAACAGATGCAGTCACTCTACCGCGTCGGCGCTGGCAGCGGCCTCTCCTCTGTCAAACAGGACATTTCACGTGTTCAGGATTCACACGCGGCTCTTTACAGCGCATTGCGCACCTTTGAGGAGACCATCGCCAAAACCGGCAAGGTCAAGGAATGGACTTCCGGCAAAGGCCCCGATGCAGCCGAAGTCAAACGCTATCTGCGCCTGCTGCTGCTGGTGCGTGACATCAAGAAAAGCATCACGACTTTCGGCATCGCACAGAGCAACTGGCGAGAATTCTTCAATCAGCCGCTCGGCACCCGCAATCCGAACAAGGTTGTCACGCTGATCAACATTCTGCTGTCAAAACGCTCGATCTTTCCACGCAAGGGCAACGACAACCTGCTGCGCCTTGCCGCCGACAAAGGCTACCCGATGTGGAGCATACTGACCTGCCAGGTCGGCGGCGAGATTCCCAAACTCGTACCGCTCGCACCGTCCTCGCCTACGGCGCACTGACAAGGCCCTGGTGAGCAGAAATCCAGACCTGCTCGAGAAGCTGTCGAAAGGGTGTTATACAAATAGACCGTAATTAAGTTATACTATACAAAAGCTCATTGAATATTAGGCGCGAAGTCGGTTTGCTTTTTCGTAAGCTTGTGAGCGAAGCGAATCGCTGAAGAAAAAGCATTCCGACTGAGCAGCCGACCCAGAATGAGAATTATTCATTGAGCTCTTATATAAGATCCCTGGTCAGAAAAACTTTTCTGGCGGCGGGTGGTATATTATTGGATAATCGCAAATAGTCGGAGTGTGAATTATGAAAAAGAGCTTGAAAAAAATATCAGCAGTATGCAGCGTTATGTTTTTGACTGTTCTGGCTGTTGCTCTGCAGAAGCCCTTGCCGGCTCAAACCGCGAATCCGTTTGATGTCGGGCATGTCAGAATAGGAGTCGCAGGTGACACCACTTCTGATTATCATCAGATTAACGCCAGCGCGGCCCAGGCTCTTACCGATGAAGAGAAAGAGTTGCTCGACCTGCAGCTGCTGCCGGTTTATTACCCGATTTTAAAGCACTGTCTCGATGGCAAAGAGCCATTTGCCGGCAAAAGTGGCGGTCTGAGCGCAGCCAAAAATCTCTGCAAAAGTTTTTACCCGGCGGGTGCGCCCAATAATTACTCGCGTGACTTCGGCAATCCGGTGCGAATGCTTGACTGGGCCCGCAGATATAGAAAAGACGAAAAGATGTGTAAACTCGTGACTTCTACCCGCCGCGGCGATGTCATTCTCGTCGGACCGAAAGATAAGAAGGCCGTCGATACCAATTTCATCTGTTTGATGACCAAGGGGCCATACTATCACGCCAGTATGGTAGTAGACAGCGTGCCTCCGATCGTCATCGAGGCAGTCGGCATTACCGCCAATCCTTCTGACAAGGCATACAGCGACAAGGTGCGTCTGAGCACCTGGTATGAAGAACTTGGCGGCTGGGGAAATTACCGCCTGGTCAGGCCGACCCACGGTTTACCGGCGGCCAGTGCATCGTTGACCATCAACAAGGCTGTCGCTTACGCGGAAGATCAGCTGGGTAAGCCCTACGACTACGCATTTTCAAATTCAGACGGTAACAATGCCTTTTACTGCAGCGAACTGGTTCACAAGGCTTACTCGATCGGCGCTGGCTTTAAAGGTAATCTTGCCGACAAGAATCCTGAGCGCGACAAGATTCTGGTAGCTCTGCATGCGGTAATAGACGGTCTCGAGCCGAAGAACAAATATGAACTTTCTGACAAGGTCATGCAGTTTGCCATCGAGTACAGTCATAGCCCCGACATCAACAAGCTGCAAAAATTCATCATCGACGAGCTCGTGCCATCCTGTCGAACGCTCGAAAAGGCTTTTCCCGACAAGACTGCCCGGGCAAAACTCAACAATGTGTTCAACAAGGTCAAGAGCAATGAAGGCTTTGCCGGCTTTGTTGCGGCCAACAAGGCCTATGAAGAAGCCGAAAAATCAGGCAAATTCAAGGCTGGCTGGGGTCTTGGCAAATTGCGCGAGCTGAAGAGCAAGGCGTCCATAGGAATTGCGCTGCTCAAAGATATAGACAAGCTGGGCCGGGAAAGTGGCGCCAGCCGCAAAAATCTGACCATGGTGCTCGCCAGGATAATCATTCCGGTTTATAAGAACCTTGGAACTTTCGGCGAAGTACTTGGTGGCATGAACAAAAGCGACATGGTCGCGCTGCCGGAAGGCGTCAAAACTGTGCTCAAGCTCGTCGACTGGGGCGTCACCAAACGCGAAGAAGTCAAAAAGTGGCCGGTAGTCGGCAATTGGCTGGCCGAGCTGATGCCCGGCAACGGCGACGGCAAAATCAGAACCGACCTCACCAGTCCCAGTGATCTCGCCAACGCCAGTCCCGGCTTCACCATCAACTACCCATAAAATTCTGGCTGAGGCACAAGGCTGGCTGACATAATTTGTTTAATAATCGCAGCATTTTAACTATACTATCGCCATGACTTTGCTCGGAAAATCAGACAGCAGTCGGGCTATGGCTTTATTGACGCGGGGAATGTTGTATTTTTGTCTCGCGGTTTTCCCGCTGGTCATGGTTTATGTCGAGCTGGTGCGCTTTTTTGAGCTCGAGCAGGGGGAAAGGCGCAGCGAACTCTATCAGCAGGCCGGGCGTGAGCTGCTCAAATTCAGCGAATATGCCGATGACGCGCGATTTTTTCATCTGCTTCTGAAAAACCAGTTTTCGGCTGACCTTCGTACCGCAGGGCAAGACGTATCAGAGCTGAAAATCAGGGTTGATCGCCTCAAGAAAGAATACCCGGGAATTTTTTCATTTGTCTTCTGGAACCGGAACGGCGATGTGATCACTTCGTTGTCAGAC
>JAKJFO010000178.1:8172-8435 GCA_022704885.1 Candidatus Rifleibacteriota bacterium | reverse complement strand
ATGATCACGTTGTTCGTGCTGCAGACTTCCGGCCTGCTCAATGCGCGCACCTTTCTCGATGCTGGCAATCAGTGGTTGTTCATCAGCTTTTACATAATGTATTTCGTATCGACAATCTACATGAAATACTTCAACTACCGCATCAGTTCAAAGTAATCAGACCTTAACAGGCCGGGCCCGCAAAATTTGCAGGCCCGGTTTCGTTTTTTAGAACGACGATCAAAGCGAAAAGCGGCGGAAGCGGGCACGGCGCCCATCGTTGG
>JAKJFO010000178.1:0-8162 GCA_022704885.1 Candidatus Rifleibacteriota bacterium | reverse complement strand
CGTAGTCTTCGAAGTTGCCTTCGAACCAGCTTACTTTGGCGTCACCTTCGAAAACCAGCAGATGCGTGCAGATGCGGTTGAGGAAAAAGCGATCGTGGCTGATCACCAGCGCGCAGCCGGCAAAGTCGCTGATGGCATCTTCGAGCAGGCGCAGAGTGCCGACGTCGAGGTCGTTGGTCGGTTCGTCGAGCATCAGCAGGTTTCCGCCTGATTTGACGATTTTGGCGAGGTGCAGGCGGTTTCGTTCACCACCCGAGAGTTCACCTACCTTCTTCTGCTGGTCAGAACCCTTAAAGCCAAAGCGGCCACAGTAAGCGCGCGAAGGAATCTTACCCTTGCCGAACTGTACTTCGTCGCGACCTTCGCTGATCTCGTCGAACACGGTATTGTCAGAATTAAGACTGTCGCGATGCTGGTCAACCCAGGCCAGTTTAACTGTCGGGCCGACGACTACTTCGCCACTGTCGGGCTTTTCATTGCCGGCGATCATACGAAACATCGTAGTTTTGCCGGCGCCGTTCGGCCCGATAATGCCGACAACCGCGCCACGCGGCAGCGAAAAGCTGGTGTTTTCGAGCAGTTTGCTACCGTCGTAGCCTTTGCTGACGCCCTTGAAATCAACGACCAGATCGCCAAGGTGCTCGGCCGGTGCAATCTGAATGACAGTTTCGTCTCCGCGCTCACTGCTGCTCTCGCGTGAAACCAGATTCTCGAAATGCGCGATACGGTCGCGGTGAAGTTCGCGGCGGTCACCGGTGTTCATGCGAATCCACTTGAGCTCGCGCTCGAGTGAGCGGCGGCGCGCTGATTCTTTCTTTTCGGTAGCGGCCAGCATTTCGAGTTTCTGGGCCAGCCATGAGCTGTAATTGCCTTCGAAGGGTATGCCATAGCCGTCTTCGAGCTCAAGTATCCATTTGGTGATGTTATCGAGGAAATAGCGGTCATGCGTCGAAATGATGACGGTGCCGGGGTAATCTTTGAGATAGTTTTCGAGCCAGGCCACAGTCTGAGCGTCGAGATGGTTGGTCGGTTCATCGAGCAGCAGGAGGTCTGGCTGTTCGAGCAGAGCACGGCAGAGCGCGACGCGGCGCTTTTCCCCACCCGACAGGTTGTCGACGATCATATCGTCGGGGGGCAACACCAGTGCATTGGCCGCCACATTGAGGCGGGTGTCGAGCTCCCAGCCACCGCAGGCATCGATTTTGTCCTGCAGCTCAGCCATCTTTTCCATGGCTTTGTCCATGGCATCGGGATCCATCTCGCCCATTGCCGCCGAAATGTCTTCGTATTCTTTGATCAGAGCCAGAGTGTCGGCAAAGGCCGCCTCGATATTGGCGCGCACCGTCTTACCTTTTTCGAGCTGCGGCTCCTGTGGCACGAAACCGACGCGGTAGCCGCGGCAAAGTTCGGCCTGACCGCGAAATTCCTTGTCGATACCGGCCATGATGCGCAGTACCGTGCTCTTACCGGCGCCGTTGGCACCGACGATGCCAATTTTGGCGCCGGGGTAGAAGCACAGATTGATATCCTTGAGAACCTGGCGGGTGCCATAGAACTTGTTGAGCCCGAGCATGGTAAAGATATATTTTTCAGCCATAAGCCCTCTTTCGCGAGTTGATTTTACCGGCTGATTCTACCTTAAAACCATGTCAGCGACAAGCTCAAAACTCAATGTCGGCAACCGTGAAGGTCTCCTTGTTTTCGGTCAGGCGAAGGGTTACCGAGCGCCGCTTTTCATTCTCGCGGCCGAAGTTGGTGAACAGGTCGACCTGCAGAGTAACCGCTCCGGCCACTTTCTGCGAGCGGCTGCCGTAGAAGTTGGTTTTGACCTCGTACATGCCGTGCCGGGCCTTTTTGATCATGTACTCTTCGGGGCCGTAGCCCTGGGTGAAGTCGCGCGAAACGAGACCGCCGATCTGGGTGCGCGGATAGCTGTAGAAGGCCTTCTCGCCGCTCGGCTCCATTACCCAGAGATCCATGTCGGTCATATCGGCGTCCCAGGTCATGACGATACGCAGATCGACGTCGATCGGTTTGACCAGCCGTTCATCGACCTTGAAGTCCTTGATGCCCTTACGTTTGCCCTGCACAATCAGGTTGTTCATTTCTTCAAGCGCGATGACTTCGATTTCTGGAAAGCGGCCGTCCCAGCTCTTGAGCACTACTTCGTAGAGCAGTTCGACTGCACGCACGTATTCGCCCATACGACCGAGAACCAGCGCAAGATCGCGATATGATTGCGGCTCTTCGCGCCGCATTTCAAGCACTTCTTCGAAGATGGCGGCGCTGATCGCAAGTTCGTCGATCTGAGCCAGACGATGCGCCAGAATTCTCATCAAAGCCGGATTCTCGAGCTCGAGTTCGGCGATATTCGAAAGCACCTGCAGCGCGGTATCGTTCTGTTTCAGGCTGATAAACACATCGGCACAGTCGAGATAGTAGGCGGGCGACATAAGGTATTCGGCTTTTTCGTCGAGATAGGCTGAATATGGATCTTTCGCCGCCTTGATCTTCTTAACATACGGCGTATCTGGCTGCCAGGGCTTGATGGCAACACCGGGATTAACCGGGCGAGAAGACCCGGATTCTTCTTTGTCCATGGCTTTCGATGACTCGCGCGCAAGCGACGGGGCCGGCGAAGCATCCATGGCAGACTGCACGCTCATCATCTCATCAGCGCCGCCGGCATCACTTTCAAAACGCTCCACCGACTCCTCCATTGGCGCAGGCGCCTGCGGAACCATGCTGTCGCTGTCGCCATTGCGTGAGCGTGGCGCGCCCAATGCCCCACCCTGCAAACTGCTTTTTTTCTTTTCCGGACTCGATACTTCGGCTTTGCTGAAATCGGTTTCCCACCAGCGCAGGCGTTCTTCCCACATGGCGATTACTGTCACCAGTTTATCGTCACGCGTCTTTGCCATGGCGGCATCTTCCTTTTCGAGCACATCAAAATATTGTTTGCGCCATTCTGGCTTCGAAGCCGGTGGCACCACGCGATGTTCGAGATACTGGTCGATTGTTTCGAGCACCAGCAGAGAAGTAAATTCATTCACTATCGAGTGTTTCTTACTCAGGGCAACGATTTCACTGCGATTTTTGTCTTTCTGCGCCATGAGCTCGTCAATTTTGCGACCGGCCCAGAAACGTCTCAAGAATTCGCCGGTCACGGCATCGCTTTTTTTGATCGTGAATTTGCGATCGATATTATCGGCATCGTGGCCACCAAACTGCAGCAACAGGTCAGACTCGTCCTTATCGAGGGTGCCCGCCAGCATAAAATGCGGGTGCACAGGCACCACCCCGGCCGGATAAATCTCATCAAGACCAGCGCCGGCCTTGCGGCCAACCAGCCCGAAAAATGCGGCGCCAACCAGCTTTACCGCGCGGTCGATATCGACATTTTTCAGATTCAGCAGAGCGCCGCCGGTTTTGCGGCAGAGGGTCTGAAGAAAGCCGTAATCAGCGCCATCGTTGCTGACGAGCGCATAAACCGGGGCATCGAGCGCCGGCACAACAGCGCGACCAAAGGTATTGAGGCCGTCTGAGATAAGCAGATAGAAATCAGGTTTTTTCACGCCTTCGCCAAGTCCGGCAAAAGATGTGCCGCCATCAAACCGTATTGAATCGATATGGTCAAGCAATGCTTTTGCATCGCCGCGCGTAAGCGCAAAGGATACTGGTTTGCCGGGCTTGTTGCGGAATTCGATGAATTCTACTTCGACCTTGCCGGCAACGCGCTCTGACGACAGCAGCGAAGTAATAAATTTCTTTTCGCTGGCGAGATCGCGTTTTGCCGCTGAGCCGGAAGCGTCATACAGCACGACGATACGTTCGGCTGGTCTGGCAGGACTGGCGCCACGGCGCGCAATAACTCCCTGCACGCTGAAATAATACTGGCCGTCGGCCGACTTCTCGACAAACACCGAACCGGTCTCAGGCAGCGGCACATCGACGAGCAGCTCCGATTTAATTTCCTGACCGTTGGCTGCAACCTCGCTGAACCAGCCTGACTGCATGCGACTGAAATCTGACGGCTGCAGACCTTCGATCTTGATCTTCGGCTGCTGGTCAGCACTGAGAACTTCGACACGCAGATTAAAGCGCTCTGTGGCCTTGCTCAGCTGCAGCGGCACACGATAGCGGGCGCTCGCGTCATCGATGGCAAGTTCGGTAAGATAAGTGACCTGCACAGTGCGGTAACCTCTCGGATTAAGCGGGTAAACCCTTGTCTTGAAATTATTGCCCTTCACCTTCTCGACCAGCCCTGGGTCAACGCCTTTACGAACTTCAGTTTCGAATATTTCGCGGGCTTTCTGCTTTTCGACGGCGACACCTTCGACGAGGTCGCCGTTAACGTCAAGCGCATAGCCTGAAACGACTGCGCCCTCAGGCATTGGAAACTCAAGTTCGCCTTCCAGCACACGTGAATTCGGGTTATAGAATTTCATGGTCATGGTAGATTCAGCCAGATGCCCGAAAATGCGCACGCGCATGGCGAGATCTGCCAGCCTGACCGGTTCTTCACCGGCATTTTTGACCTGCATTACGGGAATCTGCGCCGACAAGGTCGCAGACAGACAAATAAACAGAATGATGACCAGAATTCGTTTCATAAAACCCCTCCCGCGAATGTAAATAGTTCGTTCAATATCTATACCAACGCAATTCTTCGTAACCGGATTCGAAAATAAAGTATCAGCGGTCTGCCAGGGCTGCCAGAGCGATTACATCATGTCTTCCGCCAATCGACTGCTCGAAAAGGCCGATTCGATAAAAAGCTGCCAGCGACAGTTTTTCGCCCGACTCGCCCAGCATGTAGACCTGCTTCTCGCGGAAATGATAAAAGAGAAAAAGCCGGCGGGCCCGTTCATCTTTGAACCTGGCAAGCAGGCCACTGTAACCGGCAAGAAGCCGGTCGACATTCTCGATTTTAACCAGCACTTTTTTTTCGGCGACAAAACGGTCGACAGCCGGGTTCAGCGTAAAATTGCGTAACAGCTGCCCGCGAAAACTTTCGCCGTAATGTCTGAAAAGAATCAGCGCCGCGAGCCCGCGCAGCGCCGGGTTCTCACTCTTCATCGCAGTCTCGATCGACCGCAATGCAGCTCCTTCCGGCTTGTTGTCAAGAAATGAACAGAGGCCATTGATCATGCGCACTTCATGTTCGCTCAGGGCAAGTGCCATTATCGGTGCTGATTCTGCAAGCAGCAGACTCAGCATGATCACAAACAAGATTATTGGTTCAATCGATTTCTTCATATGGGTAACATACCGTTATCACCTTGGGGATTTCTGTGTCTTTAACAACAACCTTGATAAAGTCTCCATTGAACCGTTCGCCGATTATAGCCAGTTTTTCGCCGTCACGTTCGGCCCATTTTCCGGCAACACGTCCGTTTAGAATGGCATCTTCCACCTGTCTGATGAAAATGTCACGCGCTATCATCTGATCGTAGGCATGTCTGGTCATCTGATATTCGCCAGCTTTTACGAAGCGGGCAATACGGCGCCTTCCCATCTCTATCTTCCCTGATCGAGGTCCTTGAACAGGCGGCCACGCTGCGTATTGCCATCACAGTTCAACCAGGCTTCTGAAGCTGATTCTGGCGCCTGCACAGCATCCAGTTCTGAAAACAGTCGTTGTTTTATCCTGTCTTCACGAGAAACAGCTGGCGGTTCTTCAGGCACAGGAGGTGCCTGCTTTTCTGTGAAAAAATCGTTGAACAGATCTGCCATGACCTCGGCGACGCCTTCTGTCTTGCGCTTCTGTTCCTCTTCGTCGTCATACCAGATCATATCAGCCTCCTTGTTTTTTGCTGCCGGCGCCGGCAATGGGTCTGGTTCAGACTCTGGCTTTGCCTCTTCCGAAGCTTCCGGTGTGTCTGCCACAGCAGAATATTCTTCAACTGCCACGGGTTGATCTTCTTCAGCGGCTTCTTCAGCGGCTTCTTCAGGGATTTCGGCAGGACTGTCCTCGTGATATTCGTCGGCACCAGCCTCAGTCAGCCCACCATTGTATTCGACTTCCAGGCCGGGCTGCGAATCTTCGTCGGCCTCATCCACAGGAACATCGGCAGAATCGCTTTCATTACCGGTTGCAACAACCGACTTCTTTTCAATTTCCGGAGCTTTGCCGGCGGCGGTCGTTCTGTTTTTGACTTTGCCCTTGATTTCGAGAGCGGCAGCACTGCCGGGAACCAGTTCGAGCAGATTCTCGGCATAAAGCGTGGCCTTGTCATACTGGCCAACCCGGTAGCAGCTCTTCATCAACAGCGTGAACAGAGTGATACGCTCACTGCGCTCGGTCACCGCGCCGAAACAGCTCTCCAGCGAACCGATGGCAAGAGAAGGAAACACTTTCGAGAGCAGGGAAATGCGCCACCAGTAGGTCGATTCAAACCATGCAAAAAAAGGCACGATCAGTTTGATCAGCAATAAAAAGATGACGATCAGCACGATAACGGCAACCGGTCGGCCATCACCATGCGCCCAGAGCAGAATGCCGGGCCAGCGCAGGCTGACATCGCCGGGTTTGAGTTCGGCGGCAATCTGATAGTGCCCACGCGCATCGGCAAACTTGTTTTCTGCAATATCGAGACGCATGAGCACATAACTTGCGTAAAAGCTGCGGCCGGCACGCCGGTTGATCTCGATGGCTGCCTCGCGTAGACGGGCAGAGTCGAGATTGCCGGTCGCAAAATTTGCCATCAGCCTCATTTCCCATATCTGCAGCATTTTTTCGAGCGAATTCATCAGGCCGGGATTGCGATTTAAGAACAGCCTGAGTTTTGCATAATCACCCTTTCTGAACATGATCTCGGCCTCAGCGAAACGTTCTTCAGACTTGAGCCGGGAAAAGGCGATTTCTTCATCGACAGCGGCCAGCTTCAGAGCTGAAGCCGGATCGTTTTTGAGCATGAGTATCTCGCGCAGACAGGCACTTATTTTCAGCAGATCCTCGTCCTTTTCGGCGGCACGCAACTCATTCTCGAGCCGACGAATCTTGAGCTGCACCCGGTCCGCTTCGCTCATTGCCGCTCCAGCCGGGCGCTGACGGGCTTCTTCAACCTGTTCGATTATTCGCCGCGCAAAAAAGTTATTCGGGTCGAGTGCGAAAACTTCGTCGGCACGCCGCTTTGCCTCTTCGAAATTCCGGCTGAGCACGGCATCATTGGCCTGAACCAGTATTCGATCGATGTGTTCGCTTCTCTCAAGAAGCCGGTACATATCGGCAAGGCCTGAATAGCCGGGATCATAGCTGCGCACCTGATCAAGGCAGGCGCGGGCAGCGGCCAGATTGCCGAGAGCCATCTCGACTTCGGCAAATCTGAGAATTTTCACAGCTTTGGCATCGGCTACCAGCCTGATATCGGCCAGTTTCTGCTGCAATTCGCGTGATTCCGGCTCAAGGCCGGCAAATATTCTGGCGATCTGCAGCCGATAAAGCACCTGTTCGTCGCGAACCAGCTCCTGATCGAGCTTTTCCAGAATAGAGCGCCAGTCATGGGTGATCACTACCGGCAGACCACGCTCTAAAGCGTCTAAAAATGCCTGACCTGATACGATCAGATTTTGAGAACCAGGCACCGCCAGACTGGCTTTCATCAGCAAAAGCCAGTCGCCTGCATCCGTGATACCAAGAGTGCAGATTTCGCTCTGCAACTTGTAAAAGTCGTCCAGCTCTGCCCTGGAAAGTTCGTTGATTGGACGCCCGGCACTTATGGCGGCGGTTTCCGATGCCAGAGCCTGCCGCAACATCAGTTCACTGTCTGGCAGATTCAGACGGCCCAGCACGCAGAGCCGCAACAGCCGCAGTGACTCCTGACGATTACCTGATTTAAAAGCGAACTCGGCTTCAGCCCACAGGCTGTCATCGGTATCCTGTCTGGCCATGACCAGGTCGGTTGGCAAAAGCACCAGCACCAGCACAAGTGCAATCAGCAACAACCTCACGCTGCGGGCATCCATAGTCTCTTCCTGCCAGCCTTGATTCACAGTATTTTTTATCAGCTAAGCATAACTGCTTGTTAATCCTTAAAAAACATTTTATCATAAGCAGGAAACAATTCAGCATTTTTTGTCCGATCCGGAGGGGAAGATGGGTGTAAAGTTTTCCGTATTCAACGGAATGACCAGACAGAACAAGATAAACGCGCTGATCA
>JAKJFO010000177.1 GCA_022704885.1 Candidatus Rifleibacteriota bacterium | reverse complement strand
CGGCTCGCGCTTTGGCGGCGCCTGCGGCTTTTCGCCGATAACAAAGCGGATCTTGAATTCCTGCTTGCCGACAAAGCCGAAAAGGCCGCGGGCCGGGGCCGAAAGGACTTCGGCGGCGGTGATCACTTCATTTTCGTTAAGTTCGCCATTGGCGATATCGCGTGCTTCCTGTTCTGTTTTTGCGGTAATCTCGATAGTTCGTGTAGTCAAGTTCACTCCTCCTTATAGGGCCGCCGACATACGGTTGGCCTGTAACTGCTGAAGTAAGCCGAGAACGCTGCTGGCAAACCAGTAAACCAGCAACCCGGCAGGAAGCGACCAGGTGATGACGAACATGAACATCGGCATGAAAGCCATCATCTGCTGCTGTTGCGGATCTGTCGACATCTTTCCCTGTTGATAGTACATCAGGGCAGCTATCGCGATCGGCAGAATCAGAAGCGGATCGCCCTTGGAAAGATCGGCGATCCATAAAAACGGGGTTTTGCGCAGTTCAACTGCGATACGTATCGTGTTGTAAAGGGCAATGAGAATGGGCAACTGCAACAGCAATGGGAGACAGCCGCCAAGCGGGTTGACATTGTTTTTCTGATACAGTCGCAGTACTTCTTCGTTGAACTTCTGGGGATTATCTTTATAGCGATCTTTGAGATCCTGCACCATTGGCTGGATCTTCTGCATCTGGGCCATGGACTTCGTCTGTTTGAGAGTCAGCGGATACAGGACCAGCCGCACGACAATAGTCAGCAGAATGATTGCCAGGCCATAGTTCGGCAGCAGGCCATAGAAGAACTGCAGCACCCGCAACAAAATTGTGCTGAGAAACCCATATTCAGAGACCTGACCGCGGTTGATGCGCGAAAGATGATCGAGAAGCATCGGCCCGGCATAGATTTTAAAATTGAAAGTACGCGATTCGCGGGCACCAAGATTGAAAGTTGGCAGCAGGCAGGAAATAACCTTGCCGCTCTGAGGTGATCGTCTTGCATCGGTTGAAGTAACTTCGAATGCGCTGGCATTTATTCTGATCTGTGCATCGCTCTCGAGCAGCACACAGAAATACTGATCGCGCAGACCAACACCATTGTAAGCGCCAGCAACCGCGCCAGCTGAATTGAGCTTGGTAACATCGCTGAAGGCTTCTACTGCGTCAGGTTTGAGACCTATCAGTGAAGATGGACCGAACGGATCCATAAACAGACCAGGGCCAAAAGTCAGACTGAGAGCGCCAGAAAGTTCGTCTCCAACTGCGACCAGCTGATCTTTGAGATTGGTTACCAGATACGAAACATCGACATGATAGCTGTTTAAATGAATGGTATAGCGCTTGACCAGAGTCAGGCTTTCAGCCTCTGACTTTTCGGCGGCCATCAGCGAAACATTAGCTGTAGCTCTGATCACAACACGATCTACAGTCTGATCTTCGAGTTCGATGTTGAAACCCGCTGGTTCCTGCATACCCTTGAGATTACCGACAAAAGGCTTCATTGCCTCAGGCGGCAGCTGATAACCCATTTCCTGGATTACTGGAGGATAAATATTTTCTTCGAAGCTTTTACCCTTGAGATAAAGCACCGAGGGGCTGCCGTTTTTGCTGGAAAAAATGACACGCAGAAGTGAAGTTTCGACAGAGGCATCGGTAAAACCGTCACCATCGAGATCTTCTATCTTTACCACCGGCCCCGCGGCGGATGCCGCAGTCTGTGCGTGTAATGAAAGCGTGCTGCTGCAAACAAACAATAAAGCGAGCAGAGTCACTCGAAAGAGGGTCGAATATTCACTGAATCTTGTCATTATCATCTATATTTATCTCCGGCCGGAATCTATGCTCTGAAGCTTCATACTACCGGATCATCGCCGCCTTTACAGAAGGGGTTACATCTGCATATTCGCCAGGCGCCCATCAGACTGCCTTTGATCAATCCATATTTATTTATGGCTTCATATGTGTAATGCGAGCAACTTGGCCTGAAACGACAACAATCACCGACAAAAGGTGAGAGGAACCTCTGGTAAAGTCTGATCATCTGTAGTCCAACCCGAGCCGGCAATGAAGGTTTGCTTATATCAGACAGATTTTCATCGGACTGCGCTGACATTCTTCTTACTGAGCAGCCTGAGTGGTCAGGCGAATTCGGGCGACTCTGGCAAAAGCCCATTCGCAGGCTGCCTGCAGAGCTGCAAAAGAGAATTGGGCGCAAGGACGATTGACACAGATGACCAGCTCTGCCGATTCCGGGAGAGAGTCACTGTGTCTGATGATTTCTCTGATGCGCCTTCTGAGTCTGTTTCGCAGGACTGCGTTGCCAAAACGCTTTGGAACCGACAGACCGAACCTGAAGTTGACCCCCGCAGCTTTTCGGACGCAAAAACCGAGCCCATCCCGAAAAAACCGTGTTCCTTCTTTGAAAACACGCTGAAATTCAGTTTGGGCACGTAATGTTGCCCGACCGCTATACTGGGGGTTCCCCACTTAGCAGGTCAGACAGTCAGTCTTTTGCGTCCGCGCAGTCTGCGCCGTTTCAGAACATTGCGACCACTTACGGTCGACATTCTTTTTCTGAAGCCGTGGGTTTTTGCACGTTTGCGTTTGTTAGGATTATAAGTAAAGCTCATGGTATATCTCCTGAGATTGGGGTCGAAGTAGAGGTTATTTACTATAATACAAGCCGGGCCGAAAGTCAACAGCCTGTTTTATGTACAGCGCCGACATCTCTGATAAAACCGTACAACAGGAAGCATGCATATCAACAGCAGAACTATCGGCCGGCACCCAGCTCAACAATCACTGATTGCGCCTGAGCGCGAATCGATGATTGATCGCGGCAACCTGAGAACGCGCTCAAATCTACCAGTTCAGCCAATCTGGACAGGCGCTCTGCATGCAACTGCTCGATCGATCCAAATTCAAGCAGACGTCGATGAAATTCTGCCGGGGTTTCCCATTCCGCTCGAGGTATTGCCAGGCCATCAGCCCACTCCAGATACCAGTCCGGAATCCATCGACCGCGCTGTCGGACCCGGCTGATCCGCCTTCTTCCTAAGTATGCCAGAGACACGCACAAGGCGATCAATAACCACACGACCGGGCTAAGAACCCAACTCCACAAAGAAGTGAGAGCTCCAGAGAAAGCATTCATGATGCTACGAAAACCAACACCCTGGGCGCGATTGTCGAAGCTGTAAACATAACTGAACCAGTAACCTTCGTAAGCGTTCCACAAAATCTGCAGAAACTTTCCAACTTCGCTTTCGGGCCCGGTAATCATTATCGGGGGAGTTGGATCGAACGGTACCCAGCCCGTCTTCGGGAAGAACACCTCGACCCAGGCATGGGCGTGCCCCTGACGAACAGTATAAAATCCACCAATTTCATTCCATTCACCCATGGTATAGCCGCCAACCGGACGTGCTGCCACTCCCATCGATCGCAACAGCAGTGTCATCGCACTGGCATAGTGTTCGCAGCTTCCTTCTTTTGAAACAAATAGAAAATCCTCTACCGGGTCAGTCCCTTCAAGGTCCCTTTGAACAAGTGAATACTCGAATTGACCATGTAAAAACCTCATTACGCGATCCACCCGCTGCAGAATGGTCATGCTGTCACTGGCCATGCCCTGAGCCAGATTCTGTATACGCTCAGGAATGCCTCGCACATGAAGATATGGGGTTGTTTCGCGATTCAACTCGATCTCGCCCAGGGGCGAATCTTGAGGCTCTAACGGGTCGATCAGAACGCTGGCAACATATCGACGCGTCGTGCCTGGCCGGTAAAGAAAATAAAAAGAGAGATCATCTTCATAAGCAATATACGGCTGAGTGAAACGCATGCTGACCGCGCGCTCAGGCTGAAAAATCACAGGCGGATCGAGATTTTCCATTACCACTTCGATCTGATGCAGATCGCGCGGGCTATAGGTTTCGCGATCCAGACGCAGCTCACCAGCATTGCGTCGCAGATCGATATACCATCGGCGTTTCGTACCCTTTTCCCATTTGCCGTCTTTATACCAGGCAAAAGTGGCACCACGCAACAGCTTATTTCCTATTCTCCGCAAAATCGAAGGCGTCAGAGTCTTATCTTCTAGAGGCCTGACCCGCATTATAACGGCAGGGTTATCTTCGAGAAGGCCTGGGTCACCAAGACTCATCGTGTCACTGAATCCCTTCAGCTTTCGTCGCGAAACGTCTGAAGCGATCCCGAAGCTTGTTGTTCTTGGGATAAGGTAAAACAGAACCAGCCACAGAAAGCCAAAGATAAGAATCGAAACAAGGGCTCCCACAGCTGTTCGCTGCCAGTCAAGCAGATTACTGCCACTCAGTTCTACCCGAGCAGAAGCTATGGCCTGATGGCGAAAAATCGCGAGATGGCGCAGAACCAGGTAAAAAACCAGAACATATGGAATCAGCACCAGCGGAAAGACGAAATTGACGTTCATCGCCGCAACCGCAAGAATGATCATGAGCGAAAGAACGATGACTCCATGTGCGGCTCGAAGACAATCTATAGCCAGAATCTGCAGAAACATCACCAGACCGGCGAACTGCAGCAATATAACGATACCTGGAGTTGGCCCGCCAAAAGAGGTCAACGCCTGCAGCAGCGCCACAACACTGCCTATTTGCAAAAAAATACGCCAGGCAGACAGCGGACGGGCAAAGACCGCAGCCATAAGCAAAGGAACTGAGAGAATTTCTATAAGAACGCGAAGATAACCTGTCGACCAGACTGCGGCATAAGAGAGCGCTGCCAGCAGAACGAGCAGTCGAAAAAACTTTTTAGATACAGGAAGAGCCCCGTTGGATCTGCTTAATGTAGCGTAATCCCTGCCGGTTATTTCAAGCAAAACTGGTCCGTTCATCACATACTGCTCCGACAAAGATCAGTAAGCCTGATCAGCTCGACATTACTCTCGACAGGCCGCGGCAAAATGCCAGGTTGTAACTCTGCCAGCCACTTTACCAGAACCGGCATGTCAAAGACGACTGAAAGCCACTGATAGGCGCCAGTTTCTCCTCTGCCCCAGACGAACGCATCGATGTCATGCTGGCGCAATCTCACCAGCAGACCTGCAATGACTTCAAGACAATCTTCGAACATTTGCCCGTCAATTTCGGAAACATCGAAGCAGAGTTTTCTGTTGAGGCCAAAGTCGACGGATTTAATCAGAACCCACTCGGTGAAAGAGCGTGCAGATATGCTCCAGTTGATCAGCATGGCGTCTTCACCTTCCTGATAAGGTTTCTGCATCCAGTAATCCCCCTCTTTGCCTGCGACCAGCCGATCGAAAACCCCGCCATCTTCTCGGTTCAGTATTTCAGGTACTCTTACCGCCGGGCGGGGCCCAACATACAGAGGAGATGAAGAAATCTCGCATGAACAGATAAACAAATCAACCGGATAACAGGAAAAAACCCTGAAACCGTTGGTCTGATGGCAGCCCCTCGCAACATCCTGTAATCCGGATTTAAGCATAATGAAACTTGCTGCCGGCAAAAACTCGGCAAAATCGCCTTCAAACCCCAGAAAAAATCGCGGACGACCCGCGGTATCCTCTATCCTGCAGCGAATCGTATCTTTCTCACCGGAGAAATAAAAATCCGGCAGTATCAGCTCTACCTTGAGCCCACTGATGTTTCGCCAGCTCACCACCGCGCCCCATATCAGACAGGCAAAAAAACAGCTGCTCATCAGATAGAGCAGATTGTTGCCGGTATTCTGGGCAGCAAAAAACAGAAAAATGCCGAGAAAAAACAGAATTTTGCCAGACCTTGAAAACCTGATTCTGGTTCTGTGACTACTCAACCGCTACCCTCTGCAGAATTTCACCAACCAGCCAGTCATTGCGGGCACCTTCAGCGCTCAGAGAAGACACTCCACGCAAACCGATACGATGTGCCAGAACTTCAGGAGCGATCTCCTTCACCATGTCAATGGTAACGTACTCTCTGCCACGAAAATAAGCCAGAGCCTGTGCGGCGTTCATCAAAGAAATGCTGCCACGTGGACTCACCGGCAACTCAACATCTTCGTGGCTTCTTACAGCACCAACAATGCGACTGATATATTTCAGTACAGCATCTGAAACATTTATCGATCTTGCTTCTGCCTGGGCCATGGCAACCTGTTCCAGCGTCAGAAAGCTTTCGCCGATTTTTTCCTGCATCTGGCCGTGGTGAATCTTGAGAATCTCTACTTCTTCGACTTCAGAAGGGTAGCCCAGCGAAATTCGCATCATGAATCTGTCTCTCTGCGATTCCGGCAAAGGATAGGTTCCATGAAAGCCTTTGGGGTTCTGGGTTGCAATGACCATGAACGGCCGGGCAAGTTCAAAATGATTTTTTTCGACACTTACCGAAAAGTCGTTCATTGCCTGCAGCAGTGCACTCTGGGTTTTGGGCGGAGCTCGGTTTAACTCGTCAGCAAGCACTACATTCGAAAATATTGGCCCTTTGACAAATTCGAACTGCTCGATCTGCCTTCGATAGATGCGCGCGCCCAGAATATCTGAGGGTAGAAGGTCGGCAGTGAACTGAATTCGACTGAATGCGCCCCCGATAGCTGTTGCCAACGCAGACGCGAGCGTAGTTTTCCCGACACCCGGCATGTCTTCCAGCAGAAGATGCCCGTCAGCCAGCAAACAGACAAGAGTTTTTTCGATCTGCACAGCTTTTCCGAGAATGACTTTCTGCAAACGTCCGGCGAGCTTATTGAATTCGTGAGTAAAAGTTAAGGTGGTCATTGGCAACTCTGATTATATGCGTCACAATGTATTGTAGATTCGAACATTTCGGATATTCTACCAGCATTTTCAGAAATATGATAGTATGTCGCAAGTTACGAACCTTACATGATCAAGGAAGGAAGGAATTTATGCCCAAGAAAACAGAAAAAAGTAAAGGCCCGTCAGTATTCAAGGTTGACTGCGCCTGGGACAAAATCAAAGACGCCGAGCTGAAGCTGCTGGAAAAGCGCTGCAAAGATTATCTCGAATTTGTCTCACGCTGCAAAACCGAGCGTGGCACGATAGAATATGTAGAGAAATTGATCACCAGGCATGGATTCAAGCCTCTTGCCCCTCTGGGAACCGGCAAAAAGCTGAAGCCTGGCAGCAAAGTCTATTTTATTAACAAGAACCGCGCGATGGGGTTGGCCGTTATCGGCAAACGACCAGTTGACCAAGGCTTCAGGTATATTGCTGCACACCTTGATGTTCCCAGAATAGATGTAAAAGCTCAGCCTCTTTATGAAAAACATGGGCTGGCCCTGTTCAAAACCCATTACTACGGTGGCATCAAAAAATTTCAGTGGGCAGCGATTCCGCTCTCACTGCATATTTTTGCAATAGATAAAAACGGCCGAAATCTCAGTTTCGTCATCGGCGAAAAAGCTGGCGAGCCCGTTTTCACAATCACCGATGTAGCTCCGCACATCGGCAAGAAAGTGCAGTATGAACGAAAAACCGCCGAAGTCCTGACCGGCGAAGAACTCAACATCGTAGTCGGCCACCGCCCCAGACAGCTCGAAAAAGGGCAGGAAGCTGACACGCCGAATCGCGTAAAAAACACCGTCATCGACTATCTCGAAAAGAATTTCAAGTTGACTGAAGAAGATATCGCATGGGCCGAAATTCGTGCTGTTCCTGCAATGCCCGCCAGCGAAGTCGGCTTTGACCGGGCACTCATCGGCGCCTACGGTCACGACGACCGGGCCTGTGTCGGAGCTGCTCTGGCAGCCATTACCGAAATGGATGTTCCTGAACACACTGCTGCAGTCATGTTCTACGACAAAGAAGAAATCGGCTCTGCCGGCCCTAACGGCGCCCAGTCGATGCTTACCACCGATTTTCTTGGCATGTTAACCGAAGCAACAGCTGGTGACAATTCGTTTGCAACCATTCGCAGCGCAATAAGATCGACAATGGTGCTTTCTGCCGACACTAATGCTCCGATAGATCCGACCTTTGAGGGCGCTTATGACCCGCTGAACTCAGGGGTAGTAGGAAAAGGGGTATGGATCACCAAGCATTCAGGCTCGGCCGGCAAATCAGGCAGCAGTGAAGCCGACATCGAATACCTGGCATATATCCGGCGCATGCTCAGCCGCGAAAACATTCCTTATCAGTTCGGCGAAATGGGTAAGGTAGACGAAGGCGGCGGCGGAACGGTTGCCTACCTGCTCGCCAACCTCAACATGAACGTGGTAGACATTTCTTTACCCACACTCAGTCTGCACTCACCATTCGAGCTGATCTCGAAAGTCGACTATCACTATTCGGTAAGTGCCTACCGGGCATTCATGGAGAACAGCTATCTGTAAAATGAGTCGGGCCTGCTTTTTATGGCAGGCCCGACTTTTTTTCGACAGGAATCAACTTTGGAACTGACAGCATTTGAAAAATTGCTCAAAAGCGGCAAACTCAACTATCCGATAATGATTTTTGCCGGCCCC
>JAKJFO010000176.1 GCA_022704885.1 Candidatus Rifleibacteriota bacterium | reverse complement strand
CTGGCGCTTTTCGCCAGTGCTGGTTTTGTCAGCCTTTCGTCGATGAAAGCAGTCAATCAGTATCCTGAATGGATGTTCAGAGTAGACGAAGACAGTGGTCGTGCCATGCCTGAATCGCCGGGCGGTATCGTTGCCGCTGCAGCTTCACTGCCAAAGCGCTATCTTGAGAATGGCGCCATCTATCTGGTTAATACAGAGTGGTTGCTTACAGAAAAGAGCCTCTACAATTTTGCGCAGCACGGCTGTTATGTAATGTCGGCAGCAGATTCAATCGATATTGACACCGAAGAGGATTTTGCCCTGGCGCAGTTTGAACTCGAGCGGCGGCGGTTATGACGTCAGAGCCCGCTCAGCCCTGTTCTGGTTGTCGGTTCATGATCGGGTTATAGAGAGAAGCCTGATTTCGGCCGTGGTGCTTTGAATAGTAGAGAGCGAAGTCGGCCTTCTGTATCAACTCTGCCTTTGAACGCGCCTGATCTGGGTAACATGCGACTCCCAGTGAGACGGTAATCTGTATTTTTTTGCCGTCGATTCTGAAATCATAGCTTTCGATGGCACTGCGTATGCGTTCGGCCGGAGTCAACGAGCCTTCACCGTTTTTTTCGGGGCAGATGACGACGAACTCTTCGCCGCCATAACGGGCTGGAATGTCGACTTCGCGTACGTTTTTTTCGATGAGTCTGGCCACTGTTTTAAGGACTCTGTCGCCTTCCGGGTGCCCGTAGGTGTCGTTGAAGCTTTTGAAATGGTCGACGTCGAGAATGATGAGTGAAATGAAATTTTCGTAGCGGTCGGCGCGCTGCAGTTCTTCGTCGAGTCGTTGTTGGAAATAGCGGTGATTGTAAAGGCGCGTCATTTCGTCGGTGACTGCGTAACGATAGAGTCTGGCGTTATCTATCGCTATAGCTGCCTGGTTAGCGAGATTGACAAAGAGTTCGAAATCCTTGTCAGAGAAACTGTCCGGCTCTGATCGCGAAACGTTGAGGGTTCCGAGCAGCTTATCCTTAGCCAGCAAAGGCACGCACATCAGGGTGCCGGCTCTGATATGAGCTTTCTTGATGGTGTGAAAATCTTTGTCGGTCTGAGTATTACGCACAAAAAGGGGTTGACAGGTTTTTACCACCCAACCGGCTACCGATTCGCCTATTTCCAGGCGGGTGTCGCGGGCTACTTCTTCGCTCAGGCCGATGGCGACTCCGATAGTCAGAATTTTTTCTGATTCGTCGAGCAGCATCAGCGAGCCTTTTTCGGCTTTGATAACCTTTACGACGATTTCCAGAATCATGTTCTGAAGCTTGCGGAAGTCAAGCACCGACGAGATCGCTTTGCCGACCTCATAAAGTGTCGAGAGCTGCATGATGCGATAGTCCAGATCAGCCCGGGTTTCTCGCAGATTTATACGCATTTCGTCAAAAGTTCTGGTCAGATCGCCAATCTCGTCGTTGCTGAGAGGCACTGTCTGCTGATCGAAATCACCGCGGCTGATGTGTCTGGCTCCGGATATCAGATTGGCGAGCGGTGCGGTAAAGCCTCTGGCCAGAAGTATGGCAAGGATGATCGAAATAATCGCAGTCAGGCCGAGAATTCTGGTAATGCGCTCCCTGAACCGGTCGGCCGCGAAAAATGCCTGCTTTTCTGGAATCTGCAGAACGATGGTCCAGTTCGGAGCCTGATAAAAATCGAATTTTTTCAGTGAAACGGCGGTGATCAGGTATGGTTCACCATCGATGGTTTTGAGCTTGGTCAGATCGCTGTCGATGGTTTCGGCGGCGGTAATCTCGAGAGTGTGAACTTTTGGCGAAGAGCGGGCAATGACGGTGCCGGCTTCATCGAGTATGAGGCACTGCGAACGGGAATTACGCAGAGCCGTTCTCAGAAGGTCGCGGATGCTGGTCAGATTGACTTCGGTGATGAGAACTCCGTTGATACTGTGCAGTTGCGTCGATTTGATGACCGATTCGAGCGTCATATAGAACGCGCCGTCATCAGATTTGAATACCTCTGAGAGGGAGCCCTGGTAACTTCGCTGCATCGCCTTCGAATAAAGCCAGTCTGCCGGCAGTTTTGTGTTGGGATCTGAGCTGGCAACTATGTTGCGATTGCTGTCGATCAGATACATCAGCTTGAAAAATGCAAACTGACTCATCAATGCATTGAAAAAATCTTCGATTACTTCCCGGCGCTGGCTTTTTATGGCTTCGAGCATGCCGATCGCGTTCAGCAGCCTTCGGGTAAACTCAAGATTCTCGTAGATGCCGTGTGCGAGGGTATTTGATAATTCAAGGTGGCTGGCGGTCACTTCTTCAGTGATGATGCGCTTCTGGTAATCATAGGCCTGATGTCCGAGAAATGTCAGAGGCAGAAGAGAAATCAGCAGAATTATCAGAGTGAGTCTGGCCCTGATACCCGGTTTGATGATGTGCTTAATCATCGTCGTCCGCAGTGTTCAGCTTGGCTCTGATGCTTCTGATGTTTTCATCGACCAGAGGGTAGTCGCTGTCGGCAGCTTTAAGTTTTTCGTAGTATTCAAGCGCTTTGTGAAGGTCGCCCAGTCCGAGAAAAACGTTTCCGAGATGGAACATGGCATCGAGACAATCCGGGCTGTCGACGAGTATGCGCATGAATATCGCGATTGCATCGGCGTTGCGCGACAGGCCGCACATGGCCTGTCCCTGAATCAGTCTGGCCTGAACGTCTTCAGGAGCGACAATGAGATATTTCTCGGTATACGCGAGGGCTTTGTCAAAATCCTCTTCGATGACTGCTATCAGAGCGTTGCTGAGAAGGTTGTCGGTTTCTTCTCCGACAATATCAGAAATGCGCTGATTATCATCCTCAAGTTTGCGAAGGAATTCCTGTTCTTCGCACTTGATTATCTCGGCGGCAACTACTTCCATGTAGGTGCTGTCAAGCTCGCGCAGTTTCTGCAGATGATACTTGGCTTTGACAAAATCGCCCTCGTCGCGATAGATCACACCAAGATTCTGATGTGCCTGAATGTGGCCGGGCTCGATTTCGATAACTTTTCGATAAAACGGTATCGCCTGCTTGCTTTTGCCAAGGTGCGAAAGGGCGACTGCGATGTTGAATATCGCGTCGGTATCGCGTGGCTTGACATGAATAACTGCTTCCCATTCCTGGATCGCCTGTACTACCTTGTTGAGCTTCATGTAGATCAAACCAAGGTTGTAATGCGAAAAGGTATGATCGGGCGCCACCTTGATTGCTGACTGGTAAGCGTCTATGGCATGCACTATATCGTTCATGCGATGCAGAAAGACCCCTTTGGTTGAATAAAAATCGGGGTTGTTCGGCGAATTCTTGATCGCCTTGTCGATCTGCTGCAATGCTTTGTCATACTGCCCCTGTTCAAAGAAGTCAAGAGCAGATTCGTAGTGTCTTTGTGCGTATGTACTGTTAAGATTTGCCATTTTCTATCTCGATTGCTGCCGCATTATAGCTTATTTACCGTAACTAAGCAAATACCTGCCTGAGCTTTTTCAGGCCTGATAATTGCGGCCATGATCTGGTTTCTGCAGTTTTTTATTGAAAAGTGGCGAGGCAGGCACTATAATCAAGCCCGTCATGAATGAGAAAAACATATCTGCAAATGGCGTTAACAATACCCGCAAACGAGGTGGTCAGCCACTGGTCAGCTGGGTGGTCATGCTCAGCAGCGTTTTTCTTTTCGCAGCAAGCCTCAACTGTCTCTTTCTCTGGCTTTCTTATGGCCGCAATCATGATCTGGCAGCACTTGTACTAAGCCTGGCTCTTGGATTGACCGTATATTTTTCTGCGCTCGACTCAAAAAAAATAGCCAGCTATAATCGTCGCCTGCTCATCGCTGTTGCAGCTGTCACCCTCTGGGCAGTTCTTCTGCCGTTCGTCATGAAGCTGGCCGGTTATCAGAGCTTTTGATCGTAAAGCGCGAAACCAGCAGGTGCAGCTCATCGGCCAGAGTAGCAAGATCTTCAGTCGAACTCGAAACCTGAGAAACCGTAGTTGTCTGTTGCTCGACTGAAGTCGCGACTATGCCGAGCTGTTCGGTGGTTACCTTGGTCAGACTCGTGATATCTTCGATCGTTCTCGTCATTGCCAGCGAATTCTCTGACTGCTCGGTCGAAATCGAGCTGATCTCGCTGATCTTCCTGTTGACGTCATCGACGTTGCTGATGATGTTGTCGAGGCTTATCGAAACTTCACGAATAATTCTTATACCGTCATCGACGCGGCCACGGCCGAGTGTCATCGAGTCGACCGCGTTCTGAGTTTTGGTAAGAATGTTTTCGATTCTGGTGCCGATGGCTTCGGCTGCTTCTGCAGATTCTTCGGCCAGTTTGCGAACTTCTCCGGCAACGACGGTGAAGCCTTTGCCCTGTTCGCCGGCTCTTGCCGCTTCGATTGCCGCATTGAGCGCAAGCAGGTTGGTCTGACTGGCGATGGCGGTGATGGTATTGACTATTTCGCTGATCTGTAGAGATGCTGAGTTGAGATCGAGAATAACCTGGGTGGCGATATCAACCGATTCCTTGATCTTGCCTACCATTTCGACTGATTTCTTAACGGTCTTGCCGCCCTTGTCTGCTGCCTGAGTCGTTATGCTGACCGCCTTGACCGCAGTTTCTGCCAGCTGGGCCACTTTCTGGGCCGATTCAGAAAAACTTTCGACCGAAGCAGTCGTTTTTTCAAGGTTGTTCGATATTTCCAGCGATGAGGTGTTGATGCCGTTGACGTTTTTGGAAATATCGAGCAGTGTGGCTGCTGATTCTACCGATGCCGAGCTGAGCTGCTGCGAGCTGGTCGCAAGGTCGTCGCTGGTTTCGAGAACCTTCGAAATCATCTGGCAGATTCCTTCGAGCATGCGGTTAAAGCTTTCGGCAACGCGTTGAAATTCATCGGAACTTTCAAATTTAAGACGGGTGTGCAGGTGTCCTTTTTCGGCTTCTGACATCGACTCGACAATGCGCTCGAGAGGTCGGGAAATACCATTCGAAATAAACATGGTGAATGCTATGCCGAAGAGTATGATTACGATCGGCACAATTTTTGCCACATAACCCATGACCTGAAACATGCTGTCGCTCGAACGCTGAGTGATAGATCTTGTATAATTTGACAGTGCCTCGCACAGACTGCGACATTTGGCGGTGAGCTCTATCTCCTTGTCGCGTATTGCCGCGAGCAGTATGGCTTCGCTCGCCGGGCTGAGTTCACTGCCGGATGGCAATGCCAGATAATTGTCGGTGAGGTCGAATAACTCGAGAATGTTGCTTTCGGTCGTCTGCTTGAACGCGATTACGTTAGGTGCGCCGCTGAGAAAACTGTCTTTCAGATTTGCGTCGATGCTGTCGAAGCTTTTAAAAGCGCCTTCTTTGGCTGAGTTATAATAGGGGAGATGGTCGTCGCGAGTTCGTGGCTCTCTGATGATCTCAGCGGCCGAGTTGGCGGAAAGATGCAGGTTCGCCATCAGTTCCTGAGAATTGAGCATGGCTGAAGAGTAATTTCCCTTCAGGAAGTCTACCATTTCGCGCAATTGAAGCATATAATAGCTGGCCATACCTGAAACCAGCAGAAAAATTGCCAGAAGAAACACAAAGCCGGCCAGAATTTTTATGCTTATAGATAGCAGTTTCACTGTGAAGTCTCCGTTTTACGCACCTTGAAGTCGCTGAAAGTATAATAATGCGGCATAAATATTTCCTGAAAACGTCTCAGAGCAAAGTCATCAGTCATGCTTGCCAGATAGTCGACGATGGTACGATTGATACTCTGTCCATCGGGAATCGGGTACCTTACATGTTTATACAGCTCATCAGGATTTCTGGTAAACCAGTCTGCCATCTGGCGCAGCAGGTGCTTGGATTTTTGCACGGCAATATCTATTTCAGGTCGGGTATAGACATCACGGTATAAAAATGCTTTCATTTCAGCGGTTGCAGCCCTTACTGGTTCGCTCATTCTGATCAGATCACTGTCGATACTGTTGTCGATAATATCGCGAACCATGGTGTGAATTCTGATCGAATGCCGGTCACCCAGCAGCTTTCTGGCTTCGCGCGGCAGATCTTCGATGGTGATGACCCCTGCTCTGATCGCGTCATCGATATCATGATTGATGTAGGCGACCAGATCTGCAATTCTTACCACCTGTGCTTCGACAGTCAGCGGCTTTGCCTCTTCGCCGGAAAAAGTTGCAGAGCCGTGTTTGCCCTTGCTGTGCATCAGAATGCCGTCGATGACTTCGCGCGTCAGATTGAGGCCCTGTCCGTTCTTTTCGAGGCAGGTGACCACTCTGACGCCATGCGATGCATGATGAAAGCCGGTTTCGCTGATTTCGGCGAGAATCTCTTCGCCGCTGTGGCCGAAAGGAGTGTGACCAAGATCGTGCGCCAGGGCTATAGCTTCGGTCAGATCTTCATTGAGGCTGAGACAGCGTGAAATGCAGCGGGCCGTGCAGACGACCTCGAGGGTGTGTGTCAGTCTGGTTCTGAAATGATCGTTAGTTGGTGAAAGGAATACCTGAGTCTTGTGCTTGAGGCGGCGAAACGACTCACTGTGAATTATGCGGTCGATATCGCGTTGAAAGCAGCTGCGGATAAAACAGTCGTTCTCCGGGTGCTCGCGCCCACGGCTTTTGCTTGACAGGCAGGCAAAGCGCGAAAGCGTCTTTGCTTCACATTCTTCGAAAGCCAGCCGGAGTGCTGGACTGCTGGTTATTCCCTGCATGTTCGACAGCTCACGAAACTATATCGAGAATCAGCTTCTGAGCGACCACTTTGCTGTCGCTGAGCTTGATGGCTTCGCGTAACCGGTTGATGGCGCGACTGTTGTCACGCCCGGGGTTGAGGTAAAGCTCGGCCAGAACATCGCCTTTGCTGATTTTGTCACCGACATGTTTGACCAGTTTGAGTCCAACGCCCATGTCAATGACCGAATCTTTGGTTTCACGACCGGCACCCAGCATCATTGCTGCCAGACCGATTTCTTCACAGTCGATCTTGCTGATGTATCCGTCCCGGTCAGACTTAAGGCTGTCTTTCTTCTTGGCTGCCGGCAGTCTGCTGTAGTCTTCGATCATTGCTACATCGCCGCCCTGAAACTTGACCATTTCAAGAAATTTGCCATAAGCCCGGCCGTCAGCCAGCACTTCGCCGACTTTTTTCTCGGCTTCACTACGACTGAGTCCGGCACCCATCGCCAGAGCTTCGGCAGCCAGAGTTTTGATCAGGCTGGTAAAGCTTTCTGGCCCGCGATTGCGCAGGGTGTCGACGGCTTCGATAACTTCGACGGCATTGCCAATCATTTCACCAAGAGGCTCATCCATGTTCGACAACACTGCGGTAACCTTGCGACCTGCCTGTGTGCCGATTTTTACCATCAACCGGGCAAGTTCGCGAGCGTCGTCGAGATTCTTCATAAAAGCACCGCTGCCCACCTTGACGTCGAGCACCAGCCCTTTGTTGGCCACTGCCAGCTTCTTTGACATGATCGAGGCAGCGATGAGCGGGATCGAGTCGACGGTCGCAGTAACATCGCGCAAAGCGTAGATCTTTTTGTCGGCAGGGACCAGATTGCCAGTCTGACCAACGATGACTACGCCGATTTTATTGACAGCGTCGATGAACTGGCGAGTGTCGAGTTCGCACGAAAAACCTTTGATTGCTTCGAGTTTGTCAATGGTACCACCAGTATGACCAAGGCCACGACCCGACATCTTGGCGACTTTTAGACCGAGAGCTGCCAGAACCGGCCCAAGCACCAGGCTGGTTTTATCACCCACGCCGCCGGTCGAATGTTTGTCTACGGTAAAGCCGTCAATGCCATCGAGGCTGATGAGATCGCCGCTGGTGCGCATGCAGTCTGTAAGCCAGTAGGTCTCTTCTTCATCCATGCCACGAAAATATACGGCCATCAGAAATGCTGCCATCTGGTAATCAGGCAGCGAACCATCGACAAAGCCCTTTACTATCGAGGCAATTTCCGGCTGACTGAGCTTTCTGCCGTCGCGTTTGTTTTTTATGATGTCGTAGGTTCTCATTCCCTGGTCCTTTCTGTGGGTTATCTCTTGATGCGCAGCAGTCTGATGTGGTTCGTCAGATAGCAGCGTTCAAACAACGGGCAGGCTGCGCATTTGGACTGGTAGTCGGGCCGGTCGATCTTCATTGATTCAAAGGTCATGCCGGAGGTGTTCCACTTGCCGAAGTAGTCGGTGCCGAAACACTTTGGAACTGCCTGTTCCTGACGGGCCGGTGCCGGAGCTGAGGGCGCTCCAGCAGGTTTGGGGGCTCCGGGGAGCGTCTGTGCGGGAGGCGTAACTAATGACATGATGACTTCTCCAATGTTATCAGAATTTCAGATTTTGGGTTATAATATCACATTGCCCGGCTGTGGTATAGTAATCTGCCATTAATACAGCAATTCTCGGTAAGCGAATTGGTACGGCTTCTGGCAGGGGTTTCGTCGGGATCGTTTGTGTTATCCAGTATCTA
>JAKJFO010000175.1 GCA_022704885.1 Candidatus Rifleibacteriota bacterium | reverse complement strand
TAATACATCCAGATGACAGCAGGCAGGTTACCAGGATTGTAGAAGAAAGCCTTAAAAACAGAAGCTTTTTCGAAATCGAATATCGTATTCAGAAGGCAAATGGTGAATACATCTGGGTATATGACAAGGGGAAGGGAATCCTGGATCGCAAAGGTGCGGTTAAATGGCTGGATGGCGTCATGATCAACGTAACTGATCGTAAAAAGGCGGCAGATGACTTGACGGCAGCGGTTGCCAAGCTTGAAAGTGCCAACGAAGAACTTAAAAGCGTCAGCAGGCAGGCGGCAGAACTGGCTCGACAGGCTGAGCAGGCGAGTATTGCCAAAAGCGAGTTCCTTGCCAATATGAGTCATGAGATACGCACTCCGATGAACGGTATTATCGGCATGAGCAGTCTGTTGCTGGAAACCAGCCTCAGCCCTGAGCAGAAGCAGTATGCCGATGTCGTCAAAAACAGCTGCGAAAACCTGCTGGCGCTGGTTAACGACATTCTCGACTTTTCCAAGATCGAGGCCGGCAAACTGAGTCTCGAAAACATAAATTTTGATTTACGCACGTCGCTTGAAGATGCTTTCGAAATGATGGCAATCAAGGCGCACGAGAAGAAAATCGAACTTGCCTGCGTTGTTGCGCCTGAGGTGCCTTCATTGTTGCATGGCGATCCCGGGCGCCTGCGTCAGGTCATACTTAATCTGGTCGGTAATGCCATAAAATTTACCGATAAGGGCGAGGTTACGCTCTCGGTCAAACTCGCTTCAGAAAAAGCTCATGAAGTCGTGCTGCATTTTGTCGTTAAAGATACCGGCATTGGCATCGCTCCAGAACATATTTCCAGGTTGTTCAGCGCTTTTACGCAGGTAGATGGATCAACCACCCGAAAATATGGTGGTACCGGTCTGGGGCTGGCTATTTCCCGCCAGCTGGTCGAGCTGATGAACGGAGATATCGGCGTGACCAGCAAGCCGGGTGTTGGCTCTGAATTCTGGTTTACCGCAAGATTTTCGCGGCAGACCGACGAAAGTGTGCCAGAATCGCTGCCCATGGCTGATATTGCGGGTATCCGTATTCTCGTTGTCGATGACCACGCAGTCAACCGCATGCTTGTCGCCAACCTGCTGAAGTCATGGAGTTGCCGTTTTTCTGAGGCTGCTGATGGCCAGTCTGCTCTCGCGATGATGGAACAGGCCGAGGCTGAGGGCGACCCCTATTCAGTGGCGTTGCTGGATATGCTGATGCCAAGCATGGACGGACGCGATCTCTGCATGAGAATCAAGGGTAATCCGAAGCTGGCAGCAACCAGGCTGGTATTGCTAACTTCGCTTGGTCAGCGCGGCGATGCCGAGTGGATTCAGAAAGCAGGTTTCGCAGGTTATCTGACCAAGCCGTTACGGCAGTCGCAACTGCACGATTGCCTGTCGATGATTGTCGGCATGACTGAATGCGATCAGGGAAATATCAGCAGTGAGCTGATTACGCGGCATCGTGTTCTCGAAGCACATCGGCGCAATGTCAGAATTCTGCTCGTCGAAGATAACGTAACCAATCAGGAAGTAGCGATGATTACCCTGAAAAAGCTCGGTTACCGGGCTGACCTTGCCAGCAATGGCATTGAAGCGATCAGGTTGTTGTCGGAGCGCCATTACAGCCTTGTTCTCATGGACTGCCAGATGCCGGAAATGGACGGCTTTGAAGCGACTGAAGGTATCAGATCAGGGCGCAGCAAGGTTCTCAATCCTGCTGTTCCCATAATTGCCATGACCGCCAATGCCATGCAGGGCGACCGCGAGCGCTGTATTGCCGCCGGCATGAATGATTACATCGCCAAGCCGGTGCAGCCGCATGAGCTCCTGGAAAAGCTCAGCCAGTGGCTTTACCGTTCTTCTGACTCAGGGCGCATTACAGTCGCAGTTCCATTGCCACAACCAGCGGCTCTCGTGAATGAAGAACCGGCTCTTGAAGTATTCTGTGAAAAAGAGCTTTTTACAAGACTGATGAACGATGAAAATCTTTTGCGTCGCATTATCAAGGCTTTTTACTCAGATACTCCGTCGCATCTGGTTGAATTGAGTGTGGCAATTACAGCGGGTGACCTGGTGCTGGCGCGTCGGCTCGCTCATAATATCAAGGGGTCGGCCGCCAATATTTCGGCTCCGGCACTGCGCCAGGCCGCTTATGATCTCGAAATGGCGATCAAAGAAGAAAAGCGCGACAGTCTCGCCGGGCTGATGTCCATCGTTGAAAAGCAGATGGAAAGCCTGCTGCAGACGATGCGCGATCGCGGTTATCTCTGATTTGCCAGGCGGCAGCGCAGAAACTGGTCGTCAAGCGCTCTTGGCATTGGCAGAACATGATGTTTATTCGAACTGTCTTTCATCTGCTGCATGATGTTGAAGCCTGCTGCCGAAAATAGCCGCGTACACTGCGCAATCAGTTCGTCTGCCGGGTATCGACTGTAATGAGCGATATTAGCTGGCAAAAACTCGGGTCTGCTGCCCTGGCTGACCATTGCGAATGTTGGCGTCTGACCTTCGATTTCAGCGGTCTGGCGGGCAAACTGCCAGAGCTGCTCGAGCTCGTCTGCGTTTCCCGAGTGTACGATCAGCCAGCAGTTATCAGGTAATTCAGTATTCTCAGATTTTCCATGTGCGGATGCTGAAGGGTATGGCAGCATCAGATCTTCGACCGGAGCTCTCATCGTTTTCAGCCACTGGTTTTGCTCGTTGCCGAGTTGTTCGATACGATATATTTTTGTGAATTCTGGCAATGTTCCGGATAGTCGGAGTCGATACGCTTGCAGATCAAGAATGCGGGCCAGATAAATGCATTCAATGTGCTTGAGGGCCGGCAAATCGCAGAGTTCGCCAAGAATTCCGCCGGGAAAGGCATCGACGATAAGCGCTTCAGGCCGGATGCGTTCTATGGCACTGCCGACCCAGGTTCTGAAGCTGTCGAAATCAATGCTGTCAGCTTCGTCGGGAAGCATTATCGGCCTGGCATCTGGCTCAATCATGCCAGACCGCACCAGCTCGCAGTTGGTAAGCAGTGCCGGCCTGAGAGTAAAATATCGGCAGAAGGCGGTGAAGCGGGTGATGTGTCCGAGTCCGCCGCCCATGCAGTAATAAGCAGTCGTCATTGTCCCATGCGCAGAAGTTCAGATATGATGACGACGCGGTGTTTGAGCGGAATGTGGGTGAACATGATGACGCCGGGCGCGGCCGAGGCTTTGAGGTCTTTGCTGACGAGAATTTCTTTGTTGGCGGCATCTTTAACCTTGAGCTTGCCGTTGTCTGCATAAAACTTGACGTTGCCGATCTCTTCGCCGGCAGCGTTGCGAATTTCTGACTTATCAGCCGATTTGCTCTTGATTTCCCATGAATTGTTGCCGTCTTCGTTGTCGCTGACTTTGATTTTGCCATCTTTTATGCGCACTTTCCAGAGAAGCTTTTCGCTTTCGTCGACGATTTTGAAGCTGTCTGGCTCAAGCTTTACTTCGGCCACCTGTACCTTTTCTTCGGCGCCATCGGCAGACTCTTTGTATTTCCAGCGGTTTTCGGCGCCAGAACGGGCTTTTATGACAGCGCTGGTGCCTTCATGGCTGATCTCGATCTTGTCATGATCGGCGTAGCGTTTGATCACTATCGCATCTGAGCCATCTTCGGCCTTGAATTTTATGCGTGCGGTATAAGAGTCGCCGGCTTCGGCTCTGTTCTGCGAAACAGCTGCCGTCTGCCCTGAGTTCGAACTCTGGCTCTGCGATTGTGCCGGTGGTTGTTCGCCGCCACAACCGATCAGAAAAGCGGCTGTAACCAGGCAGAACATTACTGTTATTGTCGTTAAGCTGAATTTTTTCATTGTGAACATCCTTTCAAGCTGGTTTTTACTGATTTAGACTGGTGAACAATTCAAGATACCTGCCGGTTTCGCAGACAGAACTGAAATTTGCAGCAATGTGCTTTTTCAGCGCTTCGCCAGTTCTGAGTCGTTCTTCCGGTTTGAGTTCGGCGGCGCGCCACAATGCCTCACGGCAGTTTTCAGAGTTTCCGGGCCAGAAAGTCAGGGCGTGCTGACTTTCGCTGAGCACTTCATTGATACCGCCGGTGCGGGCGGCAATAACCGGAATTCCCAATGCACCGGCTTCGAGCAGCACGTTGGGCATACCGTCGTAATGCGAGGGCAGGGCGATATAATCGCAGACAGGGTACCAGCGCAACAGTTCGAAGCGATCAAGAAATGGCATCTGGATTATGGCAAGCTGTTCTGCCCGGGCGGCAAGCCATTCCTGCACCTGTGCCTCGACGTCGCCGATCAGAAGAAATCTGAAGCGGTCGTGCAGGCCAGCGCGCAGAACGTTTTCAAGAAAAAAGGTGACGCCCTTTTTTTCTTTGAGTTGACCGATAATGCCGATAATCAGGCGGTCATCGCCGGCATTCTGCTGACGCCATGCCGCGGCATACTGATAATCGCTGCTGTCACAGTGCCAGTTGTCGCAGTCGATGCCGTTGGTTATTACTTCCAGTCTCGCTTGCGGGAAAAGTCTGGCAACTTTTTTCTGCAGGTCACCGCTGAGAACACAGGTTATATCTGAAGCCTGCAGCGCATCAGCAAGCATTGCCCGCCGCTGTGGTGTGAAAACGCCAAGATCGAAATCGTTGCCGCGCAGCATGGTGACTGCTTTTGTCGCGAGCCAGGCTTTGAAAACCGGAAGCGCCAGAATCGGCAGATAACCGCCGAAGGCGACCACGCAATCATATTGCTGGTGGCCGGCAGGATCTTCCAGATAATTGAAAAGGCAGTTCAGGGCATGTCCGGGATTGTCGCCGACCGGCGCGTGAATCAGGCGGCCGTTCTGCTGCTGTACCGACCTGATATGCTGACCGGAGGAATTTAAAGAAACGACATCGATATTGGTGCCGTCGCCGCGAAGATTGCTGACGATGCGGTCGCATGCCTGCGCCATGCCGCCCCGACGCGGCGGGTAGTTTTCGGTCAGCCAGAGAATGTGCATGCCAGATCAGCTGTCGAAGACGTTGGCTTCGGGATCAGGAGCTTCTGCATCCATATCGTCGATTTCGGCCGAAGGCTCGAAAACTCTGATGTCGTTCTCGCTAAAATGCGAACCCTGCAGGTCTGAGGTTTGCCCGACATACCAGGGCCGGTAGCTCGAATAGTAGTTGTAGCGGTAGCCATAACACCAGACATCGTCATAATAGTAATCGTCATTGTAGCGGTCACGCCCGGCGGCTTTCGTCTTGTCCTGCGACTGCTGCTGCATGGTTTTGCCGAGGCAGTCGAGGCAGACCGGTTCATTACTGCCGGGTTTGATGCGCAGATGGTCGTTGCAGAAGGCTTTGCCGCAGACGCAGCAGCTTTGGTGCGCCGGATGGTCGCAATCACGCAGAAAGAAGAATCCTCTTTTCATATTGCAGTTTTCCATGGTCAGCTTCCTTTCTCTGCGGCGGGCTGCACGCTCATGAAAATTTTGCCTAGCAATGCCAGACAGCGTTGCGGATCTACGTTGGCATCGACATCGTATGTTTTGATTTTATCTTTCAGGCAGATAAGCTGGCGGTTGTCGCCATCTTTGTATTTAAGCCCGTCGCCCAGCCCGGTGAGCTCATTTTCGCCGGCTACCGCATATTTTTTGTGTTTCAATGCCAGGCCAGCCATGATTTCGTGTTTTATCTTGTATTTGGTCTTGCTCTTGATCTTGCCGCTGCTGCCTTTATAGGTTTTGTCGATGCGCGTGACCTGATCATCGACATTCAGTATCAACCTGGAGCCATCGACGAGTTGCCCGGTCAGCCTGAACCAGGGGTCGTCGTAGACGCGCGTTGTCACTTTGGGATAAGAAAACCAGCCCGGGTCATTTTTGCGATTATCTTTGAGCTTACTGTCGAGAGTCTTGCCGCGCAGATCGAGGTCGAGGCTGATTTTTGTGCCGGCTTCCATGTCCTGGCCGATCAGATTGACGACCGGCACCACAAATTCGCGCAGATTATTGTGAATATCGATTTTGCCGAGGCGCCAGCGAATGATGATGCCAACAAAAGTCAGCAACACCATCAACAGTTCGATCGGGATGACTATCAGGTAATCTTCGGCCAGGGCAACAATTGCGGCAAAGATTCCCAGAAATGACAATACTCCGAAAAGAATCACGTAATTGAGCAGCTGTGCTCTCGCTTCATCGCAGGTTTTGTCGAAAACCGCCATGGGTTTGAAGAATTTAACCAGTTCGTCAGGGGTCTTAACGAATTTCTTTTGCGCATTGCTGATGAAAGCCTTCTGTTCATCGCTTAGCGCCTTATATTGCGAAAACGCGCCAAAAAATTTCATAGCTCACCTCTCGTCTGTTTGTGTAATGATAACACAATTTCTCGTTCTCGTAATCGTGCTCGTAATCGTGCTCGTAATCGTTATTATTTTTGCTCGCACAAAGACACAAAGACGAAAAGGCAAAGAAGATAAGAATCCGCAGATTGCGCAGATGGCCGCAGATTTGCGCTGAAAACGAGAAGAAGATCATCGAAATAACGAACCCGATAGTGATAGCAAAACCGTACAATCGTGCGCGTAATCGTAATTGTTATCGTTTTTATTTTTTCTCGCACAAAGACGCAGAGACACTAAGTCAGGAGACTGGCTATAGAGTTAACCGCACTCTCTTAATCGTCATCATGCGTGATGTCACAGGATCCAGAATTCGTTGAAGTCATGGATTCTGCGACTGCGCTTCGCTCCGCGCAGAATGACGCCATGTGCTTTTCGTGCTCGTTCTCGTAACTAAAACGAAGCTTAACTGCTTTTCATCGATCTTGTCTCGAGGTCATGTCGTCTACGGCCTGCTTAACCCTTTCGATCAATCTGCGTAATCGGTGAAATCTGCGGATAACTTTTCATTTCTGGATTCTGCGACTGCGCTTCGCTCCGCGCAGCATGACGGGTGTGTTGATTTAGCGAATTCTTACAGTGCCTGGTAAACCTCTGTCAGCGCCTGCGTTGACTTTTGCCAGGTCAGTTCGGCGCTGAATTTTTCGCGGGCACTGGCACCGATGCTGACTCTTTGCTCGGGGTGTGCGAGCAGAATGCGGATGGCGCGTGCCAGTTCAGACGGGCGGTCGGGCCTGACCAGCCAGCCGGTTTTGCCATTCTCGAGCAGTTCGCGCACAACCGGCAGGTCAGAAGCGATAACCGGCGTGCCTGTCGCCATCGATTCGACGATCTTTAGAGGACAGCAGCCCTGAACCAGATTGCGCGAGCACTCGACCAGCGGTGCCAGCGAGATGGCGGCGCCGGCCAGCCATTGAATAACAGTAGTCTGGGGCACTTTCAGATGCCATATTACCTGCTGGTCGATACCCATTCGGTTTGCCAGTTTCTGCAGATATTTGAGGCGCGGCTTACTGCCGGAAGCGCACATTACCAGCTTCAGTTCAGGCATGTCGCGCAGAAAAGTCATGGCCTTGAACAGTACTTCGATGCCCTGCCAGCTTTGTACGGCTCCCTGATACAGCAGATATTGCGCCGGCGCATCAGATGGCCGGCTGATCTGAGCGAGATCGACCGGCTGCGCGCCATTACGGATCACCGTAATTTTGCCGGCATCAGCGCCCAGCTCGATCAGACAGTTCTTGATAACCTGCGACGGGCAGACGATGTGATCGGCTTGTTGCCAGCAATGGCGCTCGAGATCGCGTATGCGCTCACAGGTTCTAGCGGTAACCGACGGGTAGCGTGCCGGCAGCTCGATCGAAGGCAGGGCGTTGACTTCGTATACTGTTTTGTATGCACGATTTTCGACAGAGAGCAGCGGCATGCCGCCCCATGGGTCGCGAAAATGTGCGATTTTAACGTCGTTTTTCAGCATTTCGGCGTGTGTCTGCACGAAGTCGCCAAACTGCATGGCCCGCTTCAAGTAGTTCTGTTCATCTGAAGCCAGTCGTCTGATCTGGGTCAGGCCCTCGATCTGCCATGTCGGCAGTCCATCTTCGCCAAGCACCAGCAGTAAGCCGCTGCCGGCATGCGCAAACAGCGCCTGCGCGAACTCGCGAATGTGCACCGCCGCCCCCTTCGGCGCGGGGTAAGTATCGAATGCAACATATATACTCTTCGGCTTCATATCCATCTTCTAATCGTTCTCGTAATCGTCCTCGTAATCGTCCTCGTTCTTGTCATCCTGCGCGCAGTCGCAGGATCCAGGATGCGGGTGATTTCATGGATTCTGCGACTCCGCTTCGCTCCGCGCAGAATGACATGCTCTTCATGCCTGCTCTGGTTTTTTAAGGGTTTCATAGAGGGCGAAGGTGTCTTTAAGCAGCTGCGACCACTTTTCGGGTTCGATGATAATGCTGCGCGTAATCAACAGCCGGTTGCCGCTGCCTTCGACTCTGGTTTCGGTATTGGCAAATTTCATAAAAGCGCTGCGCACACGCGCTGTGAAAAAGCTGCGGGTTTCTTCGGCCTTTTCCCCCTGCAGAACAAAGGCCGCAGAGAACTTTTTGTCGTCGGCAAAATTG
>JAKJFO010000174.1:8259-8559 GCA_022704885.1 Candidatus Rifleibacteriota bacterium | reverse complement strand
GATAGTTGCCATAAGCGGCGTAGCGAGCTGACACGGCATACATGCGCTCATTGTGCTGACGGCGCAGTTTGAGCGCCTCACGACTGGCAACGTCGTAGTTGGTATTGGTAAGCAGAAGCTCCATTTGATTTACGGCATCGTAATCGGCCAGAGAAATTTCGACCGGGTATGCTGTTGGCTGGCTTATGGTTACCGGAGTCGCAGGCTGAACGACAACAGGTGCGCTGATCATGACCGGTGTATTCGAAGTGACAACCGGCTGCTGGACAACTGGCGCACTTGATGGCTGGGCCGGCGGCG
>JAKJFO010000174.1:0-8249 GCA_022704885.1 Candidatus Rifleibacteriota bacterium | reverse complement strand
GCACTCTCGAATGAGCCGGCGGCAGCGGTTCCGCAGGCCGGGCAGAAGTTGGCGGCGTCCGGCATCTGTTTACCACAATGATGGCAGAAAGCCGCAAAAACTGGCGCGGCAATACTTAACAACAGCAGACCCAGAACTAATAACAATCTCTTCATATCATAAACCTCTTTTCACACAGGTATAGCAATCAACTTTGCACAGCCAAATTATCGCAGAGTCACCAGCAAAAAAAAAGAGGTGTTTCCTTAAGTATTATTAAGCTCGCAAACGCTTGTGGATTCTGCGACTGCGCTACGCTCCGCGCAGAATGACGCGCATGGGATCTGTGTAATTTGTGGATTCTGGCGGTTGATGGCCAGGAGATCAGCTCAGGGAAGTTTCGCGGAGCAGGGCGAGCAGCTCAGCGGTGGTGACGCGGCCGGCCATATCGCTGCCTTCGAGCAGGCTGTCGGCAAGCTCACGCTTTTTGTGGTGCAGCGCGACGATTTTTTCTTCAATAGTGCGACTGGTGATCAGCCGGTAAATAGTGACCGGGCGCTGCTGACCGATGCGGTGCGCGCGATCGGAGGCCTGGTCTTCGACGGCCGGGTTCCACCAAGGGTCGAGATGAATCACGTAATCGGCTGCGGTCAGGTTTAGCCCGAGCCCGCCGGCTTTGAGACTGATCAGAAACAGGTCGCCCTCGCCGGCCTGAAAATCTTTGATCGAGCGGGTGCGGGTGCGCGCGGGGGTCGAGCCGTCGAGATACTGGTATTTGATGCCCTTGTTATCAAGCAGTTCTCTGACTATGGTCAGGTGATCGACAAACTGGCTGAAAACCAGGGCCTTATGGCGGTTTTCGAGAAGCTCATCGACGATCGACTCGAAAAGCGAGAGCTTGGAACTGGCGATATCGAGCTCAGGCGCAACAAGAGAAGGGTTACAGCAGAGTCGGCGCAGCTTCATGAGCTCGGCGAGAATCATGATGTGTTTCTGGCCGGCAGCGGCGTCAATGTCTGAGAGACGGCTGACCGCCTGCCGACGCATGCTTTCATAAAGGGCCGTTTCGTCTTTGCTGAGCTCGACACGCAGCATGATTTCGGTGCGCGGCGGCAGATCCTGCAACACCTGATTTTTGGTGCGCCGCATGACAAAAGGCTGCAACAGACGCTTGAGCTGACGCTGCACGAATTTGTCACCGCCGCTCTGAATCGGGTTGGCAAAGCGCGCGTTGAAGCTTTCTACCGAGCCGAGCAGTCCGGGGTTGATGAAACGAAAAAGGTTCCAGAGTTCGCCGAGATGATTTTCAATCGGAGTTCCGGTCATGATCAGCCGGAAATTACCCTGCAACGCCATGGCTGCCTTCGATCTGACTGTGGCCATGTTTTTGATGGCCTGCGCCTCGTCGAGAATAACTGTTTCCCATTTGATTTCAGAAAGCATCTCGATTTCGCGCTGCATGATGCCGTAACTGCAGATCACCAGATCAAAGGCACCGAGAGCGGCCAGAGTTTCACGGCGCTGCGACTGGGCAAAAATGACCGGATTGAGTGTTGGCGCAAAACGATGCGCCTCTTCAAACCAGTTCATGCACACCGAAGTCGGTGCGACGACCAGTGCCGGGCCCTTCGCCGCTTTGTGCACCAGCAGTGCCAGTGCTTCGACAGTTTTGCCCAGACCCATATCATCGGCGAGACAGGCACCCATGCCGAGATAGTCCATGCGGCAGAGCCAGCGAAAAGCTTCTATCTGATATTCGCGCAAATCTGCGGTCAGTGTTGTAGGCACAGAAAATTCGAGCTTGTCGGCATTTTTCAGCCGCTGCAGAACCTTGCGCCAGCGTTCATCGAAAACGATGTTGGGCTGATCGGCAAGCGCATCTTCAAGAGCCGGAATGGCCAGTTGATGCACGCGCAATTGCCCGTGCTGGCTCTCGCTGAAGCTGTAGATATCATTGAGTCGTCGTCTGAAGTCTTCGGTCAAAGCGATGAATTCGCCTTCGCCAATCTGCACGAACCGGCTGCCTCCGGCGGCATAAAGTTGCAGCAGTTTCTGCAGACCGACGACCTCATTCTCGTCGATACGAAGCTGGCCATCGAGAGAAAACCAGTTTTGCGAGCCTTCGATACGCATGCGCAGACGGTCGAACGACACCGTGCGCACTCTCTTGGCACCAGCTTTTTCAGGCCATTCAATGTTGATTCCGGGAACATCGTTGAGCTGCAACAGCAATTCAAGCGCTGGTTCAGGGTCAGCAAAGACAACCTCGGGGTGCTCGGTATTGATACCGTAAAGCATCGGAACACGGGCTGCCAGCTCTTCAATATGCTGCGATTCAGACAAAAAATCGCGGGCAGTATGCAGTTTGCGATTTTCCTGACGGGTGTAGACCTCATGCATTCCCTGTGCCGGCAACATGGCCGGGCCGTGACTGCCGAACGGGCGCACCCGCACCTTGAGCGAGAGTCCCTCACCAACCGGTTGCAGCTGCAAAAACAGCTCTTCGCAGCACGGCACGGTTTCAACTGCAGTCAGAGTCTCGGTTCCTTCAATATTCGAATGCACAGGCATGCGACGCGAAAGAGCGGTCACCGCAGACGTCAGCTGGTCCTTAGCTGCAACGGGAAACTGACTGGAAGCCTTCAGAAGCTTTGCCGCCCTGATCTGCAGGTCGCTGAAACTGTAGACGCGCAAAACACTTTCAGATTCTTCGATAATAATTATCTCGCGACCATTATATTCGGGTTGAAAACGCATTTCGTAATGTCCGGCAATCTCGTTAACCACAAGCATTGGCTCACCGGTTTCGATCTGTACATGTTCCCTGCCTTCATTAGCATAGATATGCGGGTGCCCGGCCAGCAGCAGCAATGCCTCATTGAAACCGCGGTCGTAAGATGACAGCGTTCGGCTGCGATGGTGCATGAAATGCCTGACCAGGCGGCGGTCATGCTCGGTGAAATGCTCTGGAAAATCGGGGTTTTCGCGATTGAAGGTATTGATGTCGAGAAGCTTGCCCGCTGACCAGCGCCCGGATTTGAGACGAATTTTTTCACGAGGCTCGATCAGAAACGAGTCGAATTCTGCCCCGGAAAGACTGTAAGAAACGCCCCAGGTCAGCATACGATCTGGCTCATCTGTGCCGGCGTCTGGTACCAGAACATTTTTAAGAGAATCGAGCACGATCTGCCACTGGGCACGTGCTTCAAGCAGGTGCGAAACTGGCACGCATCCCGACTTTGCCCATTCTGCCAACAGCTTGCGTTCAGAGTTCGTAAGTTTTTCGCCAAGTTCAGCGCGCATTCTCTGACATTCGCAATAAGGCAAACTCAGGCCTTCAGGTCCGGCAATCTCTGTCACCGAACTAATCGCAGGCAAAAGCCTGGCATCGCAACCATTCACCCAGCTGAACACAAAAATTGCCAGCCAGCTGCGAAGAGGCGTGTGATAAGCTCCAAGCGCCTGTTCAAAATTGGCAAAAGCCTCGACGGCACCGATTCTGAAACGTTGCAGATGCGTCATCAGCAGATCAAGCCCGGGAAGGAAGCTGTTCTGGCGACTGGCAATGGCCACCAGATCTTCGGCCTTTTTAATACTGGCCGGGGTGTTTTCGGCAAGCAGAGCCACCAGATAGAAAAAATCGCCGAGATGGTCAAAACAGCCACCGTTGCGGCCATGCGATTTGCGATTTGCTCTTATCGCGCGGGCAAAAAGATCGAGAGCACCAGCCGTATTACCCTGCAACAGTTCGACAGCAGCAGTAATCGCGCCGGCTTCCGGCTCCTGCGACATTTCAGCATAGAGTAGAGCCAGTTCGAAATCGCCTTTCAGCAACTGGTATTCTGCCATCGGCAGAGCGCCAAAGCGCCAGAAAGCATCTGATTTGAGCCAGCGCCGGTCACAAAAATATTTGACCAGCCCGGGAAAATCAACAAAATATATTCTGGTAAACTGCATGGCCGTGCGAAAAATGCTGGTCTGGCAGATTACCGGCAGACATTCGAACCAGTCGGCCTCGAATGGAAACATGGCGGCGCAGAAAAGCGGCATACCGAGAAGGGCATCATCAGGATCGGTGGCCCGGCCTGAAACATGCTCAGGCAACATGAAAATACTGCCGCTGAACAGATCCAGGCGCAGGCGGCGAATCTCAGAATAATACTGCAGCGAAACCGCCTGCCCGGGCGCAAAATAGCTGGCCTTGAGCACGCCTTTGATCGCGTTGAGAACCGGCATGACATGCTTGCGCAAAACCGCGTTGCGGCAGGCGACATCGAGATATTCATCATGACAGCTGATCGCTTCGCCGTCAATAATGACGAAACCCTTCTGCGACAACCCGCCGAAGATGTTCATAACGACCTGTGTCGTAAAAGTGTAGTTGTTACCGGTATTTGCAAAAAGCTGCCTGAGCATGCGGGCGAGATCGGCAGCGTTAGTTCTGGTGTAATAAAACGCCAGAAGCTCGACCATGAGCTGATCTGACTCTGTCAGTTCAGAGAAGCGTTTTTTACACTCGGCGTAATGAGCGGTATATTCAGGTGATCTGGGTTTCATATTCAGGTGTGACCTGCAGACTATACACCAAACCGCCCTCTGCCTCAAGAGGGAATATCAGTCCCAGAAGAAAACATGGCGGGAGGCGTATTCGCCGGCTTCGATGCGGGTATCGTAGACATCAGTAAGATTGGCGCCGGTCATTACCTCGGCGACCGGGCCGGCGTGCAGCACCCTGCCGCCCTTGACCATGACCACTGAAGTAGCGATCATTGCCGCGACATCGGGCTCGTGCGTAGTAAAGATGATGGTTTTGCCTTCGGCGACGAGCTCGCGCAAAATCGCAAGAAGGCGCGATTTATTTTTAATGTCGAGATGAGAAGTCGGCTCATCGAGCAGCAGCAGCTCGGTCTGTTGGGCGAGCGAACGGGCCAGCAGCACAAGCTGGTGTTCTCCTCCGCTGATATTCATTACCGAGCGCGTTGCCTTTTCGGCCATTCCGACCTTGGTCAGGGCCTGTCTGGCGATATCGTAATCTTCGGCTGACGGCATCGAAAAACTGCCGAGATAGGGGGCGCGACCAAGCAAAGCAAAATCGAGCAGGCTGAAATCGAAAAAAGTCGGTTCGAACTGCGGCACCAGGCTGATGATCTGACCAAGTTCGCGACGGGTGTAGTCATCGAGCGGGCGGCCCAGAAGCTTTACCTGCCCGGCATCCGGCGAAAGCCAGCCCAAAGCGAGCATGAGCATGGTGGTTTTGCCGGTGCCGTTCGGGCCGAGAACGGCAACAACGCCGCCGCGGTCGATCTGCATCGAAAACCCTTCGAGCACCAGCGACGAGCCTTTTTGATAGGCAAAACTCAGACGGTTAAATTCAAGAATTGCTTCGCTCACTTCTTAACTCCAACAGAACCACTCATCATCAGCACCATAAAGAACAAGGCGCCGAACAGCGAGGTAACTATGCCGAGCGGAATCTCAGCGGCAAAAGGAACCCGACTCAGGCTGTCGCAGATCAGCACAGACAGCGCACCCAGCAGCATACTGCCAGGCAGTGCGAAGCGGGCATCAGCGCCAAACAGGCGCCGGGCCAGATGGGGCATGATCAGTCCGACCCAGGCAATCAGGCCGCTGACAGCGGTAACCGCGGCGGTAGCGATAACAGCCAGCGCGAGAATAAAAGCGCGTTCGCGGGTGGTCGAAACGCCCAGCGAAAATGCGGTAGAGTCTTTGAGGGCGAGAATATTGAGGCGCCAGCGGAACAGCAGCAGACCGACGAGACAGAGCAGCACAAGTGGCACAACGATTTTGACTTCCTGCCAGGTGATCGCCGACAGGCCGCCGAGCAGCCAGAAAGTCAGTTCTGCCAGTTGCGTAGTCGGGTCGGCCGCATATTTGGTGATGCCAAGCAGCGAAGTAAATATCGCTGAGACACAGATACCCGCCAGAATCAGGCGCAGCACCCAGGAACCATAGCGAATTTTCCAGGCGACAAAATATGAGATGACAAGGCCAAGACAGGCAAAGAATGCGGCCGAAGCCTGAATCATCCAGGGCGAGCTGCCAAAAAAGACGATACTGAGACCGGCACCAAAAGCGGCACCCTGTGAGACCCCAAGAAAACCGGGATCAACGAGAGGGTTGCCAAAAATCATCTGCATGACGGTGCCGGCGGCCGCGAGACTCATGCCAACCGCAACAGCCAGAAGAGCACGTGGCAGACGCATGCGAAAAACGATGTTGTGTGCCATCTGATCGTTCTGCACCTGCTCGAGGCTGAGCAGTCCGGGACTCGGATAACGACCAGCGAGCAGCGACAACACAAAGATCAGCAGCAGTGCCGCTGTCAGCCCGACAAATAACAGGCGGGCTCGCCGCACCGGATTAATCTCTGACGCCTGAGTCAAAAGTAATCTCCGCGTATATCGATCGTTTTGATCTGCTCAGGAGTCAACCCGTAAAGTGCGAAAAAGCTCTGATACAGCTCATGCATATCGGTTCTGAGCTCAGGAATTTCGGGCCACAACATCGCAGAAAGCCAGCAAAGGCCAAGAATCCAGCGAGAATCAGGCTGATCCCAGCAGACAAAGTCTTCGGGAAAAGCATAAAGTTTGCCCTGTCTGACAGCCGCCATTTCAGCCCAGAGCGGGTCTTTGAGCAGATGTTGTTTTGCCATGACGACATCGCTGCCATAAGAAGTCACAAACACATACTCCGGCTGCCAGGCCGCGATCTGATCGAATCCGATCTGCTGCCAGCCGTTGCCGATACCAGCCTCCTTCCAGACGGCCCGGGCGCCGGCCTGTTCTACCAGCCAGGTCTGAATCCACCGGGACGGCGCAACATTGAACGATACGGCGCCACCCTTGGCTGAATAATAGAGGTGCAGCACCCTTGGCGGTGCGGCTTCGGGCGGAGTGGTTACATGGTGTGCGACAGCGCCGCTTTTATCAGCAGGATAAACGTGAAGAACATCAGGAAAGGCGCTCTTATATTTGCGCAGCCTGCCGGCTATTCTCTGTTGCCATCCCAGGTAGAATCTGGCGATTTCGGCGCCGCGTGCCGGCTCGCCAAAAATAATGCTGAGGGTCTCGATTTCGGCAGGATATTTTGTCGGGTCTTCGAGGCTGAAAAATGCGCATCTGATGCCGAGCTGTTCGAGGCTGCGCTCGTATTTCTGCCGCTCAAAGTCGCGCAGCAGAATAAGATCTGGTTTCATCGCAGCCAGCTCTTCGATACCGGTTTCAAAATCATTGAAAATCCTGCTGGCAAAGCCGGGATCGACCATCTGATAAAATTTGTCATTATTAACCAGTTTTAGCGATTTGCTGTAGGAAATCAGCTTGTCAGGGGCAGTTTTAAAAAAGAATGCCGCATTGGTGATCATAAATCCAGCGCGACCGGCGATAACGATACGCTTTGGTTCCTGCTCGAGCACGATCTTGCGACCATGGCAGTCGACAACTTCACAAGGAAAAGTCGCCCAGACGATTTGCGCACAGGCCGTCACGAAAAAAATTACCAGAAGTCCGTATTTTACCAGCTTCATCTAGAATCCTCACCAGCAGTTTAACACTACTTTACACCACCAGACACAACCAATCAATGTTTTTGTGGTGTGGCATCCGGATCTTCATACAGAGCTGTAGCGTTGGCGAGGTAGAGGGTGGCAGCGGCCGAACTGGCAGCGGCGGCCTTCAGTTCTTCATCGATGGTCAGAATTTCGATATCAGGGAAATAGAGCGCGTTTTCGGCAGTTATGGTGTCATCGAGCGCGTGCGCGCGGGCGTAGAGATCGGCAATTTTGCGGGCTTCACGGCCGACAGCTGAATCCCAGTTCGACGAAGTGTCGGCTTCAAGGCCCAGGCGTACTGTTTCGGCAAAGACTTTCTGATGTAAAATAGCAAAGACCCTGACGATTCTTGCCTGAGCCTTGGCCAGAGAAGCCGGAATTTCGGGGAGTTCCTTCAGCACCTTGTCGGCGCAGGCAATTGCAGCTGCAACTTCCTGCAGTTTTGCCGTCAGCTCGGCTTCGGTCTTTTCCGGGGCGACTTTTTCGGCCACAGCTGTGGCTGAGGCCAGAGCAACACCACAGTTGCGCAGGCGTTCCAGACCCAGTTCGAGAGAACGTAGCACATCGTCGAGTTTAAGCACCATTTCATGTTCAGGGTTCACCTTAACCAGCGCATTCTTTATTTCAGCTGTTCTGGCAGACTCCCTGGCAACGACGGCCGTGCGCGAAGCAATTGTTTCGAGCAGCTGCCGGGCTTCTG
>JAKJFO010000173.1:8305-8578 GCA_022704885.1 Candidatus Rifleibacteriota bacterium | reverse complement strand
CTGGTCACCAGGCCGCTGCCGCTCGCTGAAATTCGCGAACTGCTCAAAGGCACTCCCGATCTCGAAAGAATTCTGAGCAAAATCATTCTCGGCAGCCGAAATCCGCGTGATCTTCAGGCGCTTTCGGCTGGGCTGACCCGTATACCGCACCTGCAGAGACAGCTGACGGCTGCCGGTCTTGACGCTCTTGCCGCATCGATGCAGCCGCTCGAAGAACTTACCGACACGATCGACAGTCACCTGCTCGAAGAATTGCCGGCCGTGCTTGCCGAT
>JAKJFO010000173.1:348-8251 GCA_022704885.1 Candidatus Rifleibacteriota bacterium | reverse complement strand
AGAACTCGATGAGCTGCGCGGTCTGCTGAAAGATGGCGATGAATGGCTGCGCCGCTTTGAAGAGCAGGAAAAGCAACGCACCGGCATCAAGACGCTCAAGGTTAAAAAGAACAGTGTTTTTGGCTATTTTATCGAGATTTCGAAGAGCCTTGCCGATCAGGCGCCCGACAATTACGTGCGCAAGCAGACCTTGACGACCGGCGAACGCTTTATTACCGCTGAATTGAAAGATTATGAGAATCGTGTCTTCACTGCCAGCGATAAATCAGTGGCCATCGAAAAAGAAATATATGAAGAGCTGGTCAGCCGCATGCTGGAAAATGTCGACAGCATAAAGCGCAATGCCTCAGCTATAGCTGAAGCCGACGCCTTCTGTTCGCTGGCGCAGCTTGCCTGCGAGAATCAGTATACGCGCCCGGTTCTCAGCGATGATGATAAACTGCAGATCGTCGGCGGTCGCCATCCGGTCGTTGAGAAGTTTCTCGGCAGCGGCGAGTTCAACCCCAACGATCTGCTTCTCGATTCAAGTCGTCGTCAGGCGATTATAACCGGCCCGAACATGGCCGGTAAATCGACCTATCTGCGTCAGACCGCGCTGATCGTGCTCATGGCGCAGATCGGATCGTATGTTCCGGCAGAATGTGCTGAAATAGGTATTGTCGATCGTATTTTCACCAGGGTGGGGGCCTCTGATAATCTGGTGCGCGGCCAGTCGACCTTTATGGTCGAAATGATGGAAGCATCGGCGATCCTCAAAAGCGCCACCGCCCGCAGCCTGCTGATTCTCGACGAAATCGGCCGCGGCACTTCGACGTTTGATGGCCTTTCCCTGGCCTGGGCAATTCTCGAACATATCAGCCTGCATCTTGTGGCGCGCACGCTGTTTGCGACACATTATCATGAGCTTACCGATCTCGACAGCGTTCATCCCGGCGTGTTCAACCTCAATGTCGGCGTCAGCCATGATGAAAAGACTGGTGACATGGTGTTTTTGCACAAGATTCACGAAGGTGCTGCCAGCAAGTCGTATGGTATCGAGGTGGCGCGCCTTGCCGGACTGCCCGGCCCGGTCATCGACCGCGCCCGCGAGATTCTGTTCGAGCTCGAAAAGAGTGAGCAGGATGAGCTTGGCAGGGTAACACGCAGTCTCAAGCCCCAGGAACGGCCGCAGCAGCTCAGTCTGTTTTCGCCCGGGAATGAATTGATAGAGGCGGTCAGCCGCATCGATATTAACAATATCACGCCGCTCGAAGCTCTCAATATTCTGCAACGTCTCAAAGGTATGGCCAATGGCTGACGATTTCTGGGCACCGGTGTTCGAGCGACTGCTCGAGGATTACCCATTTCTGGAACTGGTCGCAGCCGACACTTCAGAAAGCGATCTGATCAGCTGGATCAGGCCGAATCGGGCTCTTTTTGCCCGCTGTGCGCGTTTTATCAAGAAAAATCGTGTTCTCGACAAAGCAGCTCTGATACATGAAATGCTGGCCTATGCCCGCAATGATCAGGCTTTGCGCAAGATAATACTCTTTACCTGGGTCGAAAAGAATCCGCAGGCTATGCGATTCCCGACGCTGGCAGCCGATGCAGGCCATGAGGAGCAGTTGCGGTCAGGAGTTTTTGGCAGCCCGGCAAAGGTGAAGATTCTCGCGCTGATCGACCCACGCCCCGCCGTTAAGCCACTTTATGAGCGTGTGCTTGCTTATTTTGCCGCGCAAAAGCAGCAGATGTCTGTGCCTGAGCCTGCGACAGAAAAAGTCGTGGTCGAAGACGCAGCAGCTGACCGGCATCACCTCGAGGCACGTGTGGCCGAGCTCGAAAGGCTTCTGGAAAGCTGCAAAAATGAAAATCGCCAGCTCAAAAAACAGCTCGATCAGCAGCACGACGAACTTGTTGCGCAATGCCGCCGGATCGAAGAGTATTCGCGTCGGATCAAGGAAGCAGACAGCGCGAACCAGGGTTTTGCCAGTGAAATCAGCAGTTTGCGCAGCCGTCTCGCTTTTGCCGAAGAACAGGCGGCAAAACCATCTGCTGCTATCGATAATCGGCCTTTTTTCGACAATTCTGAACGGTATGCCGCTTTGTCTGATGAAATTGCCGGTCTGCGACGTGCGGTTGACAACCGTGATGCGACAATCAGGCGCCTCGAAGCCGAAAAGGCTGAACTCTCCGCGCGGCAGGTCTCTGAGTCAGATAAAGACCGGCAGATTGAATTCTTGCGCCATCGTCTGTCAGAGCTCGAGCCTGTCTCACGGGCAGGCACGCGTCTGGCCGGGCAACTTGTCAGCACGCACAAGGAACCATGCGGCCGACGCAGCTGGCTGTTCATGTCGATTTCCGGACAGGTAATATTTGTTGAAGGGTCGCTGGTCAGCAAAACATCGCTGGTGCGTGAAGAATTTGCCATTTTGCAGCTAGATCGCGATAATCGTCCGGTCGCGCTTGAGTCGCTCGAAAGCTATGCCCGGCGCGAGATCTGTGGATGCATCGAAATTGCCGGTGGTGATCTCTTTCTGGTGGCAGAATCGCAACGTTACCAGGTAATGATTGAAGTATCAGAAAATCTGATTGGCATGCCGGTCAGGGGTGTGTGGCTGCCCGAATTCGCCGAACGTCGGGCGGGAATTTATCGGGTTGAATCTCTGGGGCAGCATGACCTGGTTGTCCCTGTCCATAAAACAGCTGATCTCAAGATGTTGCGGGCTTTTTTCCGGGTGACGCAGCTCAACTTAGAGCGTTTTGTCGATATTTTGCAGCAGCACGATATAGATTTCAAGGTTTCTTCAGACGGTAAATTGATCTTTCTATCCGACTATCACGAGGTTCTTGAGCCCCTGCGCATGCATGTAAAGATTCATCGGAGCTGTGATGCGCCGGCCTGCATGGATCTCGCCGCGGCCGAAGTGATGGCGCGTCCGGTTACTGCCGGTCAGCACTGTGACTTCTGTGGTCAGGTGCCGCAGTCCGAAGCTTTGTCGGCTATTATTTTTTCAGGGCAGCGTGTGAAGATATTCGGTGGCGACTATGTTGGGTCTGAATATGAGCGAGCTCTCAGTCAGTATAATCTGAATGTTGAGTGGCACAGCGGGTTCAAGAATCTTACCGGGCTGAAAACCGGTCTGGGTCGCCCGGATCTGATAGTTGTAATTGTCAGGCAGATTTCGCACACCCTTTTGCGTGAACTGGTGACAGCAGTTGCGCGCGAGTCTCTCCCGGTTCTTTATAGTTCCCGCCGAGGAATTTCCGGTATTCTGGCTGAGCTCTCAGAGTATTTCAGCTTCAGACCTGCCTGAGCTGGCAAATTGCGGGGCGCCGGGTTATCTACTGAAAAAAATTGACAAATACTTGCGCGTTAAACAGTTTTATGTTAAAGTATAGGTAAGAGAGAAAAAAATTTAATCGGAATGATCAGAGAGAGCCGCCGAATTGCGGTGTTTTGTTGTCTTCATAAAAACCGAGAGTGGTCAGAGAGAAAAAAACTCCAGAAAAACTTTTATTCGTTAAATATTTACGAACTTGTTCCGATTAAATTCCGGGTTGCCGTACACCATGCCGATTCAGGAGGATAAAGCTGGTGTACATGATCTGAAGGGCAGCCCCAGAAAGAAACGGAGATTCTATATGGCAAGTATGTATAATAACGATCGTGATAATGACAGCCAGCTGCTTAAGAGCTATTTCAAAGATCTTAAGAAACACCCTCCTCTTACCAGAGAAGAAGAGATCACTCTTCTCAGGCAGGTCCAGGAAGGCAACCCGCGTGCGCGGGCACGTCTGATTCTTGCCAATCTCAGGTTTGTTGTGGCAGTTGCCAAGCGATATCGCCACATCAACGAGGTTCCCTTCGAAGATCTGATTGCAGTTGGTAATCTGGGTCTCATGCGCGCTGCTCAGAGATTTGACTGCGACAAGAATGTGCGCTTCATATCTTATGCAGTGTGGTGGATCCGCCAGGCTATGATTCAGATGGTGTCGAGCCACGGGAATCCGATTCGTCTGCCGCTCAATCGTGTACACACCGGTCTCAAGATCAAGAAGGTCGAAGAGACTTTGATTAAAAAACTCAATCGTCGCCCGACCATCGATGAACTGGCCGAAGCAGCCATGATGAAAACCAAGGATCTGCGCAAGTTCATGCGCGATATACCCAGTGTCGTATCGATGGATACCACTCCTGTCGACCCTGAAGAAGATCTCTTTCTGCGCGACGTAATTACCGACAACGACTCAGACCCCCTGGCTGAAGCCGAAAAGAAGGCTCTCGAAGGCGAACTAGAGAAGGTCATGGATTCACTTACCGACCGTGAACGTGTGGTTCTCATGCATCGCTTCGGTCTCCATGATACGCGCTCTTACACTCTTGAGGAAATCGGCAAGCTGCTCGGCGTTACGCGCGAACGCGTGCGCCAGATCGAATCGCAGGCTCTCGCCAAGTTGCGTAACCCCCGCCGCTCAGAGAATCTGCATACTTATCTCACCTGATTCAGATATAAAAAAACCGTCAGAACCACCTGGTTCTGACGGTTTTTGCTTTTGTCTTACTTTTCTGGGCGGGCGATCAGCAGCAGGTAGTTCTTGAAGTTGCTGCCGGCGCTCTGTTTGACGTTTTCGACAGTTACCTGACTGTATACGCCGAGTATCTCTTCGAGGAAATCAACCTGCAGGCCGTTCCAGAGGAATCCGGCGAGAGTTGAAGCCTGCGCGTCAGAACGCTCGAGTGCCCGGTTGAACCAGGATTTGAGTTTCTTTCCGGCGGCCTGAATGTCTTCGTTTGAGACTTTGAGTTCTGGGATCTGCGCGACAACCCGCTCGATCGTCTGTCTGGCTTCATCAACCTTCTCGACCGGCACCGCAGCATAGAAAGCGAAAACCGAGAACAGCTGATTGGCGCGATATACGCCCCAGAGGCCGCGCTGCGCATCTATTTTTTTGAGTTCCTGAGCGATCAGTGCGTTGTTACTGGCGAACAGCAGATGACTGAGTACTGAATTCGCGCCGAAGGTGGTGCGGATTTCTTCGTTATTCTTCAGATTGAGAAATGGTTTCATTCTGAAGCCGACGCCGATATAGGCATATTCGCTGCTGGCAGGGAGTTTGACTTCTCTGACTTCAACTTTTTCGAGCGGTTGTGCGACCCAGACCGGGCAGGTGGCTTTGATGGCGCTTTTTCCTGTGGGGGCTGCAGAGAAGGCGCTTGCCAGCTGTTTGAGGGTCTGGTCGCTGTCAAAATTGCCGACGGCAGCCACACACATGTTGGCACCGACAGCCCACTCATTGTAAAACTTTTTGACACTTGCGAAATTGATCTTATCAACATCACTGTCGAGAAGGTCGGGTGAGTAGAAGTTCATGCCCGGGTACAGCCCGTCAACCATGTTGCCATAGATTATGCTGTTTACCGACGCTTTTTCGTCGGCGATGCGCTGCAAAATGCGTTCTTTGGCTTTTTCGAAGTAGTTTTCAGAGAAATCCGGGTTCTTTAGAAGCTTTTTCAGAAAATTCAGCAGTTCTGGCAGTTTCTGTTTCTGCGTGCGGGCTGATATTATCAGACTTTCATTGTTGAAAACTGCTTCAAGGCGAGCGCCGATAGCATCGAGCTGTGAATTGAGCCGGCGATTTTCGTGATCGTTGATATAGTCGCAGATCATTTCTGCAACCAGCCTGGTCAGCTTCTGTTCTTCTTCGCTGCCAACACAGATATCGACACCGAAAAGGATCGACAGGCCAACTACTTCGCTGCCGGCAAAGCTGCGCACGACGATACGGGCCCCATTTTCGAGCGTTTTCATTTTAACCGGTGTGTCTTCGGCTTTCTGATGCTTCAGAGGATAAATAATTCTGACGCCATAGCGGTCTGAACTGAACATTTTCTGAGCAAGAGCCTTCATATCAGAAGTGGTTACACGGCTCAATGCTGCTGAAATGCCTTCGCTGATGCGGTAATTGCCCATAAGTTCAGCGAACCCCAGCTCATAGACGCGCTCCAGTCTAGATTCGCGCTTTTCCAGATTTTTGAGCTGCATCATTTCGACCATGCGCTGCAGTTCGTTTCCGCGTGGTGGCGCCATGTAAAGATTGGCAAGTGAGGAAAGAATGAAGTTGGTGGGGCGATTGACATCAGCTTCACGGCTGGTGAAGCCGATCAAAAAGAGACCGTTTTCCCGGCCTGGCACATATCTGGCGAAGAGGTTTTTAAGCTCAGGGAAATCCTTGCGGACAGCATATTCGAGCCAGGAATTGTTTATGTCGTAAAGTGCAGCCTGCCAGAGCGAAGCGGCGGCCATGTCGGGGTCGGCGATGCCGGGGGCCTCGAAGCCGATAAGCACTTCGGTTTCTTCGATATCGGCATAGTCGATGTTTTCGATTTTGCGCGATTTTGACGGCATTTTTTGAGCTGGAGAAGAAGTCTGTTCCGATATAACGGCAGCCTGCTGGTCGCCGAATTTCTGCATGGCAGCCGAGAAAACTTCAGATGCTTTAACGTCGCCGATCACTACCAGTACGGCATTGTTCGGCACAAAAATGCTGGTTACGAAACTGTCGAGGTTGGCAAATTCGGTTCCGGCCAGCTTCTCTTCGCTGATTGGGCCGTGGCATTCAATCGCCGCATCCTGATAGAGGTCTTTCCACATCATCCGTTCCATCAGACCGGTTGATTTAGGATAACGCTGCGCTGATCTGACAAAGCGAACCGCTTCCTCTTTGGCCTGTGAGAAATCTGCCTCAGTTGGCTTGAGTCTGAACGCGATCCCGTGCAGCGAATCAAGCATCATATCAAGGTTTTCGGCGTTGCCGTTGCAGGCCGCATAAAACATTTCCTGACCGCCGCCGAATTCGTTGATGATACCTACCGATTCAAGGCGGGCATTGAAGTCGAAACGGGTTTCACCGACAAAATCGGCAGATTCGATAAGAGAACGATAAATCCGGCCGATTCCGGCATTGCAGTTGTTGAGATAATAAGGGTGGGTATTGAAGATAATTCCGGCGGCAGCTACCGGCAGACTGCGGTCTTCGACAACGATGACGCGCAGACCATTTGGCAGAATCGCTCTTTCCGGCGGTGATTTCACCAGGGCGAACAGGCTTCCCGCCACCAGAACGAACGCACTGAGAATTACCCAGTATGAGTGTTTGCGATTTATAAGGTTCATGGCCTCCTCCAGATGCTGGTCATGTCGTGAATGCTATTTGGACAGCAGTACTCTACCGCTGGACTTGTCTTTAACCACAAAGCTGTAGCGTTTTACCGCTATCATCTTGTAATTCTCTTCGCCATAAATGACGCTTTTGTAGCCGATATCCTCGGCATACTGACGCCTTGCCTCGATGAGGTATGGCTGAATCTCGTTGTTGGTGTCATTGCGCAGATTACGGAACTCACGCTCGGCGAGATCAACGTAGATATCGAACTTGTCACCCCGGTCGGTAAATATTGACAGTTCGAGCACGTAATCGCTGTTCCAGGCCTGTACGGCAACGAAGGCCAGCAGACTGATCGCCAGCGCCAGCCACAGGGTGCTTCTGAATAAAGTAAAATTCCTGAGCATACGCCAACAATCTAAGCCAAACCGCCCAAAAAAGCAATTTCTTTGACAGCCGTCAGGCAATCGCGCACAAAGCTGCAGAGACACCAGGAAGAAGATCATCCGCAGATGACGCAGATTACACCGATTGCTGCTGATTTTTTTTGAGAGTTTTGGGTGTGCTTCGCAAGATGGATTCTGCGACTTCGCCTGACGGCTCCGCGCAGAATGACGAGAAAGAGAGCTCTCGTGCTCGTGCTCGCCTGCCCTGCGAAGCCTTGGCGAAGCAGGGTAATCGTAATCGAAAAGATCTCGCACAAAGCCGCAGAGGCACGAAGAAGAATCTCACACAGAGCCGCAGAGGCGCGGAAGAGAAT
>JAKJFO010000173.1:0-338 GCA_022704885.1 Candidatus Rifleibacteriota bacterium | reverse complement strand
TGGGAAAAATGCAGTATCAGTAGTTGCTGTTGTATCGATAAACGGTAAGGTTGTTGGTGATGTAGTCACGGAATAGCATATACATCATGCCGGTTGCATGATCCAGTCGAATTCTGTTCAAGTTTTTATCTACATCATAAACAGCATCGGGAAGCGTCTGTTGTATCGATAAACCATTGTCAAGGAGGGTGAAAGCATTGTTCGTGGCGACTTCGGAGTTGAAATCTATCCAGATACGATTCTGCCGGTCGCTGCCAAAAGAGGTGGCATTGCTGATGTCGTGAACAAATCCGCTTCTGGCATCTATTATTCGAGAATGAATATTGTAGTCGTAATTG
>JAKJFO010000172.1 GCA_022704885.1 Candidatus Rifleibacteriota bacterium | reverse complement strand
CGAGAAAGTGATCATGAATATGCATTCGCATGAGGTAGTGAATCCCGGTAGCTGGATAGAACTGATTTTTTTCCGCAGTGACGGGGTCGCCAGAATGTTCAAGGATCGTGATCAGTTGAGAATTGCCGTTTCCAATATCGACAATCTTCTGGCAGTGAAGTATCTCGACAACCTGGGTGTTCTTGACCGTAACAGCCCGAAAAATCGAAAACTCATGGAAAACCTGGTGTTCGCAGACGGCTTCATCGACACACTGCGCCGCGAATACTACGAACACTACATCATGCAGAACGAAGCGATCGAGTCGGCAGATATCAAAAAAGTCGACAATTTCGCCCGGATGATTTATTTTCTCGTTCCCGATGCGACTGATCCGGCTTACCCGGTGCGGGCACTGGCGATGACCAATGTTGCGAACTCCGGTTACATGCTGATAAGTCCTGAGTCATTCGCGCCCGAAATCTATTCAGAAACTACTCATCTGGCCCGGCATAATTTCGTCATCGGCCAGCGCCGCATCGATGATACCATCTTGAGCTGGTGGCCAAAGCACATCAACCCCGACTCGCGTCTTAAACGTCTTCTCGATGTGGCTCTGGCCCGTCGTTCAAGCGGATTCAAAAGCAGTTCCGAAAATGGCAGTGTCTGTTTAGAACACTACCACTTTGACAACGGGCAGCCCATAATCGTTGGCGGAGTTTCTTACAGTAATCCTGATCTGCTCCTGTATCTGATGATCCGCAGTTTCCCGCCACTGATGTTTGCAGTTGTCATGCTGAGTCTGTTTTTGTTTGCCGATGTTCTGGCGGTACTTTTTGTCGTGCCGGTAAAAGGGTTCGAAAAAGCGGCCCGCAAGATAACCGAAGGAAACTTGCAGACACGGGTCGATATTGCACGGACCGATGAGTTTGCCCTGCTGGCAGATTCATTTAACCGGATGAGCACTGGCCTGCAACAACGCGAAAAAATGCGGCGCTTCGTTTCCGAAGATCTGTATCAGCAGCTTGGGCAGCGCACCATAAGCGAAGAGCCCAAGTTGGAAAATGTTTCGATGCTGGCCAGCGATATTCGCGGCTTTACCAGTCTGAGCGAAAAGACTGATCCACAGCTGGTTGTCAGTCTTCTCAACGATTACTTTACCGAGATGGAAGCAGCTGTCACTTCATGTGGCGGATTTGTCGAGCGCCTGGTTGGCGATGCCGTGGTTGCGGTCTTTTATCAGGAAAACGGAGAGATTCCGGCAAAAAGGGCGGTTCTGGCTGCCTGGCGCATGCGTGCGCGTCTGGCAGATCTCAATGAGCGTCGTGCCGCCGCCGGCATGTTTACCGTTGACAACGGCATTGGCATTGCCAGCGGCCGTGTTTTTGCCGGTATGGCCGGCTCACGCTCGGGGCGCCGCATTTATTCGGTAATCGGTGAAGTCGTGCAGCGTGCCGAAAAAATCGAGAGTCTGACCCGCACAGCGGTTTCGCGAATTCTGCTGTGCCCGGCAACCGCTGCTGCCCTCGATGAACGCTTTCAGCTGACTGCGGTCGAGAATCAGCCTGATGTCGAGGCTTTTGCGCTGGTTGCCTGTGAGGATAAAGATGTCTGAGAACAATGTTGTTATAAAACGTCAGATCAGGGCGTCCGTTCTGGCCGCGGTATGGCTGCTGGTGTTCGTGTTACCGGCATTCATCGTTCACTTCAGCCTTAACTTTCTGTTCGAAATGACACAGACTGCGAACAGGCGCGCGGCCAGCACCACGATGATCAGCGACATGGAAAGCTTCCGTCGCGATCTTGATATCAACAGCTTTCTGCAGCGTCGTCTCGAAAGCTGTTTCGATGCTATGACGACAATGCCTGATTTTACTGATCCCGCCGCGGTGGCGCAGCGTCTGACAGAACTGACCGGCCTGCGGGCCGCCGGATTGATCAGCCATGGCCCAGATACCGGTTCGGTTTCGGTCTATTTTGACAGGCGTTTTGCCGGGCAGAGCAAAAGCCTGTCGCGCAATCTCATGCGGCGTTATCTGGTTAACCTCAATGGCCAGCTTCTTCACAAGTTTCACAGCAGTGCGAACGAGGCTTCAACCCGGGCCCTGTTCAGGTTCAGCGACCCGGACAAAGTGAAGCGCGATGCAGATTCGTTTTTGCGCCGGGCATTCTCTCTGATTGTCGATATGGCGATTATTCCCGGGCGTGTCGCCAAATCCTTGTCATCAGTCTTTGGCGGCAGCCTGTATTTTTTCTATCAGCCGTTTTATTCAGGTAAAGGCGCCGACAGAATTATAACCGGCGGTCTTTTTATCGTATTTGCCGGTTCTGATCTGTCATGGAAGATGGCAGCGACCGATGCTTTGAACAAATCTGCTTCCGGACTGCGCCGCCGCCTGGCCCGGTCAGATCTGTCATACTGGGAATCCAGCCGCAATCGCCCGGAAATGATTACCAGGTTCCATGAAGACGAAGAAGGTTATCATCTGCTCTCTACCCTTTCACAGACCGCACTTATCGACCTGATTCAGCAGGGAACCTTCATGCCGGAACATCTCGAGCAGATATGCAGAAATCTGCCACTGCTCAAGGTTTCGATACCATGGTCATCATTGCATCACCCGCTTCTGCCCTGGTCGCAGCACATATTGTTCGTCTGCAGGCTTTATGTCATGCTTGGTGCCCTATTTCTGCTGCGCATTTTCTTTTTTGGAGTCGAGTTCAAGGCCGGCATCGTCAGCAAGGTCGTGACCGGTACTGCCTTTATTCTGCTGTTGCCGGTCATTCTGCTGCTGTCAGGTTTTTTAACCTGGCACCAGTACAGTCGCATCTATGCCTGGTATGATGCCGAAACCCGCCAGCAGTATATGTTCAATGATTTTAACGAAAAGTTCGCCGCTTATCAGCAGGAACTGCAGCAGGCCACCTATGATCTCGCCTGTTCGCTGACCGGTCTGATCGCATCAGACAGCCAGGATAAAATCAAAGCTCATCTGCACGACTGGCTCAAAAACTCGCTGGCGGCCGATATATCTGTTGACCTGCCCGGCGGCAGGTTTATCAAGGCAGAATCAGAAAACTACATCGGCACAGTTTCCAGCGAAGAGAACTCCAACCGTCGTCTTTCCAGCCTTGGGGTTTTCAGCGCTTTCAATGACGATGGCGTATTTACCCAGGTATCGTTTGATCTTAGTCCGCGCGATATAATGGCGGTAGATTCGCGCTTCATAAACGATGTGATCAGCCGCTGGGGTCGGTTTTACCAGTTGTTCCGTTTTCACCAGGGCAGCCGCTTTTCTTCGATTTATCTGCCTAAAGCCGGGCGCAACGATCCACTGGCGTTGCTGACGGTAAAATACATTAACGAAGATCTGCTGAAGGGCTTGACCAGGCGATATTTAAAAGAGTCGCAGGTGTATCGGGATATTTTTTCAGAGTATTTCATAATTCGCGAAGATGCCGGGGTAAAGCGCTATTTTTCCATGGCAGATAATCGTGAAGTCAGAGATCCCGAAATGCTGGAGCGCTTCAACCTCGCCGCAGTTTCCGGCATTCATACCAGCAGAATAGGCGATCGCGATCTTCTGCAGATTTTCGCAATGAGCGATTATCCGTTGATTCTGCTTACCCGCATCAACAAAGTTACCGGCCGCCAGAATGCCGCCGGCTTTTCGGCTGCGCTGCTGCTCTATGCTCTGCTGCTGCTGGTTTTTGTTTTTCTGGTTTTCATGCTTATCTATTTGCGGCCAATTCGTGAGTTCATCAGGGTAACCGAAAAGGTGGCGGCCGGTGATTACCAGTGCCAGGTCGAGCTCGACCAGACAGGTGAATTCGGTGATCTCAAGAAGACTTTCGACAGCATGATTCAGGGCCTTGAACAGCGTCGCCGCCTGACGCAGTTCGTTTCGAGCGAAGTCATGAAGGCCGTTGAATCTGATTCAGAAGAGAGCATGGCGGTCGGTGGTGAACGCATCGAGGCTACAGTTGCCTTCGTGCAACTCGCAAAGCTGCAGCATCTCAAGAGCGAAACCGCGCCCGAAGAAATCTTCGCAACCCTCGGCGACTTTATCGCTGCTGCCGATATTGCGGCCAGCCAGCATGGCGGCGTCGTCGACAAGCTCGTTGAAGACACGCTGATGCTGGTTTTCAGAGCTGACCCGACCCGCCCCGATCACGCTCTGGCCGCCAGTGCAGCTGTTCTCGATCTCGAACGCCAGATGCGCGAGCATGGTTTGCGCATCTGCGCCGGTATCGCCAGCGGTCAGGTTGTTTCTGGCCGCATCGGTTCAAGGCTTGGCAAGCTTGACTTCACTGTCATCGGCGACCCGGTCAACCTCGCTGCCCGCCTCAAAGCCCAGGCAAAAAAGGCTGCCAATAGCGGCATCATCATCGCTCCCGGTGCCATTCGCATTCTCAAGGGCCGCGCCCGTGTCAACTTCATCGAGCGCACTGAACTCAAAGGCAAAAGTCGCGAATACCCGCTTTACGAGCTGGTCGCCTTGCGCCCCACCGAAAAGTGATTGCAATGCAATCATTGATTGCATATCCAACCTCGCGGGCCTGTAGACGACAAATCCCTGGGCAAAATAATCAGCCTGCCAGAAGCCAGGCTCGCGCAACAATTTTCTACAGATATTCAAAACGGTATCAAAAATCAGGTTTTTTCATAAGCGGTGATTTTCTGGCAGCTGGCTGCCTGATAACCTGCAGTTCAACGCTCCCGCCCAGATTAGCCCGCATCAACAGACACTGATCGTCTGTCTGCTTCTGGCATGATTTTTGCTTCAACAAAGAATTGATGTACAAGATGTTCGATTTCTGGAATTTGAATCTGATTCAGTGAGCGATATGAAAAGATTTCTGGCGATTATAACTCTGTTCTTTTTTGCAATGACTGCTGGCTCTGCCAGCGGCAGCCAGAACCTGCTCGAAATATGGGCTGACATCAGATTTATCAGTTTCGAAAAGGCGTACATCGTCGATTCTTTCGAAGTATCCGACATCTTCGGCGAAATCATCAGACTTGGCGACTACGATCGCAACGATGCCGGCCAGCAGAGAGCCGTAGATCACCTGCAACGTTATGCCAGCCAGATCAGCTTTGCGCTGCAATGCCCGCCTGATCGCCAGGAAACCATCAACCGCATTTTCCTGAAATGCGCTGCCCCCCGCCCCGAAAGAATGCGTGTAAAACTGCAGGTTACGCTCGATGGCGACGAAAACTGCGACATTTCAATCGTTGATCACCGGTTGCAGATAATCAACGAGAACTACGTCTATTCGCCGACCGGCGACCCGGCCGACTATGTTTTCATCTGGTGCCCCGAAACCGCCGAAGATCACGGCGTTGGCGCTTTTTTCATCGCCGACCGCGCTTATCTCAAACAGACCGGCGATCTGCTGCATTTTGAGCTGCCCCGCGAAATCGACGAGCTTTTGCGTTCGCTCAATATGCCAAAAACAACACTCTCGACCTATCAGTACAGCGCGGGTACCGGCAAACTCGCTGACGACCGCGAACGCGGCGCCGACATCCTCATTACCGCCGGCTTCCAGCCCGCCGAAGACTTCGACAGCCTGTAAAGCTTCATTAATAGCCGGTCATATTCTCGCACAGAGACACCAAGCCGCAAAGAAGGCCGCCGGAAATCTTCGGCCAGAAAGGCCGCAACCGCAGATTGCACCGATTGCCGCCGATTTTTTGAAACAGGCAGCATTTGCTGCTGTCAGCTTTGACAAGTTGCAATATATACGTGTATAATACGTATTAAGGAGCCCGGAAATGCATAAAAAATTGACTATCACGCTCGACGAACAGGTTTACGAAAGGCTGCACCGGGTTATCGGCCGCGGCAAAATCAGCCAGTTTATCGAAGATTTGCTGCGGCCACATGTTCTGGGCAACTCTCTCGATTCTGAATACAAAAAAATGGCAAAAGACGAAGCAAGAGAACGTGCCGCCGAAGAATGGTGCGAAGGAACCCTCGGAGAAACCATAGATGAACCGTGGTGAAGTCTGGTGGGTCGATTTTACTTCGGCGGCTGGCGGTGAAATAAAAAAGACCCGCCCGGCAATTATAGTCAGTAATGATTCTTCGAATCGGTTTCTCAATCGCGTTCAGGTCATACCGCTGACTACCAGCACCGACCGACTTTACCCGAGCGAGGCTTATGTGACGCTGGGCGGTCGCCAGGTAAAGGCCATGGCCGACCAGATAACGACAGTCAGCAAGACCCGTCTTGCTAACCTGTTTGGCAACATTTCATCAGACGATCTGATCAAAGTCGAAAAGGCTATTCGAACCCAGCTGGCAATGAGCTGATTCTATTACCCATACTTCAGCGGTGGCGGTGGTTTTACCCGTTTAACTTTCGGCAGGGGTGGAAACAGCCGGCGGCAGTCGATGCTCAAACCGGCAAACTGCGCGATCGCAATCTCTGCTGTGTCGTCATAAATTTCTTCGCGCTCGAAGCGGCCATCTTTGCCGAGTTTGTTCACCCTGATCAGGCGTTCGACCGGGTGAACCAGCCAGAATTCTTTGACACCATGCCGTTCATACAGTGCCGCTTGATGATACTGTCTTTCCTGACAGTTTCCGGTGCAATGATCTCAACCTCCAGATCTGGCGAGCCGATGATGCCGCGTTCTTCGATTTTCTTTGGATCGCAGATCACCATTATGTCAGGTTGCACTACAGTGAATATCTTGTCGTCACACTTGCTTCCATCAGGAAGTGCGACGTCACAGGGTCCCATTAGAAGCTCACATGGCTTATCACCTAAATTCCCGAGCGCTTTATAGCGTGTTTTCTAGCTCCACCCCGAATGCCACGAGTATTTCACGCTGAGCTTTGGTAATTTCGGTAAGTTTGTTGTTGTATTTGCCACTGTAGTGAATTGTTGTCAGCGATTCCATTTCCATCATCAGGCCCTTTGCGGTATAACCACTTTTTGGCATTTTCTCCCGGATTACCTTCCGAATCTGGCTCAGAAGTATCAATGCAATAAACTGGATGAACATTCTGGATTGCATACGGCCTGCGCTGTGAACCCTGAGACGGCTCATATCCAGCTCGTTTTTAAGGTCATCAAAGCATTTTTCTACGGCATCTTTTTCTCGATAAACCTTCAATGCTTCCATCGGGTCTTTAAATTTTGTCGATAGAAGCACCTGATACCCGACATACTTTTTGCGTGCCGCTTCGATTGCGGCATTGTTAAATGTTACTTTTAAACCGCGTTTGGGGGTTGTGTGACAGATGAATAGGTTTGAATAGGCTTCTTCATGCTCTGGGATTCGTCTTCCCTGCTCCAGTTCCTCTTTGTAGGTCAACAGGGCTGTGTTAAAGGCGATTTTGTCATCGGCAAACTTCTGCTCGTCGTAAAAAAGATGAAGGTAGCAGCGGCGACCAGTGTCACCCCACGATTTTAGCCGCGAATAAACATAGAGAGCTTGTTTCCCGACAGAGTTCAGGCATTCTGGTCCATCAATCTTATCTCTAACCATGTCGATTTCTTCCCTGACCCATTTGAGATTCGTTGATACGCCAATCGTAAAATTGTGCCCTCCCTCTGCGAGGGCGTTGATATTTTTCTGGCTGTAGAACCCCCTGTCCATAACCAGGTGGAGCTTGGGATACTCGAGTTTATCGAGTTGGTCCAATAAGTGTCGAACCGCTACAACATCTGTGATGCTTCCTGGCAGTTGGCGGTAGCTTACCGGCAATAAACTTTTCTGACCGTAAACCATACCCAGATTGATCTGAGCTAACTTTTCATGATCTCGATTGTAGCCGTAGCGAACGAATTCATTCTGCTCAGCATAAGATGAGACTGATGTAATGTCGTAGCAGAGAAAATCCCTTTCGGCAATCTGTTTTCCCCAGAGCTTGAAAAATGTCTGGCACTCGTCTTCGGATATGTTGCTGAGAAATTCGCTGATGCGCTGACTGGCTAGTCCTCCCTCGAAGGGCGTTTCGTGATTCTGACACCAGCTTTCTGCATAAGCAAGGGCTTTGCCTGTGCAAACCAGATACCAGGCCAGAGATATCATTAATTCCCAGTGTTTGGGGCAAGCCTTTTTCAGAACCTTTGAAAGACCGACCTCCTGGTCAATCTTTTCGAGCAGGAGTTTCGGGCCACTTACCGTTGTCTTCGCGGTTACCGAAGGATTTAGAACGGCATTTTCGTGTTTTCCGAGTCGCTTGGAAGGAATAAGCTCGCCGGTCAAAGGATCAAGTTTGCCGATGCACCGCTGCTTGCTGCGCATCTGCTTCTTTTCTTTATCCCAATACTCTTCTACTACTTCGTAGACGTAGGTAAAGCCAGTCTCTTTTTTGCGGTGGTAGACCAGGCGACTCATAAAAACCTCCATTTCTTAAGCACGTTATATTATAGCGTGCTTAAGGGGAAAAGTAAAGAGGTTGAAAGCATTTTCTAGAAATAATTTGGGCTGACCCTGATCTATGACACGCTATTCATTTTCCGGGAATTTAGGATTCATCAGATAAATTTCATGTGGGTTATTTCAGCCAATTCCTCAGCTTTGAAAACACTGATGATCTCAGGATGCGGATGGTGTGAAATATCGGCCAGTCTGTGTTTCTTGTGGCAGCTTCAGCATTTGACGCCAATGAC
>JAKJFO010000171.1 GCA_022704885.1 Candidatus Rifleibacteriota bacterium | reverse complement strand
GGCGCGGCCGGCGCCGACGATGGTATGCAGTTCGTCGATGAACATCAGAATGCGGCCGTCACTGCTCTTGATCTCGGCGAGAACGGCCTTTAGGCGCTCTTCGAACTCACCGCGGAACTTGGCGCCGGCGATCAGCGCGCCCATGTCGAGCGCGAACACGGTCTTATCACGCAGGCTTTCGGGCACGTCGCCCTGAAGAATGCGCTGGGCAAGGCCTTCGGCGATGGCGGTTTTACCGACACCGGGTTCGCCGATAAGCACCGGGTTGTTCTTGGTTTTACGGGTCAAAATGCGGATAACGCGGCGAATTTCGGCATCGCGGCCGATGACCGGGTCAAGTTTGCCGGCGCGCGCCATGGCGACGAGGTCGCGGCCGTATTTTTCGAGGGCTTCGTAAGTCTGCTCGGGGTTGGCCGAAGTGACGCGCTGGTTGCCGCGCACCGCAGTAAGTGCCTGTAAAAACTGGTCGCGCGTCAGGTTGAGTTCGGCGAACATCTTGCCGACAGCGGTAGAGGCGCTCTCGATCATGGCGAGAACGAGATGCTCGACCGAGAGATACTCGTCTTTGAGGGCCTTCATTTCTTCTTCGGCCTTAACGAGAACTTTCGACAGTTCTGCACTGACATAGAATTTGTCAGGGGTCATGCCTGGCCCGGAGACTCTGGGCAGTCTGGAAACAAGGTTGTTTACCCGCTCTCTGGCCGTTTTGACCGGGATATTGATGTTATTGAGCAGGCGCGGGATCATTCCGGCATCATCTATCAGCAGTGCCGAAAGCAGGTGCTCGGTGGTGATTTCCTGGTGGCCGTGCTGAATAGCGTTATTCTGGGCGGCCTGCAGCGCTTCCTGTGACTTTTGTGTCATTCTGTTGATATCCATATTTTTACCTCACAAGTCGTTGTACATTATTATTCAATGATTAGTAGAGCAATTCGCGTGCCAGAGTCTTTGATATGTTCTGATAACGCTTGTTAAAAGCGCTTTGTTGTGGTCGAGCGGCATGCTGCGGCAGTCAGCAGGCGTCGCAGCAACGTCGCAGCGCTTTTCCTTCTGCGACAAAACTGACGCAAAAGCTGCGCGACCATTGCTGTTTTGCTTCAGCCTGGTCTGATGTCATTGCGAAGAGGGCGTCAGCCCGACGAAGCGTATGCCGAAGGCATACGCTTCGTCGCTGCGCTCCTCGCAATGACAGTTTTTAAACACACATTCAAATGTGACAGTGGACTAGATGGTAGAGAGTGTCTGGGTGAGGTCTTCGGCGGGGGAAGCGAGGTCGTCTTTGAGGCCTGCTTCCTGGCAGATGTTCTGGAATGCTTCGCTGATGCAGATTTGCTGCTCAGGAGTTGCCAGGTATGTTGCCAGAATCAGCGCCGAAAGAAGGATAGATCGTGCAAGTTCGGGGTCGAGCGGGCGAATGCTTTCGGTGGCGTAGTTGGCCAGAATGTGGTCGATGCGCTTTTGCCATTCTTCTTTTGCAACCGGTTTGAGCGATACGAGTTGCAGCACCTCTGCGGCCGCCGAGCTGTTGTTGCTGAGTGCCGGGTGCAACATGGCGGTAACGCGGGCGGTTTCCTCGACCAGGAAGGCGTGCTGGGCAAGCTTTGCTTCCATTTTCTGTTGAATGTTGGTCAGCTTTTCGCTTGTTATTGCAAGCTCTTCGCCAAATTTTGCGAACATTTCGCGCTCGGCATCATCAGAACCGTCGCAGAGCGCGAGCCCCCAGCATCCAGAGAGAATCTGCTCTTTTTCTTTGTCATTAAGGCGTTTGCTGGGCTCAAGTTTCTGAAAACCTTCGGGTGACTCAATTGCAGCGAGCCACTGCTGCTTCTCTTCGGCGGGTGCGGGTATGAATTCGATTATGGAGCGGAGGCTGGCGAGTTCTTCGGGCGAAATAACGCCGTCGGCGTTTTCCATGCGCAGCAGGTAATGCAGAAAAGTGCGGTAAAAGCGGGCGTCTTTGCCGGCTTTAAAGATGTCGTAGATACTTTCGGAGATGAAATAGCTGCCGATCATACCAATGGCCGCCCCAGGAACAATCCAGAAGAATCCGGTGTAAATGCCAAGCCAATATAGAACGGCTGCCGGTGCAGCTTTTAACGCTGCCTTGCTTTTTTTCTGACTTTCTGAAGGCATGCTGCCGAGGTTTTTTGCCTCGAGGGCAAGCGCCTGGCAACGTTGTGGCAGCTTGTCTACCCAGCCGGAATTTCCGGCTTCATTTAGTATCCATCTGATCATGCCGGCTGTAAAATACTGACGGCGCTTTTCGCCAGTAATCTCAGGGGTTGTCTGCTGCTCCGTTGTCTGCTGAACTTCGCTCATGCTGTCACCCTCCGATTCTGTTTTACTTATAATTGTCAGCCTACCCGTAATCGCCAAATAAATCAATGGCCGTCGGGCAACATTGCAAAATGCCTAAGGCTTTATGGGTGTGGCGCTTTTCTTTCTCAGCATGTAATCGACCTGGCGGTAGGCATCCATATATTCTTCGCTTGATGGGTCAAGGGAAACAGCGGTGCGGAAGTATTCGCGTGCGGCGCGCAGGTTCTTATTGCCAAGTTCCTTGTTGCCTAGGGTATAGAAAGACTTTGCCTGCTTTTTACTCTGTGGAGTGACCTTGTCTTTGAGTTCGCTGGCGTGGGTTTTGCCTTTTTCGACGTCAGACCAGTTGACGACTACTTTTGCCGGTTGCTGCTGCGTTGGCTCTTTTCGAAGCATGATCAGGCCGGCCAGCAATAACAGAATAACGACACCAGCCGCGAGAAGAAACTTATTATTTCGAGGGTTCGGGCTTGCAGGCGGTGATGACAGCGGCTTGATTTTGGCCGTTGCCGCAAAGTTTTGATCGGTAGTCTTATTTGAGGCGGCCGCAGGTTGAGGCCTGGTTTCGTCATTTGCAGTGCCCGGTTGTTCAGTCGCCTGTTGCCTCGCTGACGCGGACTTTTGTTTTTCCAGTGGTTCTGAAGTTGTAACCGGTTCGCGCGGCTTGTCGCTGGCGGGTCTGGGAGAAAATTTCGGCCGGGGTGGTTCAGTATTGCGCGTCGGCTCTTTCTGTATCGGCGTTTCCGTCTCTTCAGGTGTTTTTCTGGATTCTTTTTCTTCTGCAGCGATGGCTGGCAATGGCAGATCTGAATACATGATTCTGATCGAATCCATCTCCATTTCCAGCAACCCGACGAGCTGCCGGAAAGGCGAATTGCGGTTCTTTGCGCACAACAACCCCGATTTATCCTCGGGCATTTCCTCATCCAGGGTTTCGATGATTTCCCTGGTGATATCCTCTAATTTTTTCAAGTCTGTTTTGTCCATTGTACCAACCGTATTGTTCTTATAACATTAGTATATTATAATGGATATAGGTTATAAGATAAAGCGTTTGGTTGTGGTTAGGTAAGAGTTTAAACCTTTTTTGCTGCGTGTTTTGTGTTTGCGCGGTTTCTGCTGCGCTTTTCGGGAGCTCATTTTTTAGTGTCTGGTGGTTTCTTGAATATTGAGGTGACCTGTTATTGAAGTCTGGTTAAGGCCGGAGCCCTGGTTGTTCCCTTCATTGGGTTAGGATGTCTTATGAAGAATCTGCAGGAAATGGCGGGCAAGTTTTGCCGGTTTATGGAGCTTAAGCATGCTTCATAAATCTTTGCGTAATTTTTGTCTTCTTGTCTTTATTGCTGGAATGCTGACAATTCTCTCTGTTAATCAGGCGTCAGCTGCGTCGTTCAAAATAAGCACTCTGGCAGACTTTGCCGCACCCACAGCTTCTTTCAGCGCGGTTGTCGCTTCCGACACCTCAGGCGCTGACGCTGATTTTCTCAGACTGCGCAACACAAACCCCGGCGAAGACGACGGTAATCCCGGCCTCAAGTTCGGCGGCCGCGGAGTCTGGGCCCGAAAAAGATCGATCGTTCTGAACATTCCGAACGACATTCATCACGATGGAACGACAGATCTTGGCAAAGTCCGGCGCTATGCTGAAAAATGCCAATTTGAGATCGATGTTATCGGTAATGCAAAAGAGGACTGGTCGGATCTGCGATTGACCGACTGGGCCGGCGCGCAGGTTCCTTTTCGTCTGCTCGATTATGAAAGACCCACAGATAACCCCGGCACCCCGGTCAGGTTGCTGTTTGAAGCTGATGCTGATCCGGCGGTTCCGGTAGCGAACAATACCTATTATCTATATTATGCAAACGACGACGCTGTCAGTGTTGAAGATACTACTCTCAGTCGTTTTTACATCCTCAACCATGATTTCGAAGATGGGCTCAACAGTTGGGGACTTTCTCCTAATGGTACTGGCACTGGCATTCAGTCGGCCGATGGATTTGGTAATCTTGTTGCCGATCCTCACGGGACTTATCCTACCTTGGCCATTGAAACCGGAATATCGATTATTCCATCCGGTTACTCTGGTTTTAACAGCAACGCATGTCTATCAATGGGTTTTCCAGAAAACGTCGCAGTCGGTGCCTATGCTGTCGGTTCATGGCGGGCATACCAGCAGACAATAACCGTACCTTCGACTGGAACATTCATTTTGTATGCACAACGGCGTTTTAATTCTGCTTCTTTCAACACCGGGTGGGCAACGCTGATGTTTATCAAGGCCGCCGCCGTCGGTCGCGATCGCCGCTATGACGTTGCTGCCGGCTTTTCTGACTGGATGGAATCGACAGTAGATTTTACGATTAACACTCCAACGAGATCGGCAATTGTCGGTCTGGGCATGCAAACTCGTTCTGTGGCAGGTCAGCCGACTATTCGTGAACGTCGCAGCCAGGTTGACTGGATTGAGATCAAGCCAAAGTACCCGCTGGAAGTGACCTTAAGTGATGAGGCTTTTGCAGGCTACGAACAGACAGGTATTTATGAATCGGTTGAATTCGATACCGGTGTTGCCAACCCCGTATTTGATTCTCTGACCTGGTCAGCAAACACTACGGCGCCAGGCACCTCGGTTTCATTTCAGACCAGAACGGCAGATGTCTCTGGCGGGCCATACAGCGCCTGGAGCGATCCTATTACTATCAATGGCAGCGGCATTGCTACTCCTGCCAGGTATTTACAGGTGCGGGCCATTCTTTCGACATCCGATCCGGCTTTTACGCCGATTTTGAACGAAATCGAAATTTTTTACAGCCTTCCGGTCGCAGATTTCAGGGTAGATGCTCCTGCCAGCGCCGGTGCCGGAGAATATTTTGATTTCAGGGTAACTGCTGTAGATCAAAATAATGCCACTGTCACGGCTTTCGTCGGCAATGTCAACCTTTCAGCCAGTTCTCTTAACGTTGAATTCCCACGCGCCAGCCATAATTTTACCGGTTTTGACAATGGAACCACAGTTTTTCAGGCGCGTAATCCAGTTGCCGAAGCATTTACGATCACCGCTACTTCGGGAGCGATTTCTTCAGATTCGCTGCCGGTTCAGACTAATTCGGCTCCAACGGTTTCTCTCGCTCTGACAGGCTTTCCGGCTTCAATTGCCGCCGGCGATCTTTTCTCCGGGCAGATCATTGCTCACGACCGCTATGGCAATACCGATACCAGCAACAACGAGCAGATCATCATTCAGACAACCGATCTGGCACCTGCTTCATTTCCGGTTTCTGTCAATCTTGTTGCCGGCGTCGGCAATCTGAACGACTGTTCTTTCTTTACCGCCCCCATTCAGACTATCACGGTTACCGAGGCATCGAGCGGAATCTCTACTCACACCGATGTGCTGGTGAATGCCGGCGCTGCTACCATGCTGCGTCTAAGCGCTGAACCAGACCAGTATCAGAACGTGGAATTCAATCTCGAGATTGCTGCAGTGGATGATTATGGTAATCCTGATGTCACGATAAATACTGCTGCCACCTTAACTTCATCACTTGGCACAGTAGCAACGCCGAGTCTCGATATTGTGGCAGGACTGTGTTTGCACCCGACGACCCTTGATACGGCCGGCAATCTTACAGTCTCTGGCCTGACTGCTACGGCATTGTCGGGAAATGTCGGATTGACGGTTCACCCGGAGGCTCCGCCAACGCTGAACAGATTTCTTATCGATGCCGGGTATGATCAGCTGGCCGGGGTTCCCTTTACTTTGACTATCGAAGCCCGCGATAACTCAGAGCAGGTTTTGACCTCATATGATGGCGCGTGCAGAATTATTCCCAACGTAGGTGAATCCTCGCCGGCAATGACGACCGGATACAAATTCCTCGATGGCTTTCTGGCTATTCCGATTTCTTTATCGACAGCCGACAGCAATGTAGTTCTGCGTGTCGAAGACGTCAAAGATAACTCAAAGATCGGCCTGCTGTTTCTCAACGTTAAGCCGGCTGGCCTGGCTGAATTCGAGATCGATACACCGCCGGTTGCCTATGCCGGCGCTACTTTCACATTCGAGGTCAGGGCGCGCGATAATCAGGGCAATCTGCTGACCAACTACACCGGAACAGTCGTGATTTCTCATACCGCAACTGGCGGTGATGTCAGTATTCCGGGCATTTATACCTTTCTCGATACTGATGCGGGTGTCAAAACTTTTTCTGGTATAAACGGAGCCAGGTTTACCAAGGCCGAAAACATCAGTATTCAGGTCGAAGACTCAGGCAAAGTCGGAGTTTCGGAGTTCGTAACTATCCTGGCAGATGCAGCTGATCCAGTTGTGGAATTGAGGCCGGATGTTCTGTCTGTAGACCTGGGAACCTCGCTTTCGTTCAATCTTTATCTTAAAGACAGGTTCGACAATGCTCTGGAAGGATTCACGGGCAGCGTGAATTTTACTTATTCAGATCCTACGGTGTCTGGTCCTGCCAATTATACGTTTCAGGATTTTGAAAATGGTTTCAAGAGATTTCTGCTGGAAGTAACCCCGGCGAATCTTGGAGATTTCACTATAACTGCGAGCGAAACCGTTTCTGGCAACGGTGATACCACAGATGTCATAACTGTAGTCAGTGGCGAAACGATCAACTTTGCTCTGTCGCCTTCTACAATCAGCCTGCCTGCCGGCCAGGCCTTTTCTTTCGATGTTACCGCATCTAATTCGGCAGGTGATCTCAACGAACAGTACAATGGCGGCATAAGGTTTACGACTCTTGATTCCAGGGCAGTCATTCCGCAGGATTCTACACTGGTTAACGGCCAGGGAACTTTTTCAGCAACCTATTATACAGCCGGGTCATATCAGCTTTCAGTATTTGATATAAATTCTCCCGGAATCAGTGGAAACATGAATGTAACCGTTCAGGCTTCGGCGCCGAGAAGGTTGCAGCTCGAGCTGTCGACATATTCGACAGTCGCAGGAACTGCTGTTAATTACACGCTCCAGGTTGTTGATGCTTATGGAAATCCTGCCAGTTTTACCGGTAATGTTTCGTTGTCATCGACAGACAACAAAGCAACTTCGACTCCATCGCCTCAGGTGGTAGTTTTCGCCAATCAGTCGATACGCAGCGGGTCATGGACTTTTACCACCGCCGGGACTCAGAAATTGCGAGCCACGGTAGCCGGTCTGACCGCGGCCGACAGTTTGCCAATCAAAGTCAATGCCGGCTCGGCCGATCGTATCACCGGCGATTTTCCGGTATTCGCTTCCAGCGAATTGACAACTCCTTTCATTGTCAGAGTAGTTGATGTCTACGATAATCCGACCCCTGCTTTTACAGATGCAGTCAATGTCAGCTCGGTTGGGACTTACAAAAGCTTTCAGGGAGCCAATCATACTTTTTCTCAGGCCGATGAGGGTATGCATGTCTACTATCTGCGCTGGGATTTTGGCAATCCAAACGAGCCTCCGACCTATGCACCTGGCGATGTGACAGTAACCTTCACTCCATCTCCTCTTGGCTCGATTCCAGGCGGTGCCGTGAATCATACTCTGCGGGTAGATAACCCACGCTCGGCAGCTCCTGAATTCCCTTTTCTGCGCAGCTGGTTGTCGTTGCCGGATCGTCAGGTAGTTGCTTCAGAGCCTTTCAGGTTGACCTACCAGGCTTTGTCTCTTCGCGAAACAGCCTTTTCTATCAGCTCCGTTGTCGATATCAGTGTCTCTGACGGCAGTATCGCGGTGTCACGTGACGGAGTAACTTATGGCAGTTCGATCACTTTGACCAGCGAATCAGAGGTGACTTTCTGGGCTATAGTAACGCGCACAGGATTTTTGTCGGTTGTGGCAACACCCAGGCTGGCGCCAGCTTTTACCGGGTCGGTCGGCTTTCTGTCGCACCCTGGGCCGGTAGCCAGAATAACGCTTGAGGCAGAAACTCCGCAAAAAGCCGGCGAAAGGTTTCCCTGGACTCTCGAATGGTGGGATGCCTGTGACAATTATGCTCGCAAGGCTGTTGAAACCATTAAAATGTCAGCGGCTGCCATAGGATTGAGTAATCTTGACCCTCAACAGTTACTGCTCTCAGGACATGATGGAAAATTCAATCAATTGGAAAACCGGCAGTGGCTGACCGACGATTTTATTGTCGCTTCAGCTACTAGTAACCTGAAAATTGACTATGAAAAGCGCGAGATTTCGATCAAAGGTCTCTATGACGAAGATTTTTCGCAAGCTCTGACAATGGATCCGGCCGGCAACTGGAAGACACTGCGCTTCGGGCTGGATGGCAACGGCGGTGTAATGAAAAAAATCGTTCAATACACTGCTGTTGGAAACCATTCTTTTACACCGCCAGCCGGAATTGTA
>JAKJFO010000170.1:349-8816 GCA_022704885.1 Candidatus Rifleibacteriota bacterium | reverse complement strand
AAGGCAACAGCCACGCGCATGTCAAATCCAGCCTGCTCGGCACCTGCCACAGCTTCATCGTCAGCGGCGGCGCGCTCGTTCTTGGCACCTGGCAGGGCATCTACCTGTGCGAATTCGACGGCCCCCGCACCCGCCGCCTGGTAGTATCAACCAGCTGAAATGCGAAAACCGATGATTACGATTACGATTACGATTACGAGCACGAAATAATTAATCGTGCGCGTGCTCGTGCGCGTAATCGTAATCGACAGCCTCTTCTCGAGCACTGTTACCATCGATCATGCGAGTTAACATGGAAACAATACGCAAAAGCAGTTGCTTACAATGGTTTGCCTGCTCTTGAGTAATTGTCCTGCACGCCAGAAGAATATCCATCACAGCTGCACATTCAAGAGCCGAACCACGAGCTATTTCAAAAAATCTCCTACGATCTGCTTCTGAACGCTTTCCGTTACCTTCAGCAATATTCAAAGGTACAGACTGAGAAGCCCGTATCATCTGATCTTTTGTATGACGGTTCAGATCAGATAAAGCTCGGCTCAATTCGAATACCCAAGCCGTCATCTCGATGGCAATACGATAAACATCAAGTTTTTCGTGGTCAAATTTCATAGAGAATCGATAAAACAGATTAAAGAACGATTACGATTACGAGAACGATTACGATTACGATTACGATTACGAGAACGATTACGAGAACGAGAACGAAGGAGAGAGCGAACTAGTATTCGTAGATGCTGCCGCCGATGTATTCGCGGATAAGAACGTCTTTTGGAATGACATCCTCGTCTTCCCAGGTCTTGAATGCTGCGAGCAGGTCATGCACGCGCTTGGCGCGGATATAAGCGTCCTGGCGCTTGGGGTCTTCACGGTAATCCTTTACGAAATCAGGGAAATAGTGAAAGAGATGTTTTTTATAAATCGGCAGCTCATAAGGCAATGAACCGTCGATCACATGATCGACCGCACCGACGAATGGAATGATATGCTGAATCTCCGAGCGCCGCACATAATGCCAGTGTTCGAGGGTCTGGCGCGGGTTGTAGCTGCGATGCCACGAATCGCGCACCATGCGGCGCAGCAGGCGTACGTCGGTCCAGCGAATGAATTCGCCGGCGGCGTTCTTGATCTGGCAGAGGGTTTCGATGTAGAGCTTGAATTTTTTTTCATCGCTGACGCTGCTGGTCATCGGGGCGTAGAGGCCATGCAGACTGTCGAGCAGCAGAATCTGGTTCTTTTCGAGCTTCATCGGGTCGGTTTCGGTTTCGCGTTTGCCGGTCTTGAAGTTGTAGCGCGGCATCTGAATGGTTTTGCCATCGAGCAGGTCGGCGAGATGCTGGTTGATCAGTGCGAGGTCGAGCGCTTCCGGCGTTTCGAAGTCGTAATCGCCGAATTCGTCACGCGGGTGATGCTCGAGATCGAAGTAATACATGTCGAGTTCCATCGAAACCAGCTCATAGCCCTGCTTCTGCAGGTGTTCGCCGATTTTGATGGTGGTGGTCGTCTTGCCCGAGCTTGACGGCCCGGCGATAATGACGATGCGCACCTCCGGCAGGCGGGCGATGATCTTTTCGGCGGCCGAAGCGATATCGGCATCGTATTTAGCGGTGACATCAGCCACCAGTTTCGGGTAAGTACCCTTCTCGATATGCTCGTTGATCTTGTCGATGCTGTAACAGTCATGATCGACAGCCCAGCTCAGCACCTGCCAGATCTTCTTGTACGGTATGTTACCTGAAGAAGACGCACTCTGTTTTTCGACGCCCTGTCGCAGCTTGTTGTGCTCGTAGCGATAAAGAATGAACTTCTTGGCAGTCTTGGCGTGCCCGGACTCGATGAGTTCCTTTTCGATGATGTCCTGAACTTCTTCGACGCTCGGCAGCGCCGGCGGCATCTTGCTCAGTTCGAGCTGATGCACTACCTTTTCGGCGAGAATCTCGGCGAGGCGCCGGTCGTGCCCGCCCACTTCCACCGCCGCCCGAAAAATGGCATTGACGATCTTTTCCTTGTCGAATGGCACCACCTGACCGTTACGTTTTACGATCTTTCCAATATTACTGGCTGGGCTCATCTCATACCCCTTTCATTAGTCTTTTGCGTCGTTGACGACCTTGTAAGTTACCGCAAGATTACCGATAATGCTGGCAATGTTGCCGAGCTCCTTGAGTTTGTCAGGTCTGACCAGCCGAGGTTTCGGCGGCACGAGAATGATGTCTCCCCGGCTGATATGCCTTACCTGGCGCATCGGAAGAACCTCGCCGTTAGCCCTAATGACAACTGTTCGACGATGATCTGAATGTGCGGTGAAACCGCCGGCGCGATTGATGTAATAGCGTGAACCCTGTTGGGTTCGGAATAGAATGGTGGTCGGGTTAACCACTGCTCCGAGAACCGAAACTGTTCTTGGCGTTCCCGGAATCGTCAGCTGATCGCCGTCAAGCAGCGACAAATCTTCGAATTCGCTTGCTTTGCCAGCGATGATATCGGGCAACGGCACTGGAATGCGAACCATTTCTCCGTAAGGGCTGCGCGAGAACATCTCGATTCCAGAGAATTCGGATTTTTCTTCATCGACAGAACTTTTGGCAACAACGTCTTCTTTTGAGGTTTTACCGGTCATCAGCTGCTGCGAAAGAGAACCAGAGCTGAGTTCCTGTTTGGCATTTCCGGTTTCGAGCTTGGCACCTGAACGCAGCAGGTCTGCTCTCAGATCGAGCGAGGCCTGTCGAAACATTTCTTCCTGAACGTTCTCGGCAGTTTCGAGCTGTTTTGCGGTGGTTATATGCTCGGTTCGTCGCATGAATACAGCTCCTTCTGCAAAAGCGTCAGGAGTAAGGCCACCCGCGCGCTCGATCAGGCTCGACAGTTTTTCACCTCTGTGTTTTAGAGCATAGGGGCCGGGGCGGCGCACCTGGCCTTTGATAAACACAACTTCTGCTTCGGTCATGCCGTCACCCCGGGTGATGACACTTACGCGGTCGAGCGGTTGCAGGCTGACGTTATCTTCGGAATCCGGGCGAACCAGAGCCTGCGAAACGTTTACCCGCACGATTTCGCTGGTATCGCCGCTGCCCTTGACCCGGGCTACCTCTACGTCACCGGATGCATCTACGGCAAGGCCGCGCGCACTCATCACCAGATCGGCAAGTTTCATGCCGTCGCGATAAACGTATTGGCCTGGTCGGCGAACAGCACCGTCGATATTGACAAAACGCGTTTCGGGAGTCACTTCACGCTGTGCAAAAAGCTTTACCTGATCGAGGGGCTGTAATTCGATATTCTGCGCCTTGTCATCGAGCAGGGCAAATTTGACATTGAAAGAGAGAATCTCTTCTTTGCCTGCCGCCGCTTTGCGCATAATCTGGGCATGTTCCAAACTGGTTTCTTCTTTTACTACACCACCGGCGCGGGCGATAAGATCAGCGACCCGCATGCCCTCCGTCCAGGCATATTTACCTGGCCTGGTAATCGATCCTGCAATCTCGACCTCGTTACCGACGTTTTCTATTGCACGTTCAACGATGATTTCATCACCATTCGCGAGCAAAAACCGGTTCAATTCTGCCTGATCATCGAGGCTGATGTCATATGTCTGACGACGCTTATCACCGCTCCAGCGCGTAATTTTTACGCGGCCGGAATAAGCTCTGGCCTGCACATTGCCGGCCATGAGAAGCCCCTGAGCCAACGTCGTGTTTTCGGTGATTTCATAGACAGCCGGGCGGGTCACCATACCGCTTATACTGACCTGCGAACTTACCGTCGGTACAAACACAGTATCGCCGTTAGCGAGCGGAACATCCTGACTGCGATCACCCGAAAGCAGATAACGATAGAGATCTATTTCTTTTGACCTGCCAGCGCCGTCGAGAACTTTGATCAGACGCATCGAACCGCGTTCGGTCGGGCCGCCAGCCTGATACAGGGCGGTAAAAGCAGTTGCCAGCCCCGAAGCCGACATGGCTCCGGGTTTTTCGACTTCGCCAACGACAAAAATCTGAATGGTGCGAACTTTGCTGAGAGTTACCTGACCCTTGAAATGCTTGAATTTGCCGGAAAGTCGGCCCAGCACCGTCTGTTCGAATTCGCCGACGGTGCGCCCGGAAACGCCGAGAATACCCAGAATCGGCACATAAACCTGGCCCTCCGGGTTGACCTGCACGTCATAAACCGTCTCGTCGCCCATCTCTGACCAGATTATGATCTTGAGCTCATCGCCAGGCCCGAGGCGGTAATCAGAAGGGGCAGTGCTGGCAAACAGCGTAGCCTGAGCCATTTCGCCTTCATCAAAGAATGCCTTGCCGAATTTTTCGAGCACGATTTCTGCGCCCAGACGCTTGTGCACTTCGTCTTCGATTTCACTTTCAGAGACAGTCGTGGCCGGAGCATCTTTGAGCGCGTCAAGTTCGTTGAAGCGCACAGCCTCCATTTCGGCATGTGTTTTTGTCTGCTCAACGGCCTCTATAGACTTTTCCCTGACGACTTCCTTGCGGGTTTTCTCATAGAGAGAACGCTGTAACTGCTGCAGACGCCACTTGTAATATTCGGCGCTGCTTTTGTCAACGGCGCCAGAATCGTTTCTCGGCAAATTTTCAGTCGTTACCACGTCGTTTTTCGACTTGCCCGCATGTTCGAGAACGGCTGTTGTCGTTTCTGTCCTGCCAGCACCGCCAAAGCGACTGTTTTGTGTCGGTATCTGTGCCCATAAGCCAGAGACTGCTGTTAACAACAGAATACAAAGCAAAATATAACGTTTCATGCGATCACCTGTATAGTGTAAATTTTTCATTCTAATCGACAATATGCCTGCCCGCCTTAACGATAAACGTGCAGCGCACCATCTTATTTCACCACCCATGCAGAGTCAAGCATCAACAGGTCTATTTATCGTAATCGTAATCGCAATCGTAATCGCGGCCTTCTTTGAGCATTTTCAAATTCTGAGCCTTTCGATTAGGACGACGATTACCGCTTCGCTGAGCACGAGCACGAGCGCAAAATTTATTAGACTCATTCGCCGAGTCGGAAGGCGTCGGGAACGTGCACGATCTCGACCTGACCGCTGGCGGGAATAAGCACGCCGACAGCGTCGAAGCGGCAGCAGACGTCTGCGCCAACCTTTTTGTGAGCCAGATATTGCCGGGCACAGCGCTCGATCTGGCGGCGCTTTCTGTAGTCGATGGTTTCGAGCGGAGTGCCGTGCGCAGCGCCGCTTTTGCTGCGCACCTCGACAAAAACCAGCACCGCTCCGTCACGCATGATCAGATCTATCTCGCCGCCGCGCCAGCGGTAGTTGCGGTCGATCAGGCACATGCCCTTTGCTTCGAGATGAGCGAGTGCAAAGTCTTCGCCGCGATTGCCGAGTTGTTTTCGGGTGTCACTCATGAGCGGTTGCTCTGATCGAGAAGATAAATCTGTGCGAGAATCTCAGCCATGGCGCTCCAGAGTTCCGGCGGAATCTCGACTCCGACCGGAATCTTCGCGAGCGACTCGGCCAGCACCTTTTCCTTGCGCAGCGGCACCCTGTTCTTTTCGGCCAGCTCGACGATCTGCTGCGCCAGCCAGCCGCGCCCTGACGCGACAACCTTCGGCGCCTCGCCGGCCTCGCCAAACGCGTATTTGATCGCTACCGCGACATCATCGTATTTTATATCAACCCGTTTCTTCTCTGCCATCATACCCTCAGATCGATTCGGCCGGATTGTCTTTCGGAAGCGGGCGGCGCCGGTTCTTCTGCTGCAAAAAAATCTGTAAGCAGACGGACTTTGCCGACGGTGAAGCGCAGCTGTTCCCAGTCCTGGCCGGCCAGACGTTCCTGCAGCAGCGGAAAAAGACTGCGCACCTGCTCGATCACAGCAGTTTCGACGCCAAAATGCACCCACAGATTCTTTTTGAGCTGATGCAGCGCGACCTCGACCGGCCCGAGTGACGGCGGTTTCACCAGCAGACGCAGACTGAAGCCCTGCTCGGGGTCTTTGTCTCCGGGGATAAAAGCCTCGCCTTCGAGCGTGTCGGGCAAATCCTGGCCATGCCAGAACAGCGGCCACTGAAAGAACAGCCGCGCTTCATTGCCGTTTTCGGCCTGACGCGTCAGCATTTCCTGCAGCTGCAGCGAAGCAACTAATTCTTCGATAGCATCCGCCGAGGGCAAACCGGCCGGGCGACTGCCCGCCATACCGTCTTTGATCAGCTGTTGCAGAGCTTCGAACATGCGACCCTGCCCCCAGGCTTCGCGCAGGCCTGCCAGAGTGGCCTTGTCGAGCCCGGCAAACAGCGCCTCAAATTTGAGATTACCGCCAAGATAATCGCGCAGCAGCGAAAAAGCCGCTGCCGGCAGCTTTTTCGCCAGCAACAACGCAATCACCCCGGCATTAAGACGGTCGAGCGCGACGTCTGGCAGAGACTTGAGCAGCTCACCAGCGAGAGTGAGGTTTTCCTGGGTAAGGGCAATACCGTAACGGCGAAAAGCCGCGGTCAGCTCACTGCCGCCCTCATGAATGCCGGCGTTGGCAAGCAGTTTTTCGGCCGAAACCGCCGTCGCTGGCGGCCAGCTGGCCGGCCAGCCGATGACCGACCGGGTAACTGCCATCAGCATCGACCGGCACACCATTGATCAGAACGAGCGAGCGGCCGCCCTCGCTGGCGATGACTTCGGCACTGACCTGGCGGCCGGCACCGAGATCAGCGGTATGTGGCAGTGAAAAGATTTTCATCTGGCAACAGCTTTTTTACCGGCTTGAAAGAACGGCGATGCAACGGGCAGGGCCCATGCTCGAGCAATGCCTGCTGGTGCGCCGCCGTACCGTAGCCCATGTGCTTTTCAAACCCGTATTTCGGATACATCTGCGCAACTTCTTCCATGTAGAGATCGCGTGCTTCCTTGGCCAGAATCGAAGCGGCCGCCACCGAAGCGCTGATCGACTCACCGCGAGCGAAGGCCTGATGCGGCAACCGCAGCCATGGCAATTTGATATAATCGAGCAGAACGTAATCCGGGCGTTGCTGCAACCCTTCAAATGCCCGTTGAAAAGCCAGGCGCGTCGCTTCAAGAATGTTGATGCGGTCGATTTCTTCGGGGCTGGCAGTGCCTATGCCAAAGGCAAGAGCCTCACTGCAAATCTGCTCGAACAGCTCGCGCCGCCGACGACGGCTGAGTTTTTTAGAATCGTCAAGCCCCTCTATGCGCTTTCCCTCGTCGAGAATGACGAAAGCCGCATAAACCGGCCCGGCCCATGGCCCACGTCCGGCCTCGTCACCGCCGGCAACCAGGCGATACCCCGCTGCCCGCGCAAACTCCTCGTAGTGGTAATGCTCGTTATGCTTCATGCTGCCCTGGAAAGACGAGAATTTATGGTCTGCCAGAAGCGCGAGAAGACCTCAGCCTTGCCTTCAAAATAGTCTTCGAAAAAACCTGGTTCTTTAAGCTCGGCAGGATATGAGTAGCGCTCGCCTTCGTCGCCATACTCGGTTATCCAGCTGTCCGGTTCGCTGCTGTCGATGACGTCGAAAAGGGCGCCTGGATAGAAAAAGGGCTGCCCCCTGTCGTTGAGAATCCTGTAATCATCGGCTTCGATGCCGATTACAAAATATGGCTGCCGTGGCGAGAGATCAGGATAATCGACCCTTTTTCTTTTGAGTTTAACGATCATGACTCTTTCACCCTTTTTCTCTTTATTTCAAATCTTCCGATACCATAGGGCTCATACCAGTGGTATTCATAGACATCTCCTGCAAACTATACTGGCGGCCACACGCGAACGAACGATCATCGCCTTTGTCAATTCAAAAGTCGGCACGGTTCAGTATAATGCAGCGAACCGGGCAACAGCAAGAAAAAAACCCCGCGACAGGGGAAAGGCAAGACAGCTTGTTTTTAACCGCTATTGCAAAGGAGAAGAAGATCATGCGCAGCTCATCAGGGAAAAGCATGACAGCCCTCCTGAAGAATCTGCGCCAATTCGCGAAATCACCCGGGCGCTTCCATCCTGATGCGCCCAAGTATCACCCACATCCTGTGGGCGACTGCGGATCGCTCTTCTTCCTTCTCTGACGCTTCGTGCCTTAGTGGCTTTGTGAGGTGCTATTCGGTGATTATCTACGAGCTGCGAGGCTGGTTACTTCGGGTGGGTGGTCGGCGAAGAGTTTGTTGAGCATGAAGAGTTCGGGCTGCTTGAGCAGGGTGACCTGAAGAAGGTTGCTGTCTTCGCGCAGACTGAGTTTCTGAAGACCGCTTTTTTTCGCTTCGCCGGCGGCGATCTGCCAGTTCAGCCAGCCATTGGAACGCTGCTTCTGATTTTTGAGCTTATACCGGGCGAGCAGAGCATCGATTTCGCGTGCCAGAAGAACTGCTTCGCCGGGAAGACGGGCGGCCAGAGTCATTGGGTATAAGCGCTCTTCGAGCTTTTTTACCGGCGGCAATATCTCGGCTATCGAGATGTCATCGTCGGACGCCGCCAGAACCGTCTCG
>JAKJFO010000170.1:0-339 GCA_022704885.1 Candidatus Rifleibacteriota bacterium | reverse complement strand
GCGGCGGCGCCCCGAAACCCTCGACTACTGCTATTGCCAGACCGTGCGAAAAAAAAGCCGGTTCGACGAGTTCGACGCGACGAAACCAGTCGACGGCGGCCGGCAGGTTCAGCATGAGACGGCGGGCCAGTGCGGCGGCGATGAACTCGCGGCTGCAGAACGCCCATCTTTCGGGAATTCTGCAGAGAACCGTCATTTGCGAAAGCTTGTCGGCGACCGGCAACGGGCTTTTCTGCGCGAGATCGGGGCCCAGGTGATTGAGTGTCGATATTTCGGCGGCCGAGCGACAGGCGCCGCAACCGGCACAACTGCCGCTGCCCCAGGGCGGTGCCAGACAGG
>JAKJFO010000016.1:38482-38718 GCA_022704885.1 Candidatus Rifleibacteriota bacterium | reverse complement strand
CGGCGGCAATGCTAACGAAACCAGTGGTGCTCCGGGCTCCGGCAGTTCGGGCAGTGCCACCGACAATACCGCAACCGACCAGCCGGGCGGCGGCGATGGCGGCGCGAACACAGCTGATGGCACCGGCAGCAATCCGGGTGCGGGCGGAAGCGGCATTGGCACTTCAGGTGGCCCGGGCAATGCAGGCGGTCAGGCCAACACCTCTGGCGGCAACTCAACCGGCAATCCCGGGAACA
>JAKJFO010000016.1:0-38452 GCA_022704885.1 Candidatus Rifleibacteriota bacterium | reverse complement strand
CCCCGCCCCGACGCACCGGCGGTGGCTTCTAATAACCGCTATACCTTTACAATGACAAAGCATAAGACAATGAATCATTCAAACAAAGATCGGATATTCGCAGAAACTATCAAGAAACCACAGGATTTCGTTTTTGACGAAAAAGTGGCAGCAGTCTTTCCCGACATGCTGCTGCGCTCGATTCCCGGCTATCCGGCGATCATCGGCATGATCGAAACCCTGACCACCCAGTTCGCCCAGAATGGCTCACATCTCTACGATCTTGGTTGCTCTCTCGGGGCCAGCGCGTTGGCCATGCAGAAGGGCCTGAAAGCAGAGAACTGCAGAATTATCGCTGTCGATAACTCGCAGGCAATGATCGACAGATGCCGGCAGCAGCCACAAAGCGATGCTGCGCCCGCACAGATCGAGTATCTCTGCGAAGACATTCTCGACAGTGCAATCAGCGAAGCATCTGTCGTCGTCATGAACTTCACACTGCAGTTCGTCGAGCCGACACGGCGTTGCGAGCTGCTTGACCGCATTTACGGTGGCATGCGCGCAGGCGGTATACTGATACTGTCTGAGAAAGTACAATTTGCCGATCCGGCAGTTAATCAGCTTTTGATCGAGGTCTACCACGCTTTCAAAAAAGCCAACGGATACAGCGAGCTCGAAATCAGCCAGAAGCGTGCAGCTCTCGAAAACGTTCTGATCCCCGAAAGCATCAGAGAACACCGCGACCGCTTGATCAGAGCGGGATTCAAAAGCGCCGACGTGTGGTTTCAGTGCTTCAATTTCATGTCGATGCTGGCGATAAAATGAGCACCAGCTTTGATTTTGCCCCATTCTATCAGGCACTGGCGCAGGCCGGCCTCGGGAAATGGCAACCGCAGTTCGCTGCCGAAATCGAGCAGGCGCTGGCAAAACGCGACGGCAACCTGCCAGCCTGGCTCGCAGCGTTGCAGGCACTTCCCGACCTGCCCGACGGCGTCTGCAGTCTCGATCAGGCCGAAGTTTCGGCCGGAAAACCACTACCTCCAGAGAGTTCAGAATTCAGACTTCTCAAAGAAGCGCTGCTAAAGCTAAACCCATGGCGCAAGGGGCCTTTTAACCTGCACGGCGTCAAAATCGACAGCGAATGGCGCTCTGACCTCAAATGGGCGAGGGTTGCGCCGCATGTCGCCGACCTGGTGGGACGCAAAATACTGGATGTCGGCTGCGGCAACGGTTACTATCTTTTGCGCATGGTGGGCGCCGGCGCCAGAATTGCTGTCGGCATCGACCCTTCTCTGCTGTTTCTGGCACAGTTTATGGCTGTCAACCGCTATTGCCGGCAAAATCGGGCATTCCTGCTGCCGATAGGGTTTGAGCAGCTGCCCGAAGAAATGCAATGCTTCGATACGGTGTTTTCGATGGGTGTCTTTTATCATCGTCGTTCGCCCTTCGATTTTTTGCGAAGCCTGCGTATGCTGCTGCGTAAAGATGGTGAACTGGTTCTTGAAACCCTGGTGGTCGAAGGAGACAAAAACACTGTTCTGGTACCGCCAGAACGCTATGCCCGCATGAACAATGTCTGGTTCATTCCATCGGTCGCGGCCATGCTTTTATGGCTGAGAAAAGCGGGTTTTGTCGATGCCAGGCCGGTCGACCTGTGCCGGACTGCTGTCGAAGAACAGCGCTGTACCGAGTGGATGCCTGGCGAATCTCTCGCAATGTGCCTCGCGCCTGATAATCCTGCAATTACGGTTGAAGGGCACCCAGCCCCGGTCAGAGCTGTATTTATCGCCCGCCGCCCATAATATCGGTTCTGTACAACAAAACACCTCCAAAAAACGCCTGATTTCACGATTGAAGAAGCTTTATGCATTTTTTTCGGCAAGGTCGCCATAATCCTGAAAAATTCTCGCTAATTCCTGTTTTATCGTCTGCAATAGCGATTGACACTGTCTTTCCGATATGGCATTTATCAAAGCATAGTCTTGAACCGAGTGTCTGACAACATGCATACTGAACAGCTCCTGCCTGCTGGCAGTTAGAGCATCTGGAAACTGGCTCGACAACGAGCCAGCACAAAACAAGAGGAGAGCACTGTACCGTGAAGAACATGAGACCCTTCAAATCAGGTTCAAAAAAGCTGAATGATGAATTTGACGATTACGAAGACATCAAAAATAGAAGCAAGGCAAAAAAGCCAAAGCGATTACGCCGTGAAAATTTTGATGATGAAAATGACAAGCTCGATGATTATGATGTATATTCGTACTGAGAAGTGCGAAAGGGGTAACTCATGAAAAAGACACTGGTTCTGTTTGTTTTTCTGACAGTTCTTGTCGGTATCAGCAGCACGCTTTCGGCGGCGACGATTTCCGGTCTGGTGACCGTTACCCGCGATGCGAGCAGAGCGATTGTCAGCGCCGTCATCGAGACCAATGACCGTGACAATTCCGGTTCTCAGGTTCTTTACAATCTCGTAATGGATGAAAACGGCCAGGCGATAGCTCAGCAGTATGAGAACAATGAAGTGAAAATCGAAGGTTCGATCAGCGGCAAGGATATCAAAGCCGATACCTGGTCACGGGTAAAACAATCAGGCGGATCAGAATCCTCTTACCGCGAACCCGACCCGGAACCGGAAGAAGCCGTTGAAGAGCCCGAAGAAGGCAGCGAAGAGACTGAAGGAGTCGAAGAGACCGAAGAAGGCTCCGGCGAAGTCGAAGAAAAGAACCCCGACGAAGAAAAAGAGCCAGAGGAAGAAGAAGAAGAAGAATAATCTCTGTTTTGTACAAAATCGCCCCGGCAACGGGGCGGTTTTTTTTTGCGGAAGTTCTCTGGTGAATATGATAGACTTGCCAATATAAAGATATGCGGTTACGGAGTGATTGAAATGTTAAGCGTCTATTCAAGCAGCATCAAAGCTTCGACGCCTGGCAGGTTCGCACCTGCTGGCTGTTTCTGCCAGCAGACAGTCACAAACAGAAGTGCATTCAGACACTTTCGGCAACAACCCGACACCTAGTAATCTCAAATTGCGTATCAACCCGGCCAGACACCGGATCAAAATATCACACCGCTTTTTGCAAAGCAGAATTCAGGAGGAATGAAGAAATGTACGACGCACCCAAACTTAACCTGAGCAAGAGTCTGAAAGAATTTGAACATGGCAAAACCTGCACCCCAGGCGGAGTTCTTGGCATAAGACGACCTTATAACTTCGTCGAGGGCGAATACCCCATCTATTTTGAACAGGGCAAAGGTGGCCGAATTACCGATATCGACGGCAATGAATATCTTGATTATCTCTGTGCCTACGGCCCGATCATCATTGGCCATCGCGAAGAAGAGATCGACAACGCTGCCATCGAGCAGATCAAAACGAAAGGCTTTTGTTTTTCGCTCACCCAGTCGATTCAGAACCGCCTCTCCGATAAGGTCAGATCGCTGATCAAATGTGCCGAAATGTCGGTCTTTACCAAAACCGGTTCTGACGCAACAACTCTGGCGACCCGCGTAGCTCGTGGCTACACTGGCCGTAACAAGATTATCCGCTGCGGTTATCATGGCTGGCATGACTGGTGCGTCGAAGTCAAAGGCGGCATACCGGCCAAACTTTACGAAGACGTTCTCGAATTTCATTACAATCATCTCGACCAGCTCGAAGATCTGCTCAAAAAGCACGGCAACGACGTGGCCGGTATCATCATCACTCCAATCGGGCACCCGCTTGCCGAACAGTGCGAATATCCCAAACCCGGCTTTCTTGAAGGTGTCAGAAGCCTCGCCGACAAATACGGTGCCGTGCTGATATTCGACGAGATCCGTACCGGCTTCAGAGTGCACATGGGCGGCGCTCAGACCCTTCTTGGTGTCACCCCCGATCTGGCGACATTCGGCAAGGCTCTCGCCAATGGTTACCCGGTCAGCGCCTGCGTCGGCAAGGCTCAGTTCATGAAGAAAATCGAAAAGGAAGTTTTCGTTTCATCGACTTTCTTCCCGAACAGCATCGAATTTGCGGCGGCGCTCAAGACTCTTGAAATGATGGAACGCGACAAGGTTCTCGACGTAATAAAAAAGAAGGGCGAAAAGTTCAACGCCGAACTCGCAAAAATAACGGCAAAACATAAGGTAGAAACCGAGCTTTCACCGGTACCGCAGATGCCTTTCGTCACTTTCAAAAAGAACGCCGACAAGACCTACAAGGAAATGCGCAAAGACTTTTACACTCAGCTGATCAGACGCAAAGTCTTCCTGCAACCTTATCATCATGGCTACATCTGCTACCGCCACACCGACGAAGACCTCAAATACACGCTCGAAGCCATCGACCAGGCCCTTTCCTTCATCGACCAGAAAAAATATTGAGGAGTGAATCATGTCTAAACTCATCATTACCGCCGCCATCTGCGGCGCCGAAGTAACCAAGGAAAACAATCCGGCCGTTCCTTATACGATCGAGGAAATCGCCCGCGAAGCCAGATCAGCTGCCGATGCCGGTGCTGCCATCATTCACCTGCACGTGCGCGAAGACGACGGAACCCCGACACAGAGCGCCGCGCGCTTTAAACTGGCGATGGATGCCATACGCAAATGCTGCCCCGATGTCATCATTCAGCCCTCGACCGGCGGCGCCGTCGGCATGTCGAACGAAGAGCGCCTGCAGCCGGTTACCCTGCTGCCCGAAATGGCCACTCTCGACTGCGGCACCGTGAATTTTGGTAAAGACGACATCTTCGTCAATTCTGAGAACACCATCATCGCCTTTGGCCAGAAGATGATCGAGCTCGGCGTCAAACCCGAAGTCGAAGTCTTCGACAAAGGCATGATCGACACCGCCGTCAGGCTGCAGGCCAAAGGCTATATCAAGGCACCGATGCACTTCAACTTCGTGCTTGGCGTTACCGGCGGCATCAGCGCCACCATGCGCGACCTCGTCTTCATGCAGGGCAGCATTCCTGCCGGCAGCACCTTCACAGTTTCCGGTATGGGCCGGGCAGCATTCCAGATGGCAGCTGCCTCGATCGTTGCCGGCGGTCATGTGCGGGTTGGTTTCGAAGACAACACCTATCTTGCCAAAGGCGTGCAGGCTAAATCAAACGGTGAACTCGTTGCCAAAGCCGTGCGCATTGCCAAAGAACTCGGCCGCGAAATTGCGACGCCGGCAGAAGCCCGTGAAATACTGGGACTCAAAGCCCGCTGACAGTCTCAGCCAAATTACCAGAAAGGTTTGACAGATGTTTCATAAGATAATCAGCAGAAAAGATTTCGCAGACCTGCTCAAAGACGACATGACCATCATGATCGGCGGCTTTCTCGCCTGCGGCACCCCGGAAACGCTCGTCGACATCATTCTTGAGAAAGGCGTCAAAAACCTCACGATCATCTGCAATGATACTTCATTTGCCGACAAAGGCCTCGGCCGTCTTATTGCCGCCCGCCAGGTCGCCCACGTCATCACCTCGCACATCGGCACCAACACGGAATCGGGCAAGCAGATGGTTGAAGGCACCCTCAAGGTCGATCTGGTTCCTCAGGGCACCCTTATCGAACGTATCAGATGCGGCGGAGCAGGGCTCGGCGGCGTTCTCACTCCAACCGGAGTCGGTACTATCGTCGAAGAGGGCAAGCAGAAACTGACCGTCGACGGCATCGACTACCTGCTTGAATTGCCACTGCGCGCCGAACTGGCTCTGATCGGCGGCAGCGTCGTCGACAAGGCAGGTAATGTCGTGTACAACGCAACCACCCGCAACTTCAACCCGATCATGGCCATGGCCGCCGACACCGTCGTCGTCGAGGCACAGAAACTCGTGGAAATTGGTGAACTTCAGCCAGAACTGGTAATGACTCCGTCACCGCTGGTTACCCACATTTTCGTATCGGAAAAACGCTGAGAGCAGGGAGCAGAAACATGATAGAAGATGTCAATCTCGCCAAAACCATCATTGCGCGGCGCATTGCCCGTGAATTCAAGGATAACCAGCTGGTCAACCTCGGAATCGGCCTGCCCACTCTCGTTGCCAATCATATTCCCGATGGAATAAATGTCATTTTCCAATCAGAAAATGGCATCATCGGAATGGGCCCGGCTCCGCAACCCGGCCAGGAAAACCCCGACATCACGAATGCCGGTGGCGCACTGGTTACCGTTTTACCTTATGGCTGCTATTTCGATACTGCCATGTCTTTTGCCCTGATTCGCGGCAAGCACGTTGAATACACTGTTCTTGGCGCACTCGAAGTCGATCAGGAAGGCAGCCTCGCGAGCTGGATCATTCCCGGCAAGAAGGTTCCCGGTATGGGCGGCGCCATGGATCTCGTCGTTGGCGCAAAAAACGTTATCGTTTCGACGCTGCACACCGAGCGTGGCAAGCCCAAGATCCTCAAGAAATGCAGTCTGCCACTTACTGCCAAACATGTGGTAAACATGATCGTCACCGAACTCGCCGTCTTCAGAGTAACGCCCGGCGGTCTCGCACTGATCGAAATCAACAAAGACAGCAGCGTCGATGAAATCAGAGCTAATACCGCCGCCGATTTTATCGTCGCCGATAACCTCAAAACCATGGAAGTGTAACGCATAAAGCTTTATTTTCTTTTGTACCATTGGTATATTGTCACTCAGAAATGTTCACGCTGATTTTTATTTAATTCGCAAGGAGATATGATCGTGAAAAAAGGTTGCCCATACGGAACGCACCGAGTTATCGAACCCAAAGGCGTGCTGCCGCAGCCCGCAGACAAAATCGACAACACCATGGAAATTTACGACAATGAAGTTCTCATTGACGTACAGACCCTCAACGTCGATTCTGCCAGCTTCACCCAGATCGAGAAGCAGGCCAAAGGCAATATCGAAGAAATCAAAAAGATCATGAAAGGCCTCGTCGCCAAACAGGGCAAGCATAAAAACCCGGTTACCGGCTCAGGCGGTATGCTGATCGGCACTGTCAAAAAGATCGGTCCCGCCCTTAAAGGTAAGACTGACCTCAAGGTCGGCGACAAGATTGCTACTCTCGTTTCGCTTTCGCTGACTCCGCTGGTCATCGAAGAAATTCTCGAAGTAAGACCCGACATCGACCAGGTCGACATCAAGGGCCAGGCCATTCTGTTTGAAAGCGGCATCTACGCCGTTCTGCCGACTGACATGCCCGAAAATCTCGCTTTGTCGGTATTAGACGTAGCTGGCGCACCGGCCCAGGCTGCCAAACTGGTTCGCCCCGGCGACACCGTTGTCGTTATCGGTGGCGGCGGAAAATCTGGCATGCTCTGCCTGTATGAAGCTAAAAAGCGCGCCGGCGTTACCGGCAAGGTAATCTGCGTCGGTGGCAGCCCCAAGAGCACCAATCGCGCCAAAAGCCTCAACCTCGCTGATGTCTATTTTGCAGCAGATGCAACCGATGCAGTCGGCATGTATAACAAGATCATGGAACATACCGACGGCAAACTGGCTGATCTCGTCATCAACTGCGTCAATATTCCCAACACCGAAATGGCCAGCATCCTGTCATGCCGTGACGGTGGCACCGTCTACTTCTTCAGCATGGCAACCAGCTTCACCCAGGCCGCTCTCGGCGCCGAAGGCGTTGGCAAGGATGTCAACATGATCATTGGTAACGGTTATTCAAAGGGCCACGCCGCAATAGCTCTGCAGCTGATGCGCGAAAGTCCTGAACTGCGCAAGCTTTTCGAAGAAATGTTCTGCTGAGGAAAATTAGCGCCCGGCAGAGAAAGGAACCTGCTTTGAACAGCAAATACACCAGGGATGAACACCTGCAACGTCGCCGCAAATTGTTTCCGGAAGTCAGTGATGCTGACTGGAACGACTGGAAATGGCAGGTAAGAAACCGCATCGAAACCGTCGAGGAGCTCAGCAAACACATCAAGCTCACCGGCAAGGAAATCGAGGGCATCAAGGACTGCCTTGCCACGCTGCGCATGGCGATCACTCCTTATTACCTGACCCTCATCGATCCGGACAATCCGAACGATCCGGTGCGCAAACAGGCAATTCCGACCGGTTACGAACTCTACAAGTCGCCGGCCGACCTCGAAGACCCGCTGCACGAAGACGGTGATTCGCCGGTTCCCGGCCTGACTCATCGCTATCCCGACCGCGTCCTTCTGCTGGTAACCGACCAGTGTTCGATGTATTGCCGACATTGCACGAGGCGGCGCTTCGCCGGTCAGAAAGACACGGCGATGCCCTCCAGCAATATCGACAAGGCCATCGAATATATCGCAAAGCACCCGCAGGTGCGTGATATCGTCGTCTCCGGTGGCGATCCGCTGCTGCTGGCTGATGGCAAGCTCGAAGGCATTCTCCAGAAACTGCGGGCGATCCCGCATGTCGAAGTGATTCGCATCGGCACGCGAACGCCGGTGGTAATGCCGCAACGCATCACCCCCGAGCTTTGCGATATGCTCAAAAAGTATCACCCGGTCTGGCTCAACACGCATTACAATCACCCCAGAGAAATCACCACTGACGCCGCCCGCGCCTGCGATCTGATCAGCATGGCCGGCATTCCGATCGGCAATCAGTCGGTGCTTCTCGCCGGAGTTAACGACTGCGTCCATGTCATGAAAAAGCTGGTGCACGAACTCGCCAAAATCAGGGTTCGCCCTTACTACATCTATCAGTGCGACCTCTCCTATGGTCTGTCGCATTTCCGCACGCCGGTCGCGAAGGGCATCGAGATAATCGAAGCCCTGCGCGGCCACACCAGCGGCTTCTGCGTGCCGACCTACGTCGTCGATGCGCCGGGCGGCGGCGGCAAGATTCCGGTCATGCCCAACTACCTGATTTCGAGCGGCTACGAAAAAACCATTCTGCGTAACTACGAAGGTGTCATCACCTGCTACAACGAGCCTGATGGCTACCGGCCAAGCTGCAACTGCGAAGCCTGTCAGAAGGGCAATGTCGAAATCGAAGGCATTGCCGGTCTGCATCAGGGCAAAATCTCACTCGAACCGGTGGGCCTCAAACGCAAACAACGCAGCAAAAAAGGCTGAGACATGACGGTCAGCCTGAGCAGACTGGTGGCGGACTGTAAATGCCTGGCGATAATAGGTACTGAGAAAAACGCCGGCAAAACTACAGTACTCAACCACCTGCTCGCAGCTGACCGCCGGGCTGATCTGGCAATAACTTCGATCGGTTACGACGGCGAAGATATCGACCAGGTCACCGGAACCGACAAACCGTCAGTATACGTCGGCCGTGGCACCCTTGTTGCCACGGCCGTCGATTTGCTCGGCCAATGTGATTTTACCCGCGAACTCCTTTGTTTTACCGGGTTTTACACGCCGCTCGGCGAAGTCGTTATAGTTCGCGCGCTCAGCGACGGTTACGCCCTTATCGCCGGCCCCTCGACAACCGGTCAGATGACACGCCTGACCCGCATGCTGCAACAGGAAAAAGCCGGCCGGATAATTATCGACGGTGCCGCAGCGCGCAGATCGAGCGCCGCCGTCAGCACCGCCGACGGCTGTATTCTGGCCACCGGCGCTGCGTTTTCGCCAGATCCTGATGCCATTGTCGAACATACCGCACATATTGCCAGTCTGCTGACTCTGCCAGCTGCCAAAGATATCCCCGAAAGCATTATCGACGCACAACTCTCCGCCAAAAAAGCAGACGAAAACCGCATCGGAGCAGGCCATGAGAATGATTGCTTTCTGATCGACAGCGAGAATCAGCTCATCGACAATATCAACAGTCTCGACGACAGCGCTGCCGACCTTATCTGCTCACGTATTACGCAACCACTGCGGGTCTTTTTTCTCGGCGCCGTCACCGCACGCCTGATACAGAAAATTCTTGAACGCAGTCGTTCTCTGAAAGATCTACAGCTGATAGCTTCTGACGGCACCAGATTTCTTCTCAGTCCGGCACAACTAGCTGAACTGAGACGGCGCGGAGCCAGACTCGCCGTGCTCAAACCGGTAAACCTGCTGGCAGTAACAGTTAACCCGAGATCACCGGAAGGTTTCTTTCTCGACAGCGTTTCTCTCTGCCAGAAGCTTAAAACCGTGCTTTCCGTCGCAGTTTTCGATATAATGGCAGATAAGCAGCTATGACCAACCAGCAACCATATAAACCGGCAACATCAGCCACAGCCTGGGTGCTTGCCAATCTCAACCTGAGCTCGCCCTACGGACGCAAGGCTCTGAGAATGCTGCGACCGGCAACTTCGCAAAACCGAAGCGTTCTTGAGCAGTCACTCGATGAACTGACCGGGCTTGTCGAGTTTTGCCGGCAGCATCAGCAATTTGCGCCGCAAGCCCAGGCGATCTTTCGCCAACTGCGAAACATTACCGGAACACTGCTGAATCTGCAGGAAGAGAGAGTTCCCGACGAAGTCGAACTTTTTGAAATCAAGCTGTTCGCCATACATTTCTGCAGTCTGAGCACTCTGATCAAAGGCTCTGGAGTAAAGTCAAGCCTGGCTTTTGACGACCTGCAGCCGCTGGTCAGACTGCTCAACCCTGACGAAATGATTATCTCGACATTTCACCTGCACGACAGCTACCTGCCTGAGCTTAAAGGTGTTCGCAGTGAAAAGCGTCTGCTCGAAAACCGTATTGTCACAGCCACCGATGCCACCAGCGCCGACACGCTCAGACAGCAACGCAGCGAACTGGTGCGCCGCGAAAAAGAGCTTGAGTTTCAGGTAAGAAGCGATCTTGGCCGCCAATTACGAGACTGGCTGCCACAGCTGAACCGCAGCGTCGAAACCCTTGGTCATTTTGAACTTCTGCTGGCAAAAGCCGATGCGGCGCTGCGCTGGCCGTCATGCCGGCCAGAACTTGTTGAAACCGGTGCAGATCTGAAGGCTGTCGATGCGATAAATCCGCAGATATTCGAAATTCTCAAAACACAGGGCAAAGAATTCACGCCGGTCACGCTCGCTGTCATAAAAGGCACAACTCTGATCACCGGTGCCAACATGGGCGGCAAAAGCGTAGCTCTGATGACCATTGCAACCGGTGCCGAACTGGTTCGACTCGGCTTTTTTGCCTTTGCCGCTGAATTCAGCATGCCGCTGTTCGATCATGTCTGTCATATCGCCGGTGATGGCCAGGATCAGACTTCGGGCCTGAGCAGTTTCGGCGCCGAAGTCATGCAGCTCAAAGAACTTTCAGAATTGACACCTCAGAGTTGTGGTCTTGCCGTGTTCGATGAATTCGCGCGTTCAACCAACCCGTATGAAGGTCGCCGCTTCGTTCAGGCGCTTGGCGAATTTCTCCAGAAGACCGGCTGGCACGGCATCATTGCCACGCACTATGACGGCATAGAACTGCCAGAAGCAGCCTGCTATCAGGTAGTCGGGCTTAAAAACAAAGGTCAGATCAAACCGGCAGCTGGCGACATACGCGTTCTGATCGACAATCTTTGCGCCAACATGGATTACCGCCTGCGCAAACTCGATGGGCAAAGCGAAGTTCCGCACGATGCTCTGCATATCGCCACCCTCCTCGACGCCAATCCCCGCTTCCTCTCTCTGCTAAAAAAACTCTACGACTGAGAGCCGCACTTTCCGGCAGCAGACTTTTCTTAACTATTGCTTGTGCAGGCTGGCATGATGTATATAATTATGAGAGCTGGTTCACAGCTTGCCGGTTACCTGGCTTTTGTGATTTCCGGGTAAGAATTATGCTGTTTTCAGGAGAAAAAAAATGGGTAAAGAACTTAAAACAAAAAAAGAAGTGAAAAAGCAACCGACCAAGACTCCAAAAGAAAAAAAAGAAGCAAAAAAACTCAAAAAAGAAGCAAAATAACAATCGCCCCTTAATTACCGACTATCCGCTGAGATTGCTCTCAGCGGAGTTTTATTTTCGCGCACTCCCTGCCATCCGGTGCGAACTCGCTCAACACCAGCGGAACAGGGGCCAGGGCAAAGTGTTTATGCAATTCAAACTGAGCTATACCCGACAATCATTCGTGCTCAGCAAAGCGGTGCTCGTAATCGTAATCGAAATACAGAATCGAATATGCGAAAAATCCGCATCAGTTCAGTGCTGCTTTCCAATGGAGTTTCTTTTTAACACTCATGATGGTAGCATGGAGTGCCTACCACAGGTTTTGATAATTATAGGCACGGAGTTGCAATGCTTTATACCATAGTGTTTTTTGCTGTGCTGTTGCTCGTTTCAGCGCTGTTTTCCGGCACTGAAACCGCTTTTACATCAGTTAACGAAGTCAGTATGTCGCATTACGGCAAAAAGGGCCGACGGCAAAGTATAGTCGTTGACATGCTGAAAAACAAAGGATCGGTAATCGCCGCGATTCTGGTAGGAAACAACATTGTCAACACCGTTCTCGCCGTCTATGCCGGCGCTGTCTTCGACCAGATGCTCGTCGATACAGGCATTCTGTCGAAAAGCGTCGCGCCGATTCTGGCTTCTGTCGTTACCATCATCTTTCTGCTGGTATTTGGCGAGGTGGTACCAAAGCAGATCGGCGTGGCATTTGCCAAGCCATGGACTCTGGCTGTCGTTTATCCACTCAAGCTGATCGTCATTATCGTCAGACCGGTTACCGCAGCGATGGATCTGCTCAGCCGAAGTATTCTCGCTCTGATCAAGCCGTCAGGCACGACAAACGATGCGCCGTCGATTCAGGAGCTGCTCGTTCTTGCCAAGCACAGCGAAAATGCCGGGCACATCGATTCGATCGAGCGCCGGCTGATGTCGAAGTCGAGCAAATTCAACGACCTGCAGGTCTGCGAGGTCATGGTTCCCCGCAGCAGCATCAAAGGAATTCCGATCGATGCCGGCTTTGAAGAAGTGCGTGCCGCCTTCAAAAACGATATGTACACAAGAGTGCCGGTTTACGACAAAAGCCTCGATACCATTCTGGGGATCGTCAATTTCAAGGAACTGCTTAAGCTCGAGCACGAGGACATCGCGCGTTTCGACCTTAGACAGCTGATGATGCAGCCTCTTTTCGTGCCGGAAAACGTAGCTATTGGCGAACTGCTTGAGAGAATGAAGCAGAGCAGAAAGCACATGGCGGTAATTGTCGACGAATTCGGCTCGACCTCAGGTATCGTAACCTTCGAAGACATTGTCGAACGCGTTTTTGGCATGATCAGCGATGAATACGACGTTGAATCTCCGATACTTCTGCGCAACCACGATAATGGTGATCATGAGGTGACCGGCAGCATATCTCTGCAGGAACTCAGCAATTCTCTGGCAATTGAATTCACCGAAGAGGACCGGCACCAGGCTAATACCCTCAACGGCCTGCTGACATATCTCAAGGGCGATTTTCTGCGCGAAAAGGACATAATCGTGCATGGCAGCCGCCTGTTTATAATCAAAGAAATCGATGGGCACGTCGCTTCCCGCATTCTGATTCGCAAAAAAACCGGCAACACCCACTCCTGACGCCAGCAGCGCTGCCAGAAGGCAGCAAATATCCATGGCAGTTCGGAATTTAAGGACAATGTAGATGAAAACAGCACAAGCAAAATTTGACATCTCTGTAACTTCAGAAATAGGCGAACTCGAAGGGGTAATTCTTCACACACCCGGTCTCGAGATCGAAAATATGACACCGATGAATGTCGAACGCGCCCTGTACAGCGACATTCTCAACCTCTCAGTTGCCAACTGCGAATACAAGCAGCTGCAAAGTGCTCTCGCGCGGGTAAGCGAGGTTTTTCAGATTCGCAGTCTGCTCGAACGCACGCTGCAGAACAGCAAAGTAAAACATAGTCTTGTCGAAAAAGTCTGCGCCAACGAAGCTGCCGGCGAGGTTCAGCAGCAACTGCTCGACATGAGCGACAAAGAGCTTGCCCGCTGCCTCATCGAAGGCGTATTGCTGCAGAAAAACAATCTCAGCCGCTTTCTCAGCCATGAACGTTATGCCCTCAGGCCCCTGCACAACTTTTTCTTTACCAGAGACTCGGCGATTGCCATCGGCAACCAGATTCTGATCGCGAATATGGCCAATAAGGTGCGAACCCGCGAAGCGATGATCATGGAAGCGATCTTCGACTTTCATCCGATGTTCGCCACCCGCACCATCAATATTCCTGACGGCCGCGAATTCGCCGGAGCCAGAATCGAGGGCGGCGATGTTCTGGTAATTGCCGACAACGTGCTGATGATCGGCATCGGCTCGCGCACCACACCACAGGCTGTCGATTTCCTTATCGACTATTTCTGTCAGAACGGCCAGAGCAAGCATATTATCGTTCAGGAGCTGCCACATCAACCCGAATCATTCATTCATCTCGACATGGTTTTCACCCAGCTCGACCGCAATATCTGCATGATTTACGAACCGGTCATTCTGCACCCCAATATGTTCAGAACCGTGCACATTGCGATTGCCGGCGGGGAAGTCGCCGAGATCAGGGAAGAGCAGAACCTGCTGACTGCGCTGGCCAGGCTGGGCGTCGAGCTCGAAACCATCAGCTGCGGCGGCAGTGCCGATCTGTGGACGCAGGAGCGCGAACAGTGGCACAGCGGCGCCAACTTTTTCGCGATTGCGCCAGGCAGAATAATTGGCTATCGCCGCAACATCAATACGATCGAAGAACTCGACCGCAAGGGCTTCGCCATCATCGATGCTACCGACGTCGCCGAAAATAAGGTCGATCTGAAAAACTACAACCGTTGCGTTATTACCATCGACGGCTCCGAATTGTCGCGAGGTGGCGGCGGCTGCCGCTGCATGACCATGCCGATAAAACGCAAACCCGTCTAACCCCCCCCCGTTCATGCCGCAGCTTTAAAAGGGCTGCGTTTTTGAGATTTTAGGGGTATAATTGAGCCACGAATATTCACCGCAAAGTAAGGGAAGACGATGAAAAGCAAGCTGAATCTTGATTTTGCCACAGTAAAAAAAGCCCGTCAGGCTGCCCGCGCCATTGCAGAAGACACTCAGAAGTTCATTCTGCAGCACACCAGCGTCACCATCGAGCGCACCTGTGCTCGCCTGCTGGGCATCGACGGTGTCGATGCCTATGAAGTGCCGCTGCCCAACCTGATAGTAGACAGCATCAAAAATGCCGGCGGCCTGGGTCTTGGTCTGTCGGCCTACCTCGGCAATGCCATGATCCAGACTGGTAAAACGCCACAGCAGATCGCCGAGGCTGTAGCAGCAGGCGAACTCGATGTCACCAGACTCAAGATGGCCGACATGTTCGAAATCAGGGCCAGAATCGATACAGTTGCGCGTCAGACCATTGCGCGCATCAAGACCAATCGCGAAAAACGCGAAAGTTATCTTGGCCGCTTCGGCGACAAACAGGGCCCGTACATCTACGTCATCGTAGCTACCGGCAATATTTATGAAGACATCACCCAGGCAAAAGCAGCTGCAGCGCAGGGTGCCGACGTTATCGCCGTCATCAGAACCACCGGCCAGAGTCTGCTGGACTTTGTACCATATGGTGCCACAACCGAAGGTTTTGGCGGCACCTATGCCACTCAGGAAAACTTCCGGCTGATGCGAGCCGCCCTCGACGAGTCCTCAGAGCAGCTGGGTCGCTATATTCGCCTGTGCAACTACTGCTCGGGCCTGTGCATGCCAGAAATAGCCGCCATGGGCGCGCTAGAGCGCCTCGACATGATGCTCAACGATGCGCTTTACGGCATACTTTTCCGCGACATCAACATGCAGCGCACGCTTATCGACCAGTCTTTCTCCCGAATGGTCAATGCCGCGGCGGGAATCATCATTAATACCGGTGAAGATAACTACCTGACCACCGCCGATGCCGTCGAAGAGGCACACACTGTGCTGGCTTCGCAGCTGATCAACGAGCAGTTCGCTCTGTTGTCGGGAGTTCCTGAAGAACAACAGGGCCTCGGCCATGCTTTCGAAATCACGCCCGAACTCAGAAACGGCTTTCTCTACGAGCTCGCGCAGGCGCAGATGGCGCGCGAAATCTTTCCAAATGCGCCGCTCAAATATATGCCACCGACCAAGTTCAAGACCGGAAATATCTTCAAAGGGCATGTTCAAGACACCCTGTTCAACATGGTTACCATCATGACCAGTCAGAAGGTGCATCTGCTCGGCATGCTGACCGAAGCAATACATACCCCGCTGATGTCAGACCGAGCTCTGTCGATCGAAAACGCCAGCTACATCTACCGCACCATGGCCGATCTCGGCGATGAAATCGAATTCAAGTCCGATGGTATCATGGCGAAACGGGCAGATCAGGTGCTTCGCGAAGCCGCCACCATGCTCGAAAACATCAAAAGAGACGGCCTCTTCAAAACTCTCGAAATGGGCCGATTTGCTGGTGTCAAACGCCCGCTGAACGGCGGCAAGGGTCTCGACGGCGTCGCCACCAAACAGGAAGGCTATTTCAACCCATTTATTGAACTGATGCAGCAGGGAGGTAAAGCATGAGCAGCGGACTGTATTCGATGAAAGCCAGAGATTTCTGTCAGACTCTCGATCTCACTAAAGTTAAGCCCTATGGCGACACGATGAACGATGGCAAAGTGCAGCTCAGCTTTACCCTGCCACTGGCCGACAACGAACGCGCCATCGAAGCCGCACGCCAGCTCGGCGTCAAAATGGGCCTGACCGACGTGCTGGTCGCTCATCACGAAGCGCTCGACAAGGAATTCAGCTTCTTCGTGGTCTATGGCAACCTGTCGCATAGCGTTGACGTAACGACGATCAAGGTCAGCACCATCGACAGCACCGTGCTCGACATGCACGGCGTCGATGACTTCATCAAACAGCACATTGGCCGCAAGCTTGTCGTGGTCGGCGCCAGCACCGGCACCGACGCGCACACGGTCGGCATCGACGCAATCATGAACATGAAAGGCTACGCCGGTCACTACGGCCTCGAACGCTACGAAATGATCGAAGCCTACAACCTCGGCAGTCAGGTCGCCAACGAAGAGTTCGTCAAACGAGCCACCGAACTTAAAGCCGATGTATTACTGGTTTCACAGACCGTCACCCAGAAAGACGTACATGTAACCAACCTGGTCGAGCTCGTTGAACTGCTCGAAGCTGCCCGCCTGCGTGACAAGGTTATTCTCATCGCCGGCGGCCCGCGCATCAACAATGACCTGGCGAAAGAACTCGGCTACGACGCCGGTTTCGGACCCGGCAAGTTCGCCGAGCACGTTGCCTCATTCTTCATCGACGAGTTCGTCAAGCGCAACAAAAAATAGGCTTTATCACAGCCAGCGGCGGCGGCGAAACCAGGCAAGCATGCCGAGAGCGACAAGAATCATCAGCACCAGTGTGCCGTAGTAGCCCCATACCCACTTGAGTTCAGGCATGTTTTCAAAATTCATGCCGTAAACTCCGGCAATAAAGGTCAGAGGAATAAAAATCGTTGCGATAATCGTCAGTGTGCGCATGATCTCGTTCATGCGCATGCTGATGTTCGAAATATAGAGGTCGTAAACGCCGATTGACACTTCGCGCAGCGTTTCAGAAGTTTCGAGAACATGCACAGTGTGGTCGTAGATATCTCTGAAATAGATGCGGCTTTCCGGGCGCAGCAACGGTGATTCGGTGCGCAGTAGAGCGGCGGCGATTTCGCGTAGAGGCCAGCTGATCTTGCGCATATAAAACAGCTGCATCTTGAGTTCGTGGACATCTCGACCCTCAAAGTCGTCGGGTGTCTTGAGCAAAATCAGTTCAAGTTCTTCAAGCGCCGCTGCCATTGACTCGAGCACGATAAAATAATTGTCGATCACCACGTCGATAAGTGACAGCGCCAGATAATCTGAAGCCATGCCGCGGATACGCCCGACATTTTTGCGCAGGCGGTCACGGATCGGGTCGAAGACGTCGCCAGGCCTTTCCTGAAAGGTCAGCACATAGTTATCGCCGATGACGAAGCTGACCTGTTCGCTGGTCAGGCGGCCTTCTTCGCTGATATCGATCATTTTAACGATGATCAGCAGATAATTGTCGAATACTTCGAGTTTCGGGCGGTGATCGGGGTTGAGAATGTCTTCGACCGACAGCGGGTTGATACCATAGGTTTCGGCGGTCTGGCGCAGCATTTCAACATCGCCGAGTCCGAAAAAGCACAACCAGCTGATTCCCTCAAACTGCTTTACCTTAGCGAGTTCTGAAGTTTCGATCACCTTGCCCTCAGAACAGCGCGCTTGTTCGTAGTTGAAAAACTCGACAACAGTCTGCCCAGACCGGTCAGGCGCAAAATTGACTATGGTTCCCTGCGGGTTGCCGGCCTTAGATTCCGCGATCCCTTTTCTGACAAAAGGCAGCATACTCAACCTCCCGATTCATTCCCGCCATTCTAACACACCACCGCCAGACAAAAACGAAAGAGAATTGGCAATTCGGGGAAAGAGGGTTATAATCGATGAATAAATTTTGGCAGGCGGTTTAATTTGTGAGCAGCTGGCACTTTGTTAAACAGTTCGTTCGCGAACCCCGTACAATCGGGGCGATTGCGCCGAGTTCAAGCAGGCTGGCGAACCGTATGATAGAGCAGATCAACTTCGAACGCGCCCGCGTTATCGTAGAATACGGCCCCGGCACCGGCTCTTTTACCCGCCAGGTGCTCAAACACCTGCATCCGAGTCGCACGATCTTTTTCGGCCTTGAACTCAACGAGCACATGAATCGCATCGCATGCGCCCAGGTTCCCGAAATACCGATTTTTCAGGATTCAGCCTCTGAGATCAGGAAATACCTGCGCCAGTTCGGCGTCAAACATGCCGACGCGGTGATCAGTGGGCTGCCCTGGGCAGCATTTCCAGAAAGCCTGCAGGACGAAATTCTTTACGAAACTCAGGCCGGATTGCGCCGGGGCGGCGTTTTTTCAACCTTTGCCTACCTGCACGGGCTGGTTTTGCCTTCCGGAATACGGTTTCGCAGCAAACTCAAACAGCACTTTTCTGAAGTAAAGGTCAGCCCCGTCGTCTGGGGCAACGTTCCCCCCGCCATAGTCTACTGGTGCAAAAAATAAGACGCAACTCCCAAATTGCATCTTTTAGTCAGTTGTATTAAAAACACAAACAAAGTAAGGGCGTAGGCGGGCATCTCATAAGCGAAAACTTTGAGCCAGGCTGCTTTGACGCAGAGCTATAGCTAGTCAGATTTGCTTCCGCCTGGCGAGAGTTGTAGCGTTGAGACCCTGCCGTTAGACCGATTTTAACAGCAGTTCAATGAAGATGGCTGACAAATCGAATGATCAGATAATCACGATAAATACAGGGCGAGGGCGGCGAAGGCTACAACTATCCACTGCATGAATTCTACCTGTCTGATTTTGCCGCTGAAAATGCGCAGCAGCACGAACAGAATCAGGCTCCAGCTGATGCCCTGGCTGATCGAAAAAGTAAACGGAATCAATATCAGCGCGACAAAGGCCGGCAGACCGGTTTCGTAGTCTTTCCAGTCGATGCCGGAAATCGCGCGCAACATGAAGAAGCCGACCAGCAGCAGAGCCGGCGCGACTGCACAGGCCGGAATCATCTGCAGCATCGGAGCGAACCAGAGAAACGGCAGAAAAAGCAGACCGGTAACCAGTGCAGTAAGCCCGGTGCGGCCGCCCTGCTCGACGCCGGCGGCGCTTTCGACATAGGTGGTGCCGGAACTGCTGCCAACCAGCCCTGAAAGCGTAGTTGAAATAGCATCGACGAACAGCGCTTTCTGAAAGTTGCGCGGTTCGCCGTTCTCGTCGAGCATGTTGGCAACCGAAGCGACACCGAGAAAAGTCGAGATCGAGTCGAACAGATCGGTAAACAGCAAGGTAAAGACAGCACCGGCAATACCCACATTCAATGCGCCTCTGATATCGAGCTGCAAAAATACCGATGTAAATTCAGGTGAGCCGGTAAAGGCTTGCGGAACCTTGACAAAGGCTTCACCCGACCACACTCGACCATGCGCCAGCGAAAGAACTGTCGTAAAAACGATGCCGAGCAACAGACTGCCATGAATCTTGCGATGCTCGAGCAGAATGGTAAAGGCTAGACCGATCAGAAAAATCACGATCTGCGCGTTGAAACCGCCAAAACCTACTAGTGTGGCTGGGTTGGCAACGATGAAACCGGCCGACTTGAGCGCGAGCAGGCAGAGAAACAACCCGATACCGGCAGCGACGCCGAGTCGCACACAATGTGGAATTGCCCGAACAATGGCTTCGCGCAGCTTAAAAACGGTCATCAGCAGAAAGATGATGCCCGAGATAAAAACAGCTCCCAGTGCTGTCTGCCAAGGCATCTTCATGCCGATAACCATGCTGAAGGTAAAAAACGCGTTGATTCCCATGCCGGGCGCCAGCGCAAAAGGCAGATTGGCGACAAGACCCATCAGAATGCTCGACAGAGCGGCGACCAGAATGGTTGCCGTCAGCACGCCGGCAAAGGGCATTCCGGCGTTTTCGAGAATCATCGGGTTGACCGCCAGTATGTAGGCCATGGTCAAAAAAGTGGTGATACCGGCCAGAATCTCGGTTCTGATGTCGGTCTGGTTTTCTTTGAGTTTGAACAATCGTTCGAGCATCGGTTCCTCCAGTGAAGTCCTGTTACAAATTCTTGAACGCCGCCAGCGCACGTTCTCTCGCTAACTTATGATCGACAACCGGCGCCGGATAGCTGATTTTTTTCTTCGCGATTTCGGCCGCAAGCTTTTTCGGGTCATGCAGAGCCGTAGCACTTACCGGCTCCAGTTCAGGGCACCAGCGCCTGATAAAACTGCCGTCGGCATCGAAACGCTTGCTCTGACTGAACGGGTTGAAGATTCTGAAATACGGAACAGCATCAGTGCCGGTCGAAGCTGACCACTGCCAGCCGCCATTATTGGCAGCCAGATTGCCATCGAGCAGATGTTGCATAAAATACTGCTCGCCCAGCCGCCAGTCGATCAGCAGATGCTTGCTCAAAAACATGGCAACAACCATGCGCAGGCGGTTGTGCATCCAGCCCGTCTGCTTGAGCTGCCGCATCGCGGCGTCGACGATCGGGTAGCCGGTCAGCCCGCTCTGCCAAGCTCTCAGGTCGCTTTCGTCATAGCGCCACTTCAGTGCGACCGTCTTCTTTTGAAACGGCTGCGAGCGACTTACCCGCGGAAAGCCAACGACAACATGCGTATAAAAATCTCGCCAGATCAGCTCATTCAGCTAGGCTTCGGCACCGCTGCCTTCTGCCGGCCATTTTTCAGGTTCGTGTCTGATCGCTGCCAGACACTGGCGCGGGGAAATCGCCCCGCAGGTCAGCCAGGGCGAGAGGCAGCTGGTGCCGTCAACCGCCGGCAGATCGCGCAATTCATGGTATTTTTCGAGGCAGCCACCGGCAAAACCAGCAAGACGCTTCTGCGCTGCAGCTTCTCCGGCCGGCCACAGATCGCTGCGCCAGCCGGGCAGTCCAAGTTGGCGGCTGATTTCGGCAACAGACAGCCTGGGCGCTGGCGAAGGTGCGGCAACTGTTTTCGGGACAGGCAGAGGCGCAAGATCGGCACGCGGCAACAGACCGAGCCAGGACTTTTTGAATGGCGCAAACACTGTGTAATAGCCGCCAGAGCCGGTCAACAGACGCCCGGGCTCGACGAGCAGGCGATCTTCACAGACAAAGGTTCTGATCTTCTGCGCCTGCATTGCTTTAACCACAGCTTCGTCGCGCTGCTTCTCGTAATACTCGTATTCGCGGTTAAAATACAGAGTTTCACATTTATGTTCACGGGCAAACCGGCTCAGAGCAGCAGGAACAGCAGCATTATCAGGCACCTCTGCGAGGTGCAGCACTATGCCCAGCTCTGCCAGCCGGCCGGCCAGTTCCTGCAGACCGGCCAGCCAGAAACTGAGCTTTGCTGGCGATTCATCCTGTTTCTGCCACTGCACTGGTGTAACAAAAGCGACCGCAAAGACATGGCCGCCTGCGGCAACTGCGTGATGCAGCGCGCGATTATCGCTTACCCGCAGGTCCCGCCGAAACCACATCAGAGCCGACATTCAGTAGCTCTCCTGGCACTGCATAATTATCTGATCAACTCCCGGTAGTGGATGCCGGCAGAACCGTCTCAGAATTCTTCACTTCTGACAACGCCGCCTTTGCCGGAACATCGATGCTGCGAATGTGCAGATCGTGCTGCGAGAAAGGAATTTCAATGTTATGCTCGCGGAACAGGCGATCGATCTCGCGATTGATTTCGTTTTTGATACTGAGTCGATTATCGATATCGGCGACCCAGCAACGCAGCTCGAAATCGAGAGAATTTGTGCCAAAATTGACGAACATTACCGATGGCGCCGGAAACTTCATGATGAATGGGTTGTCCTGAGCGATCTGAGTAAGAATCCTGGTCACCAGATCGACATCAGAGCCATGGGCAACGCCTATCTGCACGATCAGGCGCACCTGGCGATCGGTCAGGGTCCAGTTGGTGACTGTCGAAGCTACAAGATCGCTGTTGGGAACGATCATCTCAGAGCGATCGAAGGTCTCGACCACAGTTGCGCGCAGACCGAGATTCTTGATCTGACCCCATTCACCGTTTACCTGCACGACATCACCAACCTTGATCGATCGCTCGAAAAGCAGAATCAGACCGCTGGCGAAGTTGTTGACTATGTTCTGCAAACCGAAACCGATACCGACGCCGAGAGCACCGATGATTACCGTCAGGTTCTGCATGCCGATTCCCAGTGTCGAAAAAGCCATCGAGATACCGACCACCACAAAAGCATACTGAATCAGACGGTTGATCGAAATGCCGACTCCGCGGTCCACTTTTTTTCGCGGGTAAACCTCTTCGTCAAGTATGGTCTGAATCATCCAGGATGCGAACAGGGCAAGATAAAGCGCGATCACTGCCGAAACCAGCAGACCGATCGTGATTTTCAGGCCCTGAAAGCTGATTCCAAGTGCAAAAATGGCGGCGGCGGCATGCGTGGCGTTGTCAAAAAGCCCCCAGATCGACAGCATGTGCGAAACTGCCATGAACACGACAATAATATCGACGATCAGCTCAGATCGTTTGATAAACAAACGATAATGCTTGTTGATGATTTTGTTTTTGCGCACGATTTCGCTCTCGAAAAGCATTTCAATAGCACCATGCGTTACCAGATTGATCATCCAGGCGATCAGGCCAAGAAAAACAGTTTTGATGAGAATGTCGAGCAGATGGTTCGACATCGCCACATAGCCGGCAGCCTGTGTAAGAAATACCAGCAGCATCGTGGCTCCGCCAACTTTTACGCCTGATACAAAAAGAAACGCCGTGCTGTCGTCTTTATTGGCATGAGCGCGCCAGCGACAGAAAAGAGCTCCAGCCAGGCCGACCACCGCGACAAAAGTCCGCATCATCACCAGCGGCAGCGCGATAAAATTGAAAAACTGCACCAGCAGATAAAGCGCAACGATCATATAGATCAGGCGCCGCCGCCACGGTCTTTCAATGACACCGGCCACGAGACGGGCCGCGCAGATGGCAACGATACCGGCGAATACCAGGCTGACCAGCCGCGGCTTGTCTTCGAACAGCGGCAACGGCAGCAGAATACCGAGCAACAGACTGACAGAGACATATCGCTGCAATACGAAATCGAGCTTTAGCTGCTCAAGCTTGCGATTCTTAACGGTTTTGAAAAAATACATGGCAGCGATGAAAATGATCAGCTGCAACACGAATATCCAGCCATAGGTCGAATAAAAATCTGACTGAGGTAATTCGAGTGAAGCCAGCCCCAGCCAGAATTCTTCCCAGGCGGCGGCATTGAACTGCCTGAAAAATGTCGGCGTGAACATGGCCGGACGTGACTTGCGAAACAGGTCTTTGCGCATTTCGGTCATCATCTTATCAAGTTCGACCGCCAGCGACTGCGCATCACGCTGCAGTTCGAGAACCTGCTGCTGAAACTCCACCAGCGGAGTTTCCATATTCTCCATATTTTTCAAAGCCTGACGAATCATTGCTTCGGAATCTTTAAAGATCGACTTGACCGAAGCGCTTACTCCAGCAGGCAGAGCTGTTCTGCTTTCAGCCCAGCCGCTCTCTCTGGCACGCCAGTTCTGACGCATGGAACCAGCCAGTTCAAGCTTGTCGCCGGCAAGTTTCAGCTCACGACCAACCGCTTCGAGAGCTGTACGAGCATCACTGCGTAACTGCGAAACATGTTCGAAGCCATAGTTACCGGTGGATTTGGTGTCTGTAAGTCTTTTTTTGAGTTCGCCAAGGCGGGTTTTTACTATAACGACGTCTTCACTGGACTTTTTAAGGTCTTTTATCGCGGCAATCTTTTCAGTAAGCGCGGCAAAGTCTTCTTTCAGAGCATCTGCCTTGACGGCCAGACCGGCAAGAGAATTTTCAACTGCAGGTTCGGCCTGCGAAGCAACCATAGGTTGCGGCCCAAAAATCGAACCGGGCTCGGTCTGAGCATCGAGCGTTAAACAAACAGCTGCCAGAAACAGTGATAAAACAAGCGCAGAAACAGATCTGCCACGATAATTTAAAAGCATGATTACCCCCTGCCCGACATTGTACCAGCTCACCGGCAGAATTACAAAAAATGCTTCAGATGCGGCCCATGAGGCGGAGCATGCCGTCGAGGATAGTCCAGGGGTTGGGCGGGCAGCCGGGAATATAAAGATCTACCGGGATAATGTCGCCAATGCCATTGTTTACTTCGGCGTTATCGCGGAAAATCCCGCCGGATATCGCGCAGGCGCCAGTAGCAATCACTACCTTCGGCGACGGCAAAGCATCGTAGGATTTTACCAGAGCCAGCTTCATATTCTGAGTGACCGGGCCGGTTACCAGCAGCCCGTCGGCATGTCGCGGCGAAGCGACGAACTGAATGCCAAAACGCGCCAGGTCGAATGCCGGCGTCGTCAATACGTTGCAGTCAGCTTCACAGGCGTTGCAGCCGCCGGCGCTCACCTGTCTGAGTTTGAGCGAGCGCCCGAAAAGTTTTCTGAATTCTTCGGGCAGCGCTTTGGCAATATTGAAGCTTTCACTCTTCACAATGAGATCTTCGCGGCGCGAAGCCGGCATCGAGAATTCTTTCGAAAAGCTGATGAGGCCTGACGGGCAGGCGGCTTCACAGGCGCGGCAGAAAAGGCAGCGCCCGAGATCGATGACCGGGCGACCTTCGCTGCTGCGCGAAATTGCGCCAGACGGGCAAACCTTGGCACAGGCGGAGCAATCGGCAACACAGCCGCTGGTTTTGATCTGCGGCCGACCGGTATAGCGCTGCGAAAGAACCGGTGCTTTTTCTGGAAACGGGTAGGTGCGATACTGTTGATGTAATCTGGCTTTGAGAATATGAAACATGGTAACTACCTCTAGAGATCGTGGCCGCAATAAGAGAGATTGAAGCTCTTGTTGCACAGCGGAAAGTCTGAAATTTCCTGGTTTCGCAGCGCCAGCGCGAGACCATACCAGTTATGGAACGATGGATCGACGATCTTGTATGCTGCCAGTCCGCCTTCTTTATCGGTAACAGCCACATGACAGACTTCACCGCGCCAGCCTTCGGTCAGGGCAACAGTGATTGAATCGGCTGCTGCTGGCGAAGAGCAAGCCGGAGCGGCCACGGCGTTGTCGATTTCGGCCAGCATGGCTCTGATCAGCCTTACAGATTCTTTAAGTTCGAGCCAGCGAATGCGCGCACGCCAGAACACATCACCGTTTTTGCCAACCGGCAGTTCAGGTTTATGCTGCTTATAAGCGCCGAAGGGGTGCGAGCAGCGAACATCAACCGATAGACCGCTGGCACGGCCGGCCGGGCCGACCAGACCAATAGCGATGGCATCGTCTTTGCTGACATTGCCGGTCTCTTCAAAGCGCGAAATCACTGACGGCGTGTTCCAGATCAGGCCAATTGCTGATTTAAGATCGGCTTCGATCAGAGCAAGACGTTCGAGCACTGTCGCCACCAGAGCCTTATCGACTGCATGACCGACGCCCCCTCGCTGTATCAGGCCGCGACCAAAACGATTGCCGCAGATAACGGCGGTGGTATTGAGAATATCTCCGCGAATGCGGCCGCAATAAGATGCCGTCGGCAGAAAGCCGACATCGCCGGCAAGAGCGCCGAGATCGCCGGTATGGTTAGCCATGCGCTCAAGTTCGAGGGCGACCCCTCTGACCAGCTCGGCATTTTTGTCGGTTTTTAGCCCGTGCAGCGATTCGAGCAGCATGGCATGGGCAGTAGTATGAGCGATAGTGCTGTCGCCGGCGACGACCTCTATGAGTCGCAGATTCTGATGCGGTTGATTACGCATCAGAGCTCGCTCAACGCCGCGATGCTGGTATCCGAGTTCGATTTCTAGATGCAGCACTTTTTCGCCGTGGCACTGAAAACGAAAGTGTCCGGGTTCGATGACACCGGCATGAACCGGGCCGACCGCGACCTCATGAATTTCTTCGCCACTCACCTGGAAATAGTTAGTGACACCGGGCAGAACCTCGGTTTTGCCATTATCTTTTGGCACGAATCTGATTGGCTTGAGCCAGGGGTGGCCGGGAATCTCGATTCCGTGCAGTTCGTTGATTTCACGTTCGAACCAGTGCGCCTGCGGAATATCAGGAGTCAGCGAAGCGAACTCTTTCTGACAGGGCGTGGCGAACAGATGAATCGTCGCGTCAGAATCATCGCTGACAGCAGCCAGCATAAGATTCTGCTCACTGCGTGGCAGCACGAACAAAGCTGAAAGTCGGCAATTACCAGCTATAAGAGCAGCGAGATCACTTCTGAACTGCTGATTATCGACAATCTGTATGTCAGCAAACTTAACCACAGCGGCATTTTTGATCTTGACATGCTTCTTCACAGGGCTTTACCTCCCAGCAGCAGAGCGGCACCATCGATGGTACTGCGCACGAAATCAGGCAGATACAAGCCAAGCAGCAGGGCCGTCGTCAGAAAAACCACAGGTGGCAGCACCTGCCAGAATGATTCGCCGCCACTGCCATCGACTTCCTTATCGCCTTTTTTGCCAAAACACATATTCATGAAAATCGTCAGCATACCGATGAAAACCAGCAGCAGAAATAACAGATAAAGCGTGGCGATCTTCCAGCTGCCCGACTGCAAGGCGACTCTGACAATCGCAAACTCGCTGTTGAAGGTCGTGAATGGCGGAGTTCCGGTTATCGCAAAAAAGCCGGCAAGCCACAGAGCGCCGCTGATCGGCATTGTCTTGAGCAGAGCTTTAATGTCTTCGACCTTTTTGCTGGCATAAACTGCCAGAATATTTCCTGAAAGCAAAAACAGCGAAGCCTTCACCAGCGAATGACCGGCAGCGTGCAGCATGGCTGCCGCTATGGCTGAGCCCCCGAGGCCAACGCCGAGGGCCAGAATACCCATGTGTTCGACGCTCGAATAGGCCAACATTCGCTTGTAGTCGGGTTGACGCAGAATGAAGATTCCCGATACCGCCAGCGACAGCAACCCGAAAATCACCAGCAGTTCATTGGCAAATACCGCAGCGCCTGGCACGGTCACACAAACCTGATAGATTCGCAGAATACCAAGAAACGCGCAGTTGAGCAGTGCGCCCGAAAGCATTGCCGACACCGGCGAAGGGGCTTCGCTGTGCGCATCGGGCAGCCAGGTGTGCATTGGAGCCAGACCCATTTTGGTGCCATAGCCGACCAGAAAGAAAATAAATGCTACTTTGAGCCATTCAACCTTGAGGTAACCTGAAAACAGTGATAGACCGGCCGGTGTGAACTGCTGAACATGCGACGAGGTGGTCATTGCCAGAAAGAACACACCCATCAGGGCCAGCGCGATGCCGACGGAGCAGAGAATCATGTATTTCCAGGCGGCTTCGAGTGAGCGCCGGTTGCGGTGATAATATATCAGCGGTGTGCTCGCCAGAGTTGTTGCTTCGATGCCTATCCACTGCAGACCGAAATGCATGCTCAAAATCGACAGACTCATAGCCGCCAGAAACAGCTGCATACAGGCGGCAAAAATGGCGTTGCTGTTTCCCGGCATGCGCAGACCGGCAATGGCCGGGCCGTTGAAATGCGGGTGCTTGTCGAGGTAAACCATCGAATAAATTGCCGAACCGGTGAATAGCAGGCTGGTAATAACCAGAAACAACCGGCTGAGTGCGTCGAGCCCAAGCCAGACGCCGTTTAGTTCGCCGGCAGAGCCGTTACAGAGCAGTATGCTCATGAACAGGTGGATGAAGGCAACGATCATCAGAAGATTGCGGCGTACACGCTCTGAGCTGATAAACAACGATATGACACCGGTAATTACCGGCAGAATGATGAGGGCGTAAGCGGTAATCATTCGCTGGCCTCCTCATTACTGACGACATCGACAGCCAGATCGGAAAGTTCGTTGAAGCGGTCGACATCGAGATGATCGAATTCGCGGTCGATGTGGAACAGCATTATACCCATCAGGAAGATCCCGACGAAAACGTCGAGCAGAATGCCAAGCTCGACATATACCGAAAATTCACTGCCGAGGCTGAGACCGGTCGTAAAAACACCATTTTCCAGAACCAGAAAGCCAAGAGTCTGGGTCAGCGCTTTGCGTCTGGTAATCAGTAGAAACAGTCCGGAAAAGACCATGAAAAAACCGGCAATAAGCGTGATCGAAGAACTGATCGCGGCCGTGCTCTGCAGGCGGTTGACAATATAGCCTGAAACGGCGAGCAGAAAGACGCCAGACAGAATCGAAGTGCCAAAACCGATGAACGGTTCGATTTCGCGGCGTGCACCTGATGCGAACAGTGCCCGGGTCAGCAGCCATGGCAATAGAATGCTTTTGAGGCCGATATTGGTGACGGTAAGAATCAGCGCGGATACACCGATATGGCCGGTTCCAGACACAAAAAGCGGCAGCAGGCCAAGCAGAACACCCTGAAACGCGACCATGCGTATTGAAACGAGAATTCGGCTTGAGCCAAGCAGTAACAGACAGGTAATTGCAAGAAGTGTGGCTATTCCGTTCATAGATTAATTTCCTGAAAGCTTGAGAATGAGCGCGATAATTGCCAGCGCTCCAGACCCGACGATGAACTTGGGAACATGCAGCAGGCGAAACCTGGCAATCGTCGACTCGACGACCCCGACAATCATGGCGACCAGCGTCATTGCCGCCGTAAAGGCCAGCAACTGTAACGGCAGGCTCAGTTCGTTTCCGCTGAAGATGAGGCCGACCAGCAGGCTGCTGAAGACTGCCAGCTTGACGGCCCCGGCAAATTCAATGATAGCGAGGTCTTTGCTGCTGTAGTCAAGAATCATGACCTCATGAATCATGGTCAGTTCGAGATGGGTATTCGGGTCGTCGATTGGAATGCGGGCGTTTTCAACGAGCAGCACGATCGTCCAGCTGACCGCGATGAGCAGAAAGGTCATCGGGTTTTGCCACCAGCACTCTGCCGTCAGCTTTTCGTAGATTGCCGACAGACTGGTTTGCGAAGTCTCATTGATCAGCACCAGCAGTCCACAAAACAGTGCTGGCTCGGCCAGTGCACTGTAAAGCACCTCGCGGGCGGCGCCCATTCCCTCGAAGGCTGACCCGGTATCGAGGGCGGCGAGTACCATGAAGAAACGCCCGATACCAAGCAGATAGGCAAGCAATATGATGTCGCCGGTGAACGAGACGCCGGCGCCGCGAAAGGCGACAGGCACCAGCAGGGCGGCGGCGAGCGTCGAAAACAGTATGACGAAAGGCGCGATGCGGGTTACCACTGTTGTCGTCTGGCTGTAAACCGAGGTTTTGCGCAGCAGTTTGGCGATGTCAAGGTAAAGCTGCAGTACCGGCGGGCCCTGTCGGCCACCGAAAAAAGCCTTGGTTTTGTTGATGATGCCCGGCAGCAAGGGCGAAAGAACTATCATAACCAGGCAGATGAGAATGGATGAAGGACTGATCATATTGCCACCACCTTCCAGACCAGCAGTGCCAGCAGGGTTATCGCGACGTAACAGATATAGAGATGCAGGCGACCGTGCTGCAGACCGCGCAGAGGCAGAAGAATACGCTCTACCAGACCGAATACAGGGGTAAAAAGATAGCGTAGCAGCGAGTCTGGCGCATCACTTCTGAAGCTGGCATGTTGCGGAAACAGTCCGGTTACCTTTTCGCCATGTTTGTAAGGCCTGACCACAGGCGAAAAAATATCGACTATCGTCTGGGCAAAAGAAGACGAGGTATACTGCATGCGCGCATCGGGAGCGGCATAACCGCAGTCCCAGGTTGGGCGGTCACTGCGGTCACCGGTGCTGAAAAATCTGCTGCGAAGCTGCCATCCTGCTATAACCAGTGCCAGCAGCGCGACCGAAAACTGTACAACTATTATCAGCGGTTTATGCAGAAGTTCACCCTGCAGATCAGCCAGGGCAAACCCTTGATGACCAGCCATCAGCGTTGCGGCGACCCGAAGCAGTATTTCCACCAGCCAGGGCGAGGTAACGGTCAGTACAAGAATAAAACCGAGCAGAATCATGAATGGCAGGCGCAGAGAGGGCGCGATATCGCTTATTTCATGGCGTTTTTCCTGGCGGGGGGCTCCCAGAAATACCAGCCCGAAGGTCCTCGCGTAAGTGGCGACAGCCAGTCCGCCAATCAAAGCAAGGCCGCTCATTATCAAAAAAGCCAGCAGCAGCGCTGCAGGCTCTTGCAATGTTGCAACCTGCAGACCGGCGACGAAAATTATGAATTCGCTGATAAAGCTGTTAAAAGGCGGCAGACCGGCAATGGCCGTGGCTCCGATGGCAAAGCATGTGGCCGTGAACGGCATGCTGCGGGCGATTCCACCCATTACTTCGAGTTTGCGGGTGCCTATGGTGTGATAAACCACGCCAGAAGCCAGAAATATCATGCCCTTGCAGACGGCATGATTGAGTATATGCAGCAGAGCACCAGCCATGGCGGCGCCGGCAATGAAAGGCTGTTTCCAGACTATTGCCAGAATTGAGCAGCCAATGGCCATCGTAATTATACCGGCGTTTTCAACGCTGCTGTAGGCAACGACTTTTTTGAGGTCTGACTGGGCCAGGGCCATAGCCATCGCGAAGATTCCGGTCAGCAGACCGCCGGCGACCATCACCCAGCCCCACGAAGCCGAAATATTAGGCAGCAGCATAAGTATTCGCAGCAGGCCATAAAACCCCATTTTGATCATGGCTCCAGAAAGCACGGCAGATACCGGCGCGTCTGCGAAGGCGTGGGCCTCTGGCAGCCAGACATGCAGCGGCAACAGACCAAACTTGACGCCAAATCCGAAAAGGGCAAGAAAAAATGCGACAGATGCCATTCCATCGGTGAAATGGGCTCCAGAGAACTGCGCGAATTCATAGCTGCCGGCATGCGCGCCAAGCATGGCGAACAACAGCATCAATGCAGCTGTACCGATATGGCTGGCTACCAGGAATTTCCAGGCGGCGTTGCGGGCCGAGGCAATTTCGTCACGCCAGGCAATGAGAAAGAACGCAGCTACCGACATCATTTCCCAGGCAACCAGAAACAGTACGGCGTTGGCAGCAACTAGCAGAAGCAGCATCGCTGCCCCTAGAAAGTTGAAAAACAGCCAACCATCATGGGCATGCTTGTCGTGCGCGGCTTCTATGCCGGCAAACAAAGCGACTACAGCCAGCAAAAGCAATACCGGCAGGCTGAAGAACGCCGAGACGGCATCGAGTCTGAGAGTAGCCTGACCCAGAGGCAGATTGAGCAGCAGCAGAGGCAGTTCAACCGAATTGAAAAGGACTCTGACTACAGGTACAACTGCAATAAGTGAGCCGATTATGGCCGATCCGGCACCGACTATGGTGCTGACATCCCGGGTTTTTCTGGTGATGAACGCCAGAATTCCGCCGGTCGTTATCAGTGCGATTGCGATGAGAAACTGCTGCATGGTTTGTTCCTGAAAGGCATCTGCCAGTAATAAGCGAGCATGCAGCACTTTTACGCCTGTTTTAACAGTTTGGCAAGTGATTTAATGAAATATTGTGCGGGAAAATTATCTGATGTTGAGCAGGTGAAACGAAAACAGTGCCGATGTCCAGATATATACCGCGGCCAGACCGAACAGCACCAGCGTGAACCAGGCCAGGAAAACCGGCGAGCGCAGCGACTTGAATTTGAACGACAGCAGATAAAACAGACCAACCAGAAAAGGCAATGCCCCGGGTAAAACTGCGTTGCGCATCATCAGAACATTCAGCGGCAACAAACCGTGACTGTAACGCATGGAATCCCAGTCGACGCCGTCAGTTACCAGTGAATGCGAAACATAGACGAACAGCGAAGCCAAAAAAAGCATAATATAAAAGGCGTTGTGGCTGATGCGCGCCGGCGGCATGCAGCGGTCTTTGGTATCCTGCAGCTTCTGGTTGAGCTCAGGTGATATTTCGCACTGCTCATTTTTCTGTTCGTCGTTCATGCCACCATGATACTACCTTCGCCCACAAAAGCAACTTTTGAATTACTAGTCCTCTGTCACATTTGAATTGTAGGGTCGATTGGTTAACAATTTACACCTGGTAAAAAATCATACAAGGGCGCAGGCGGGTTTCTCAGGCGCGGAAACTTCGAGCCAGGCAATATTGACGCAGAGCCATGGCTATTCAACGATACTCTCATCTGGTGAGAGTTGTAGCGAATGAGATTCCGCCGAGAGCCCGGCAAAAGCAGAGACTCTCAGATTGTATTCTTAAACTCTTATGTGACAGAGAACTAGTGGTCTGTCAAAGTTGAATCGCATGGTAAAAAATGGTCTTTGCGAGGAGCGCAGCGACGAAGCAATCCTTATGTCTGTGAGATTGCTTTCTGCTTCGGCTATGCCTCGCAGTCGCAATGACGGATAACACCAGATTCAATGTTGCCAGACCACTCGCGGCACCGATTACGAGAACGAGAACCGCTTTGCTGAGCACGAATACAGCACTATGTACCGCTTTGCGCAAAAAAATGTAAAAAAAGCGGGGGTGGCCCCTTGGAAATATGATAATTTTCGGTTAGAATTATTCATGCAGGAGTGATCTGGCAGGCTTTGTCTGTTCTGACCCGTATTCATTAGCTATTATCTTGCGAAGCAGCCGATCACCAGTAGTTCGATAAGAATATAATTCCTGGCAAGGCAAGGTGTATAGAGTAGTGAATATAATGCGCAGAAACTGTTTTCTGACATCTGATTTTATAAAGGCCCTCTTCTGCTGCCTGTTGCTGGTTGCGTTCATCGGCCAGTTGCCGGTCGGTGCCGAAGTTCAAGTCATCAGTGACCTGAGCGGCCGCGATGCCAACCCCTGGGATCGAATCGAACTGCTCGAAGACGACGACCCGCATTTCGTCACCGAGAATTTTCATATCAAGAGCCGGCAGAATCATCGCATAATTCAAAAGGCTTTCAACACCAACAAGCCGCATTCACGCAACGTTCTGCTGCATTTCGCCCCGAACTGGACACGAGCGCGGAACAAAACTCCGGTCCTGCTTGTACATGGCGCCGGCGATAATGCCTGCCGTGGCTTCTGCCACCCCTGGACATTCGACCTGCCAGAAGACGGGCACATCGAAAAGCCAGGCATGATGCAGTTCCTCGTAAAAAAGGGTTTTGCCGTTTTCGCCATAACCTATTCGCACCCGCACGGCTGCAATTTTCTGCAGGCACAGCAGCTCGCCAACGCCATCGACCGCATAAAATCGGTTACCGGTTCTTCCAAGGTCGATGTCATCTGCCACAGCAAAGGCGCGATGTCGGTCAGAATCTACGCTTCCAGTCTCGGCGACAACACACACGAATTCAAATGGCTGACTCCGTTCCGTCACGATATTCGCAACATCGTATTCGTGGCGTCACCGCTGAAGGGTATAGATACAGCTTTCAGATACTATGCCTACAATTTTACCGTGAAGCAGCAGAATCTGGCTGCCCCCCTCGGCCCGGAATCCATGCTCTGGCAGGGCATGTTCATCGACAACTATCATCACAACAAGCTATTTCCCGGGCAGTTTCAGATGCTGCACAACTGGGTAAAAGATGGCATCGGCTTCAACAGCCAGAGTGGCACGCCCGACGCCAATTACACCCGGTCGGCTCTTTATAATGGCGGCGTTTCGACCCTCCTGGTATCAGACGGCATCGACCGTGCTATACAGGAAGGCGGCGATGTGATAAGATTGCTCAACGAAAAGGGCATTGATCCTTCGGTCACCTGTCATGTTCTCGCCGGAACCAAGCAAACGATCGACACGGTCAAGTTTGGCTGGCTGGAACTGCCGGTTGGAGAATTTGCCGACGACAGCGACGGCGTGCTTTTCCTGAAAAGCGCGACCTGGACGAAGGGTCTGCGGGCGAGAGGCGCCCGGCTTGGCGGCGTCAAAGTTCTCGACACGCACCATGTCGGCCTGACCATTATTCCTGCAGCCCTCAATCACATTGCCGAGGTCTTGAGTGAAAGAAATACTGATAAAAAAGTACGATAACCGTCGTCTTTACTGTGTCGAAGAAGCCCGCTACGTTTCATTGACTGAAATCCGAGATTTTTTGCAACGCGGCGATCGCGTAAAGGTCATTGAAAAAAGCACCGGCAAAGACATTACCAAATACATTCTCATGCAGGTTCTGCTCGAAGAACGCTACGATCTGCTTCCGCTCACCTTTTATCAGATGATCCTGCAATCGCCGCCTGACGCGATCGAAGGTTTCTTCCAGAAGTTTTTTCCCTGGATGATGGATGTCTACAAGAACTTCCAGGAAGGCAAGTTCAGCATGCCAACCATGCCCGGCATGCCTCAGATGCCACAGATGCCGACCATGCCGTTCCAGAACCCCTGGATGCAGTCACCCTTCAACCCCTTCATGGCACAGCAGCCGGCAAAAGCAGAAAAACAGCAGAAGCCTTCCCCCGAGCCTGAGCCCGAACCCGAAGGCAACGACGAAACCATGGCCGAAATTCTCAAGCGCCTGCGCGACCTCGAAGCGAAAGTCAAATCAGGCAGCTGATCCAGCAAGAGCAGTCTATCAAAAGATTGCGCCAATTGCCGCAGATTTGCGAAAACAGGAGAGATTCTCATGAAGATGCCGTCCACAGGAGTGTTTCTACTGCTTGTTATGTTGTCGATGATCGCCACTGCAACATCGGCCCGGCCGCCGGCAGACCAGTTCAGCTATCAGCTGCCGCCGAACCTTTCGCTGCTGGTGAGTGACTCACGTTTCGACATCAATGGCAGACTCCAGCTGTCGGTGATTCTCGAAAGCGCACTCGGCAATCTCAGCGATCTTGAGATTTACTTCGACAGTTCCAAAGACCTCAAGGTTCTGACCAATCTGCGCACCCTCAAAGAGCTCAAACCAGATTCGGCGAGAAAAATACGGGTTCTTGCCACCAGAACCGGCCAGCAACCAGACGAAATCGGGTCCTGGGTAAAGATCGGGGTCAAGTATCTGCCTGATTATGATGCAGTTATCGCGGTCGCCGGCGACACCAGTACATACCCGGATCAGTTCGAACGCCAAAAGATTCAGGAAATCGCCAGCAGCAACGCGCAGAAGAAAGCGAAGTATTCTGAGGCGGTACGTTTTTTTGCCGACCAGGCCGGGAGTAAAAAATGAGAATGAGACAGCATCGCCATCTTGAACTTTTTGTTGCCCTCTTTTTCTGCATCTTTGCCGGCAGCCTGTTCGCGGCAGTTACGCAGAGCACTACCTATTCGGTTATCACCCGCTACGGGCCGGTTCAGGAACTGATGCGGGCCACCGGCAGCAACGAAACCCTGGTTGAATCGGCAGATGGTCGCAACGCCTACCTGGTAAGATCGGTTCAGGTGCGCGATGAAGCGCATCTGCTGCAGCTGATGGGCGGTGACGAAAGCCGGCTGACCGACCTGCAACGCGGTCTGCTCGAAACCTGCCGGTTTTCTTCACACCAGAAATTCAACGAGCTGAAGCCGCGCTATCCCAGCGATAACGGTAGCATAAAGGTAGACCTGATGGATATCACAGGTTACGAAGACACCGGGCGCTACCCAAAAATCAGAGATGACTTCTGGCCACAGAATGCCAAAGTATACCGATACGAAAACGGGGCCTACAACGTTCACTCTGAAATGCGCATCAGTGGGGTGAACTGCATCGGTTATGGCCCCAACGCGGCCGAGCAGATGAAAGGCACCTACGCCCACGAGTTCGGGCACGCTCTCGACCTGACTGCTATTGAGCACGATGGCTACGGGTTCGACGACAACCACTACTCAAACGAAAAGACTGCGCCCAAAGCCTCTTTTGCAGAGGGTTTCGCCAATTTCATCAAGGCACTCTTCTTCCCGCAGGAAGAAAATTACACGAGAAACAGCCTGCAGACGGTTAAAATCGAAAAGCCCGAGGGTGGTTACGACACCTACCCGATCGCCGGCGGCCAGATTTCCGGCGAAGATTTTCTGCACGTAGAAGCGATCAACGCCCTGATTTTCACGAGGCTGGCCAGAGAGCTTCCAGATGGCGAGAAGCTTGTTCTCGACTCATTTTCGAAGCACAACAACCGCGACAACCGCATGGCTGCTTTTTTGAAGAATTTTGTCAAAGACTACCCGCAACACGCCTTTACTGCTGCGCAGATTCTCGACCGAGAAACCTTCGGCAATCTCACTGCCGCACAGATGCGTGCAATTCTGGGCCAGTCGTCGAATGTCGAACGCTATCTGTCCAGTCGCGGCAACCAGGCAGGTTCTGGCAGCACCTCGACGGTGAACCCGCCGACAACGGTTTCGCCTCCAGTTGTCCATCGCCCCGGCACGATTTATCAATGGAAAGATGCCAATGGAGTCATGCATTTTACCGATTCGCCGCCACCGCCAGGCGTCGAATACAAAACCCGCCGCGGCTCTGCCGCAAGCGTTTCAGGACATGAGTCAGGTAAACCACCAAGCAGCGATCTGTTCAATATCGACTGAATATAAAAAAATAAACTTTCTGATAAGATTGCGGTATTATTGGTATATCTGTTAAATCTTTATCCTCTGGCGGTTCACCAGTTGTACTGTTAGAATTAATCAGCTTCTTGAAAGAGGTATTCTATGAAGAAGTCTTTGAATTTATTCACGTTTATTCTGGTCGTCTTCGTTGTTTCTGTCAGCTTAACGCTTTCAGCGACCGGGTTCGCCGGGCCTTTCGATGAAGACAGCACAATAACTATTCCTAAGGCCACCGAACAGGAAGAGCCTGCAGCGGCCAAACCAGAAGAGTCTTCTGAAGCGGTGGTGGCTGATGACGAAATCGTCAGCGAGCCTGAAGACGAACCCGAAAACGAACTGACACCGGTTTTGCCGACCGACGAAGAAGATAACGTTTCAGATGAGCCTGTCGCCAGTGCGCCCGAAGAAAAAGACAGCAACAGCAAGATTCTGCCGGGTTACGAAGACGAAAAAATCTCGATAGACGGCGACAATTATTGCGGTCAGTTCGCGATGACCTCAGTTTTCAGAGGCCTGGGTATCGACATGGACGCTCAGGATATTTATAAAGCAAGCAATCCGCGCGGCATTTTCACTTCGCCGCCGATTATCGTCGACCATCTCAACAAAAATGGTGTTAAAGCACAGCAGCGCCACAACTGCTCGATCGAAGACATCGCAAAAAAGATCGATGACGGCAAACCGGTTATCGTGCTCGTCGATTCAGGAGACGGCACTCCGCACTGGGTCAATATCTACGGTTACACCCGCGATGATTCTGGCAAGATCACTTCGGTACGCATGCGCGACTCTTACTGGGGAACCCGTTCCGGTCATGAAATGGATATCGACGAATTCACCCAGGCCTGGCAGAAGCCTCTCGGCGACACTTTTCTTGGTAAGATGCTCGGCTATAAAAACCTGATGATCGATATCAACGGCAGTTCGAGCGGCACTCCGTTCGCGACGGCGACCGAAGATAACATGGCCTCAGGCGTCAACGAAGTCGTCACCGGCTGGAACAGCCGCGACTGGGGTCAGTTTGCCGGTGGCGCCTCGAAGCTGATTCTTGGTCTGCCCGGCACCGTTATCAGCATGTCTTCGCGCATACCCAGCGTTCTTGGAAACAGCATGACCGGCTGGGGCAAAGACCGCATGAACCAGGGCGGCATCGGCAACACCATTCTGGGTGGCGCGGCGGTTGCCGGTGGCTCAGTTCTACAGGCTGGCGGCTGGCTGGTAAATCAGGTCGGCAACGCATCTTCGTCGGTGGCCAAAACCATTGGCAACGGCATCAAGAGCCTGTTTGGCAGGTAACAAGGAGAACAACCATGGGATTCTTTCCAGCACTTCTGGCAGCCTATACAATATTCGCCTTTCTTTTTCAGACGATAGCCGTGGGCTTTATCGCGCAGGACAGCCGTTGCTTGCGACATCGCCTGATCTGGGCTCTTTTCACTCTTATTACAGGCCCTGTCGGCATACTGATCTACATGTTCAAAGGGCGAAAGCACGTGTGATTTAACAGTTTATTCAGCTAAAAAGCGTTTGTGGCGGAAGCCGCAAACGCTTTTTTTTTCCAGGATTGGCTCAGAGCTGGCCTTTGCCTTCGGCAAACCTCTTCGCTCACA
>JAKJFO010000169.1 GCA_022704885.1 Candidatus Rifleibacteriota bacterium | reverse complement strand
CCAGAGCCAGTCCATGCCTTAATTATCGGCACAGCTTGCAGAGGTGATTAAACAATGTTTATCGCTTCGAATTCGCTGATTTTAAAAAGTTCGACTACCGGTTCGACCAGGTATGACCTCACGGCGATAACCAGCTCTGGCGGCTGGTTCTGCAGCAGGCGGCAGAGCATGTCGTAGAATCCCTGCTGCATCAGTTCGAGCGGCCCGATTTCGTCGAGATAGAAGCGCTGACAGCCTCTGCTGCGGGCAGACTCCGCAATTTTTTGCGCGAACTCGAAACCTTCGGCGCAGAAACTGAACTTTTCGGCGAGAAAAGCGACTTCATGCCAGTCTGCCGGAATGTGCCCTGGTTTTCTGATAAACCGGCAGCGCGAAGCACTGGTCAGATGTTCGAGGTCGTAACCGGTGTGCTCGCCGGCCTCGAATACCTTGCGGCAGACGAAGCCGTCGGCGCCGCTGTGACGCTTGAAGTCTTCTGCCATCCAGCTGGTTTTGCCGGCATTGATCTCGCCGCGAACTATATAAATCATGGCTGCAGCTGCTCGAGCCAGGCCCGCGTGGCGGCGGCAAAGCCCTGCGCATCATTGCCGGGCGCCGGCAGAAACTGTTTAACCAGTTCCGGGGCAGCATTGGCAACCACGTAAGAAGTTCCTGTCCATTCAAGCATGGCAAGGTCGTTGAAATCGTTGCCGATACTCATGGTACGATCGCGTTCGATATTCAAACTATTGCAGAGCAGCTCGGCCGCCGTTCCCTTCGAGGCGCCCGGCGGAAAAACTTCGATCCAGGTGTGGCGGTCATCGATCGGCGAGGTGGTTCTGATTATGCTCAGATGTGCGAATCGCTGCTGCAGCTGTTCGATGATTTCTCGGGCGTCGAGGCTGATTGCCAGCAGCTGTGATGCTTCTTCGATTTCGAGATAATCGCCCTGAGTGGCGAACTCGGCCCAGAATTCAAGCCGTGCCTGAAGATCTGAAGTTGGTCTGGGCGAGGCATACCAGTGAAAACGGTGTGTCTCTGGAATCGGTTGATGAATCGAAAAATCGAGCTGGCAATCGACAAAAAAATCGGCGACCGCGTGAATATCGCTTTTCGCCAGTGTCCGCTTGTGAATTATGCGGCTGTCAGAATAGTGGCAGATGCCGGCACCGGTCGAAAAGATCAGGTAGTCAAAGGGCAGGTCGCTGCCGATTACCATGCGGGCTGAATGCAGGCTGCGGCCGGTGGCAGCTACTCTGACTATGCCCATCTCGCCCAGTGCATGCAGAGTTGCGAGGTTTTCGGCCCCGATACTGCGGTCAGAACTGAGAAAAGTTCCGTCGAGGTCGGTAAGAACCATGGCGGGACGCATCAGTTTACTCCTGTTCGAGCAGCTCAAAGCTGCTTGGTCTGAATGGTGCACTTAGATTTGGCAGTACTCTCTCAAGAAAGATACCGCCTCGTGGGTCGTGTGCGTGCCCATAAGTCGCTCTGACTGCGGTCGAAATAAACTGTACGGCGCGGTCGAGTGCCATGGGCAGGCTGTCGCCCTGCATCAGGCAACCGGTGAGCACGCTGGTAAAGGTGTCACCGGTGCCCGGGTAATTGGCCGGAACATAGTCGCACTGAACCTTCCAGGTGCGGCGGTCGTGCTGGTTGTAGGCGTAGACGAATGTCTGCTTTTTTTTGTCGGATTTGTGGACGTTGGTGATGATGACAATTTTGGGACCGACGCTGCTGAGAGCTTTGAGCAGGTTCTTCAGCGCCGGTTCACCCATTTTTTCATTGTAATCGAGATCGAGCAGGGCGCAGGCTTCGGTCAGGTTCGGGGTTATGATGTCGGCACGAGCAATCAGCCTTTTCATCTGGCTGACCATGTCGGGTGTCATCGAATCGTAGAGACGGCCGTCATCGCCGAGAACCGGGTCGATAACGACCAGTTGTTCGGGGCGCCAGAAGTGCTCGATAAATTCTTCGACGATTTCGATCTGGCGATGTGAGCCGAGAAAGCCACTGTAAATGGCGTTGAACTCAAGATTCAACGATTTCCAGTGTTCGATGAAATCGCGCATGTGATCGGTAAGATCGACCAGTTTGAACCCGGCGAATTCGGTGTTCGAAGACAAGACTGCCGTTGGCAGCGGACAGACCTGAAAACCCATTGCCGAAAGAACGGGTATGATTGCCGTCAAAGACACTTTTCCATAACCTGAAAGGTCATGAATGGCGGCAATACGTTTGACTGGCGTGAACATCAGCTCAGTGAGATAGCGGCAACCGGGCAGTTCTTCGCCGCTTCGTCGGCTTTGGCTTCGTTTTCGGGCGCAACCGGCTTTTGAATGACAGTTGCCTTGCCATCGTTGAGTTTGAAGACTTCGGGGCAGATCATTTCGCACTGCCCGCAGCCGATGCAGATATCCTGGTCAACAAATGCTTTCATTTCGCTTCTCCGTTCATTAACTTTACCTGACTATTCTACCGCAAAAGCGCCAGAATATTAATAACGAATTTGCCAGTCCGGCAAAATAAAAGCCGCTGCCTGACGGCAACGGCTCTTTATGCCAGAAATATGATCAGTCGAGAGTGTGAATGACCATGCCTGAGCGCAGTTTGGGCTCGAACCAGGTCGATTTGGGTGGCATGACTTCGCCGCTGTCGGCGATTTTCATGAGCTGTTCGATCGAAGTCGGGAACATCGAAAATGAGACCACGAACTTGCCGTTGTCGACGATTCTTTCGAGTTCCTTGATGCCTCTGATCCCGCCGATGAAGTCGATGCGCTTGTCGGTACGCGGGTCGCCAATGCCAAGAATCGGGGCGAGCAGGTTGTTCTGCATGATCGAAACGTCGAGGCTGGCAACCGGATCTTTGCTGTCAAAGCTGCCGGGTTTGGCGGTGAGCTTGTACCAGGTGCCTTTGAGATACATGCCGAAAGTGTTTGCCGCAGTCGGCTTTTTGTAATTCTGTTTTTCGACGGTGAACTTCTCTTCGACCTTCTTGATGAATTCAGCTTCGCCAAGACCGTTCAGGTCATGCACAGCGCGGTTGTAATCCATGATCATCAGATGATTGTGCGGAAAAACTACCGACATGAAAAAGTTGTATTCTTCGTTTCCGGTATGTTTTGGATTCTTCTCGCTGCGCACTTTGGCAATGCGCGCAGCGGCCTGGGTGCGATGATGGCCGTCGGCAACATAAAGCGCCGGAATCTTGGCGAATTCAGCCGTGATTTTCTTGGCCCAGGTGGCATCTTTGACTACCCAGAGGACATGGCCAATGCCGTCTTCAGAGGTGAAATCGACTTCGGGCTTGGTCTTGACGATTTCATCGATCAGGGCGTTGATGCTGTCGCGGGCCGGGTAGGTCAGAAAAACCGGGCCGGCATTGCAGTTTGTCATGTCAACGTGTTTGAGCCGGTCTTCTTCTTTGTCCTTGCGGGTGAATTCGTGGCGCTTGATCTTGCCATCCCAGTATTCCTGTGCGCTGCAGCAGCACATCAGGCCGATCTGCGCTCGCCCATCCATCACCTGTTTGTAAATATAAAAATACTCGCCGGCATCGCGCACCAGCCAGCCCTTTTCCTGAAACATTTTAAAATTGGCGACGGCCTTGTCGTAAACCTGCTGGTCATAAAGGTTTATGCCGGGGTCGAGGTCGATTTCGGGCTTGTTGATGTGAAGAAACGACTGCGGATTGTCCTTCGCCAGTTCGCGTGCCTCTTCAGAGTTGAGCACGTCATAGGGAAACGACGCGACTTTTGCTGCGAGTTCTCTGGGTGGCCTGAGCCCCTTGAATGGTCGAACTATTGCCATATTCCTTCTCCTTGTGCGGTGATATCTGAGTTGTCTGCATGCTAGCAACCCCCATCAAAACTGTCAACCCTGAACCTGATTATTGCGCGAAGACCTGTTTTTCAAGGCTGTCAGCTCAGAATTGATAACCTGCTGAACGTCCAGCTTCGAGTAGCCGAGCTGCATGCCAAGGTTCATGATGGCATCTTTCTCGTCGGTGCTGAGCTCTTCGTCTGCAAACGCCATCTTCGCGGCTTCGCGAATCAGCCTTTTCGCGGCGGGTGACTGCGCTTCCGGCACCGGAACAAAGACCTGCCCGTTGCGCACAGCATCGAGTATGCCCTGCAGAGATTCATCAGACATTGAATATCTGGCGGCGATGGTTTTGATCATCGCCATTTCTTTTGCATCTACTTTTCCGTCTGCCATCAGTATCTGTGCCGCTGTGGTGATTACGTCATTGGCTGAAGATACTTCGCCAGCTGATTGCATGTCGTCTCCTTTTTCTCTGTCAGAAACCCTGGTAACCGCCTTTTTGATCAGATCGCTGTATTCAGGCTCTTTTTCTTTGATGACCCGGCATAGCAGCCATTCGTTGCCGTCGTTGACCAGAGAGCCGCAGAAGGAACAGGTCGATTCGAAGGAAGAGGCCAGCGGGCCGCCGCAGTTGGCACAGTGAATGCTGCTGAGGCTGTTGTTGATTCTCGTCGATGCGCTGTGTGGTCGAGACAGCACCAGAACATCACGCAGCGGCCGGTTGGCGGCAGTCGATTTTTTGTTGGCAAAAACCGCGCTCCAGATGATCAACACGTAGCAGAAGTCGAGGTCCCTGCCGAGGCTGATTCCCTTCAGCGAAGCAGAATCGAAGGCCGCCGCTTCGAGCGAAGAAAATCTGCCGAAACTGTCGTTCTCGATTTCGTAAGCCAGAGTTTTGCAGTATTCATCAGCGGCAAAGCGTCGTAAGCCATCGATGTTCTTCGATGTTTCAGCACTACGCAGCAGCCAGAAAATGCTGGTACTGCGATCTTCAATCTGCTGAACCGAAAAGTTCGGATCGGCCTGAATCATCTCCTGCCAGCCCGGCAAAGAAGCCGGTTCAGAGTAAACCCAGGCACTGGCTGGCGTGATTTTGGTCAGAACCCAGTCATATTCGCCCGACCTGATGAAAGAAGAGCAGTTCGGGCAGACGGTTGCCTGGCCAATTGTGATTGGGGTACCGCAGTTCGGACACTGGCCTTCCAGCAGACCCGGGCAGTCGCGAGTTTTTGCCGAGGGCTTGCGAATGAAGCTCCAATACTCGCAGATGACGTTTTCTTTGAGCACTTTCTTTTTGTCGGCTTTGATGTCGTCGGCGGTCAGGTTCTTTTCTGCCGGGCCAGCTTCGTAGTCACGTGAAACGGCACGCGCGAACAGGTGCAGAACATCGAAATTGTTATCGAGGTTAACCTGGGCAATCTGCAGATCATTGATCAACAGCTCAACCGAAATCAATCTGGTCTTCTTTTTGCCGGCTTCGCTCACCCTGTATTTAAATTGCTCATAGAGGGCATCCGAGACGAGATGCTCGATCTCGCCGACATTGCCAGTGTACAGAGCGTTGTAAATCTTGCTGAATACAGTGTTTGCACGCTTTAGAAATTTGTCGTAAGAAAACATGCCGTCTCGTCGTTTGATCCTAGACAGCGATTCAGAAAGCATGGCCGGCGACTGCAGCTGCAAAAAGGCGGTATCATGGATGCTGTTGCGGTCTGCCCTTTCGATTTTGCGCACTTCAACCTCTTCAAGGTTCATATCGTAGTTAGCATCAACGAAAAACTTGATATTCAGCAGGAAATACCACCATTTGAGATGACTTTCGCGTTCTTTTGCATCCATGAGCTTGTCGTCATCAGGAAAAATGAATGCCAGAGCACTGGCAAGCCCGTTACTCAGGATGACTCCAAGAAGCAGCGAGAGCATGTAGGCGGCCGGCGTTACCAGCACAAGATACAACGGCCTTTCCCAGCGCGCCATCGCGTTGAAAGAGGCCAGAAGAATGAATACCAGAATGTTGTTGCCACTGAGTACCTTCGAATGCCAGAAAAAGAGCATGACGAACATTACGACAAAATTCAGATGGGCCCACACAGACAAGGTGAAAAAGCTGAAAACGAGATAGGTTATTGAAAAAACGTATTCGACGTAAAGCGAACGAACCATTGCCTGGCTTTTGCCAGAAGCAACCCTGACCAGCCGCGAAGTCAGAAATGCGACTGCAAAAAAAGCAAGTTCTACCCAGAAGATGTTTATACCGCCACTTACCGTTCTGGGTATCGCAAAATTCAGCCCGGCTGCGGCAAGTGAACATATTGTGATAATCAGAGCCAGTTGAATAACTTTTGCAAACATACCTTTTCAACCTCGTTTGTTTTTTGTCACCTTATCACAAAACCCCGCGTTTTAAAAACAGGCGCTCGCCACAGTGATGAAAAGCGGGAGCCGATGAGATATTTTTCTCTTCGGCTCCCGGATTGTTCATGACTGCAGGCTTCAGGCTGAAACTATGGTATCAGCGGCCCCGGTTATCAGGAGGGTGCCCGTTCAGGGAGCCCTCGTTTCTTCGATCAGACATGCCATGATTGTTGGTTTCCTTGGCGCTGTCGATAAGCCAGCGCTGAAAGAATACCAGTATGCTGAGGTCCATCATAACACTCCTCCTTTCATAAGAATTCGAACGACCAACATAACGCATTAAACGTGCCATGTTTTAGAATCGGCTTACAGCGCGGCTTATCTGGATCAAGTTATTTTGCGGCGGTGTACAGGGCGACATCCTGTGCAATTTTTGCGCAGACTAATTTGAATTGACGCTGCGCTCTCCTGTAGGTATATTTTGAGGCATTAAAGTTGAAAAAAGGGAAGGAAAGATTAACATGACTCCTCATCTCAAACTCGGTGAAGGCAGTATTTCACCTTATGTTCTCGTTTGTGGCGATCCGGCGCGTGCCGAAAGTATCGCAAAGCTCTGCGAAAAATACGAAGAACTTGCTTACAACCGTGAATATCGCACGTTTCTCGGCACCTATAAGGGCCAGAAGATAACCATCACTTCGCATGGAGTCGGCTCGGCCGGCGCTTCGATCTGTTTTGAAGAGCTGATCAAGATTGGTGCAAAAGTTATCGTCAGAGTCGGGACCTGCGGCAGCCTGCAGGATGGCCTTGGCCAGGGAGACCATATCATTGCTACCGGCGCGGTGCGCGAAGATGGTGTCACTCCGCTGCTGGTGCCGGTTGGTTACCCGGCAATCTCAGATGCCGAAGTCTGCCTGGCCATCGAGAAGGCCTGCAAGGATCTCAAAGCGCCGTATCAGCGCGGTATTATGCTGACCAGCGATTTGTTTTATCCCGGGGTTCTGCCTTCTTCACTCGAACTTTACAGTAAAGCTGGCGTTCCAGGGGTCGAAATGGAATGCTCGGCTCTTTTCGTGATTGCTTCTCTGCGCAAGATACGTGCTGGCGCAATTGCCACCATCGACGGCAACCCGCTGAAATGGGATGAAGGCAACTACGACCCGCATGGCGAAAAAGTCACTCTTGGCAAAAAGCGCATGCTCCAGATTGGTCTCGAAGCCATGTCGGCCATGAGCGCCGCCGGTCTCTGAACCGGTTTTATTAACGACTGAATGGCAGTTCAACCACATTTGTCTTACTGACAGTGCTGGTTGAACTGCTGAGATATTGAGTGTATAATCTTACCTGATAGGCTATGCCGTCAAAATGGAATACATCCGAAGTATAAGGCGGCAAGTGGATGTTTTGAGGATTGTATGAATCTTGGCTGGTGGGCTGGGCAAACAGATTACGCATTGCTCTGGCACGGCTTCACGTTTGTTTTTCTTGCAGTTGCCATTCTGAGAATCTCATGGCTGGATAAGACAAGCCGCTTTCACTGGAAATGGCTGGCTGCCTTCGCCATTTTGCAGGGTTTCAACGAATGGCATAAGATGATCGAGAATTTTCAGGCCGGCGTTATTATCTGTAATCCAGCCATTCTCTCCTCGCTCAGCCTGTCTTTTCTGATGCTTCTCGAATTTGCGCTGCGCTATTTTTATCCTGCTTTTTCGAACCCGAAGGCTTTGCTGTTGCGTGCTCTCTTTGTCGGCATAACTGCTGTTGCAGCAGCTACAGAAATCTACTGCCCGCAGACATCAGTCAGACTTTGCCTCGGCTTTTCTTCAGCATTACTGACCACCTGGATTTTCTGGCGAGAGACCAGGGAATTTCAGATCAGCGCCAGATACGGCTTGCGGCTGGCTGCTGCTGCCATGCTCGCCTATGCCGTTTTTTCCGGTCTGCTTGGACCAGCAAGCAACTGCTGGCCGGCCGCCAGTTTTAACGAAGAACTCTGGCTGAATACTTTTGGATTTCCAGTTCTGATCGTTCGCAGCGTTGTCGTTCTTGTTCTTCTTGCTGGTGTCTGGCTGTTTGGGCGCGATCTGAGTCAGAAAATTGAGCACGATGTCATCTTTCGCCGTCTCATTTTCCCGGTTCTGTTGCCAATTCTGTTTGTGGGCGGCTGGTTTGCAACCGAATGGAGCAGCAGCACCGCCGATCAATCATTTCGTCAGGAAAATCTTCGCCTGGCTGTAAGTATTGCTCAGACGATCAACCCTGAGCGCGTAAGAATGCTTGAATTTACTCTGGAAGACCGGAAAAATCCGGCGTTTCAGCGATTAACCAGGCAGATTACTGCTTTTGGTACTCAGAAGACCGGCCTCAAGGGCATTTATACCATGGCTTTGCGCAATGGCCAGCTGTTGTTTGGTCCGGAAAACTATGCCGAAGATGATCCCGCTGCTTCTCCGCCTGGCACTGTCTATGAACAGCCTGACCCTTATGTCTACAAGATCTTTGAAGATGGCAGGCCAGTGGAAGTTGGCCCTTTTCAGGATGAATACGGATCTTTTGTTTCGGCTTTCGCACCGGTTATCGATGTCAAATCAGGCGACATCTCCCTCGTGGTTGGCATTGATGTGCTGGCTGAAGACTGGCGCAGGCTGATCGCCAATGCGCGGATGAAGATTATCTGCCCCATTTTTCTGCTGGTAATGTTGACAAT
>JAKJFO010000168.1 GCA_022704885.1 Candidatus Rifleibacteriota bacterium | reverse complement strand
ATAGGTGTCGTTCTGGTTTTTCGCGATGTAACTGAAGAACAGGCCATCCAGGAACAGCTGCGACAGTCGCAGAAAATGGATGCGATCGGCCAGCTGGCGGGCGGAGTCGCACACGATTTCAACAATATGCTTGGAGGCATCATGGGTGCGACCGAGCTGCTTGAAAGATGGGTCGATAACAGCCCGGAAGCAAAAAAACTCTGGAGCCTGATTATCGAAACAGCAGAGCGCGCTGCCAGCCTGAACTCGAAACTGCTTTCCTTTGCCCGCAAACAGCCGGTAAATTATTCAGCAATCGATATTCAGCAGCCGGTCAGAGATGCGATTTCCCTGCTCAAGCGAACAGTCGATCGCCGCATTAAAATCGAAACCAGCTTTTCAGACAAAGAACTGCCGGTGGTTGGCGACTTTTCACATCTGCAGAGCGCCTTTTTGAACATTCTTATCAATGCTGCCCAGGCAATGCCAGAAGGCGGCACCATTTACGTCAGCACAAGAGTCGTTGAGCTCGATGCCTATTACTGCCGCTCATCACAGTTCAGAATCACCCCGGGCGCCTATGCCGAGGTAGAGATCAAAGACACCGGCTGCGGCATACCGCGCGAGATGCTGCCGCATATCTTCGAACCTTTTTTCACCACCAAATCTGTCGGCAAAGGCACCGGCCTTGGCCTGGCAGCCGTATTCGGCATTGTTCAGCAGCATGGCGGCGCGATAAATGTCTACAGCGAAGTCGGCACCGGCACCAGTCTGCACGTGCTTATACCAGTATCGACCGAGAGTGCTGCCGAATACGAAAATGAAAAACAGGCACTGGTTCGCGGCCAGGGAATGGTTCTCGTCGTTGACGACGAAGAAGTGATCAGAAGCAATACCGAAGCCATGCTCAAAGATCTTGGTTACAAGGTTATAACAGCCGAAAACGGCAGTCAGGCAGTGACTATCTTCAGTGAAAAGCAATCTGAAATCGATCTGGTCATACTAGACATGGTAATGCCTGTAATGAACGGCAAAGAGTGTTTCGCCGCGATGAAGAAAATGAAGCCTGATCTTAAAGTAGTCATTGCGTCAGGGTTTATGCGCGATGAAGATCTCGAGCCTCTAAGGGCAGCCGGCGTCAAGTCGTTTATTCATAAGCCTTTTCGCATACTTACTTTGAGCAAGATCGTTCACGAAACTCTCAATTCATGAGTTAGAGACAAAAACCCTGTGGGCGGTTTGCCCACAGGGTTTTTAAGTTATTAGTGGTCGGGTTGCTTTGTCAGCTGGCGGCCATCATGGCTTCGATGTCTTTCTTAACTTCGCCGGTCGGCTTGATGTTGAACTTTTCAACCAGAACCTTGGCGACGTTTTCTGAGAGGAACGCCGGCAGTGTCGGCCCGAGGCGGATGTTCTTAACACCGAGATACAGCAGGGCGAGAAGAACGGCTACGGCTTTCTGTTCATACCAGGCGATGTCGAACGAGAGCGGCAGTTCGTTGATGTCGTTGAGGCCGAAAACTTCTTTGAGCTTGAGCGCTATGACGGCGAGAGAATAGCTGTCGTTGCACTGACCGGCATCTAGAACGCGGGGGATACCACCGATATCACCGAGCTGCAGCTTGTTGTAGCGATATTTGGCACAGCCGGCCGTAAGAATGATGGTGCCTTCGGGCAGATTCTCAGCGACATCGGTGAAATACTGGCGGGTCTTGTGGCGACCGTCGCAGCCGGCCATTACCACGAATCTCTTGATGGCACCGCTCTTAACTGCAGAGATAACCTTGTCAGCCAGGGCAAGGACCTGATTGTGAGCGAAGCCGCCCACGATTTCACCGGTTTCGATCTGCGTCGGAGGCTGGCACTTTTTAGCCTGAGCGATGATCGCAGAAAAGTCTTTGGCGCCGCCTTCTTTGCGGTCAGGAATGTGTTTCACGCCGGGGTAACCAGCATTGCCGGTGGTGTAAATTCTATCTTTGTAGGCATCTTTAACCGGAGTGATGCAGTTGGTTGTCATCAGGATCGGGCCGTTAAAAGACGCGAATTCGGTATCCTGCTTCCACCAGGCGTTGCCGTAGTTGCCATAGAAATGTTTGTATTTCTTGAATTCAGGATAATAGTTGGCCGGCAGCATTTCGCTGTGGGTGTAGATGTCGATTCCGGCATCCTTGCTCTGCTCGAGCAGTTCTTTGAAATCTTTCAGATCATGGCCAGAAACCAGAATGCCAGGGCGGTTGCCAGCATCGATCTTAACCTTGGTCATCTCGGGGTGACCGTAGGTAGTGGTGTTGGCCTTGTCGAGAAGAGCCATGGTAGTAACTGCAGTCTGACCGGCTTCCATGACCAGGCCGACCATCTGATCGACGCTGAGATTCTTTGTGGTAGAAGCCAGAGCCTTAACCATGAATTTGAAAATGTTTTCATCACGATAGCCAAGAACGAAAGCGTGATCGGCATAGGCCGCGATGCCCTTGAGGCCGTAGATTAGCAATTCGCGCAACGATCTGACATCGACGTTTTCAGTAGCGAGAATACCAACTTTTTCGGCTTTGGCCAGATAGTCGGATTTAGCGGCTGGTTTCCAGGTGGTGGCTTCAGAGAGCCCATCAACCTTGACACCGGCAGCCGTGAGTTTTTTCTTGAATTCGTCTCTGACGGCTATGGCGCGGTCGATCTGCGCATAGAAGCGGTCATCATCGAAGTTGGCGTTGGTGATTGTGGTGAACAGCGAAGCACAGATGAATTCGCCGATATCATTGGTCAGCAGGTTCTTTTCGGCAGCTTTTTCGCCGAGTTCGCCGATGCCCTTGAGCACGAAAATCAAAAGGTCCTGCAGATTGGCGGTATCCGGCTGCTTGCCACACACACCCTTGATCGAACAACCCTTGCACGCCGCGGTTTCCTGACACTGATAACAAAACATACCCATTTTCAGATTCTCCTTAACTATAGTTAAATTTTAAAATTACTCGTTCTTTGAGCGAATCATGATCAGAAGCATCTTGAAGGCGCTGCCGGGCAGAACCGCATGCGGAACATTGGCCGGCATTATCAGGCCTTCGCCAGCACGCACCTTGTATTTGCTGCTGCCTACCTGAAACTCGCCCTCTCCCTCGATCACCTGTACTGTAGCATCGAACGGTGACTTGTGTTCACTGATCCCCTGCCCTTTTGCAATCGCAAACAGCGTCAGGCTGCCGGCCGGTTTGTCGGTAAGTGTCTTGCTGACGATCGAACCGTCTGCAAAAGAAACTGAATCAGCAAAGTTGATAACTTCTTCTGTTTTCCATACCTGAGTCATTTTAGCAAAGCCTCCTTGTTTTGTCAGTAGATTCTGTTGGTTCTGGTTATTTCGCCTTCGAGACTCATCACGACTTCATCAACTACCATGTTTTGCGGCTTACCAAGTTCAAGCGCCGCCTTTACCATTGCAGTCAGGCCACCGCAGCAGGGAACTTCCATGCGAAGTATGATAACACGCGGAATATCATTCGACGTGAAGATTTCTGCGAGCTTTTCGACATAACCTTCGGTGCGATCGAGCTTTGGGCAGGCAATAGCAACCGAGCGGCCTCTGATATAGCGCCACTGCACGTCAGGACTGGTTACCGGCGAGCAGGTCGAGAGTATTACCAGTTCGCGACCGTTGAAAAACGGCGCTTTCGGCTGCAACAGATGCAACTGCACCGGCCACTGCGAAATTTCAGACTTCATGACTACCGGCATGGCGCCATCGGCGACGGCCTTGGCCTGCTGCTGTGCCTGTTTCATCATGCGCATCTGGGTGCCGGGGCAACCGCCCTGGCGCGGCGCAGCGACGACCATTTTGGCTTCGTGCTGTTTGTGAGCTTCGCGCATGGCTTCTGCGCCAGCTGCTCCGCGTATCTGCTCGACATACTCGATAGTGCGATCGAAATCGAATTCTTCAGCTTCTTTTTCGACAATCTTGAGGGCACCGGTCGGGCAGGTTCCGATGCAGTCACCAAAACCATCGCAATAGGTTTCCTTGACCAGCTTTGCCTTGCCATTAACCAGCTGCAGAGCGCCTTCAGCGCATCCGGTTATACAGTTGCCGCAGCCGTTGCAGAGATCTTCGTTGATACTGATGATTTTTCTTGTGGCCATCGGTTTTGCTCCTTTGTTTTTTTCGTTTCTTACATTATTATTATGGTCGAAACACGACCATTAAGCTTTGACTTAAGTCAAATAAGCGAATTTTTTTTAAATATTTTTATTCGAGGCCCGGATGAATCGACACATACTTGAAAGCATCAGCAAAAGCGAGCTTCTGCGAGAAATGAAACCGGCTTTTCTGGAAGCGCTCGCAGAAATAGCGGTCGAACGCACCCTGACCGGTGACGAAACCCTGTTCATGCAGCACCAGGAAGCCACCGGCTTTTATCTGATCTGCAGCGGCGCCGTCAAGGTATACCGAATTGGCGGCGACGGGCGCGAACAGGTAATTCATCAGTTCGGCCCCGGCGAGATTGTCGGAGAAGTGCCGGTCTTTCAGGGAACCGCCTACCCGGCCTGTGCATCTGCTGTTAAGAAGTCGAGGCTTATCTATTTTGCCCGCGACCGCTTCGTCGAACTCGGCCGCCGGCAGCCTGAAGTCTTTTTGAATATGCTCGCGATCCTCTCGCGACGCCTGCGACAGTTTGTAGAGCTGATCGACGACCTTTCGCTCAAAGACGTCACCGCCCGGCTGGCTAAATATCTGGTCAAAAACTGCGTTTCAAGCGAAAATCGAGTAATCGAACTCGACTTGAGCAAAAGTGCTCTGGCATCACGCATTGGCACCATTCCAGCCACTCTCAGCCGTACCTTCAAAAAGCTGCAGGAAAGCGGCGCCATCAAAGTCAGTGCCAGCCGCATCGAGATTCTCGACTGCGAAATGCTCGCCAGCATTGCCAGCGGCGAAAAATTGCAGGAAATCTGAAGCAGGCTTGACTTTAAGGCGGCGGTAGAGCAAAATCGGGTTTGGTTTTTGTTGTTTATCTGAGCCGGAGCCGATTATGAACCAGATGCTGCTGATGATGCGAACCTTCCCTGCTTCGGTGCGAAGGCTTTTTGCCGCGCAGGCTCTTTTTGGCATCGGCATGGGCGTGTTTTCGGTTCTGCTTAATCTTTATCTGCGATCTATCGGTTTTTCAGAAGAAATGATCGGGCGCCTGCTCGCGTTTCAGTCGCTGTGCGCAGCTATTGCATCGATCCCGATGGGAGTGCTGGCTGACCGCACGACGCGGCGAACGACCTATCTGCTGGGGCTGGTTCTTCTCGGTTCTGGCCTTTCAACGCTTGCCAGTTCGCGAGAACTTAACTATCTGATCGCAGCGGTGCTGCTGTCAGGCAGCGGCAACGGCGCCATGATGGTTTCGGTTCAGCCCTACCTGCAGGAAAACAGCCGGCGCCGCCAGAGACCCTATATTTTCAGCGTCAGTTTCACACTGATGTGGGTAACCAGCATTCTGGCCGGTTTCATTGCCGGATGGCTGCCAAGACTGTTCGCCTGGCTGAACCCGGCGCTGGCAAATCTTGAAGCTGACCGGCTGCAATATTCGCTGTGGATAGGCGTCTTTTTTACTTTTATAGCACTGATTCCAGCACAGGGAATGTCAGGCAGAGTAAAAAGCGAAAGGCCTTTAACAGCTGAATCGCACGAAAATTCTGAACAGACCGGCGCCAGCAACCCATGGAAGCTGATCGCCCGTTTCAGCTTGTGTAATGCGCTTATCGGCTTTGGCGCCGGCATGATCGTACCCTATTTCAATCTGTATTTTCGCGACTGGGTCGGCGCTTCGATTCCGCAGATCGGCATGGTTTTCGCGATGGGTCAGTTTGGCACTGCACTCGGCTCGATCAGCTCACCTTTTCTGGCTAAACGCATAGGTCTGATCAAAGGCGTCGCAGTATCGCAGCTATGCTCGCTGCCGTTCATGCTGCTGATGGCATGGAGTCATGAGCTATGGCTCTGCTCACTGTGTTTCATTTTCAGAGGCGCATTCATGAACATGTGTACGCCAATGCGCCAGGAAACCACCATGGAAATAGTGCCACAACGCCACCGCGCACGTGCTTCAGCAGCCGAGAGCATGTCATGGAACCTGGCCTGGGCCACCGCCATGTTCTTTTCCGGCGGCATAATAAAAGACTATGGCTACGATACTTCTCTCTATATCGCCTTTACCTGCTATCTTGTTTCTGCCGCACTCTACTACAGGTTCTTCCATCCATGGGAAAAGCTGAAAAAGCGTTTACAGGTAGCTGCCAGCAAGCCGATTATCAGCAGCTGATCAATTTTCGGCGAGCTTGATGCGCTTGAGCACAATACCTTCCTGGCCCTGCTTTGCCGCCTCTGCGTAAACAATCGAGCCATCGGGTGAAAGACGACAGAAACGCTGCATTTCGAGACCAGCCGGACCTGGCAGCGAAGCTGAAGCGACTACTTTGCCGCGACGAACGGCGTAAACAGTAAATTCAGAATCAAGTTCGCCGCTGCTGGTCATGACCACGAAGTTGTGACGACCGGCAGTATCGATACCAAGAAAATCGACAGACATTACCCGGCGTGGTGCTGCCGGCGAAGGAGCGGCCCAGAGCAGGCGGCCGTCTTCTTTTTGAACGCGGCCGGTCAGCAACGGGTCGTTTTCGCTTCGTGGTGACGGCATGACGATGGCCTTACCGTTTTCATCGGGTTCGAGAACCGAAAAAGCGGGCAAGCGGCTCAGAGGCTGTTCATGTTTAAGTTTAAAAACATAGCCTTCAGCATCGCGAACCCGCCAGCTATCATTGTCGCGACTGACGTTGAGAAGGTGAAGAGAAGCCGCTTCCTGGTCAGAGGCACGAACGATGCTGAATTCAGTCGGCTTTTGCAGATCGAGCACAAACAGCACCGGAAAAGCAAACCCGCAGAGTGCGACCGAGTTACCATTTATCGAAAGATCGCAGAGGCGGTCTGTCGGCTTCGATTCCATGATGCGCGGCAGCTCGATGATGCTCTGACTGCCGTCTGACCTGATGCAGACAAGCTGATGATTCTCTGAGAGCAGATAAACCGACCCGTCTGGCGCGCCCGCCAGAGACATGAACCGGCCCGGCACGAAGACGCCGGCATCCTTCCCCGCGGCAGGAGCCGCTGACAGGCTTGCGGTGAACATAGGAACAACAAACAGTATTGCCAGAAGTATAGATGTAGTCTTCATTTCTTGGTTATCTCCGAGCTTATTGCAGTGTCATGGCCGCGTGATAGCAGCCGCCACCGTTCCACCAGGCTGAGAAGGCGTCGTATGATTTAACCTGTGGTACCGACCATTTGGCCGGGTCGTTGTAATAGATGTTGCCGTTGTCGTCGATGCCGGTGATGACGACGTAATGGTTGTAGACATTGGCGATGACCGGCTTGCCGGCACGGATCTGTTCTTTGACCCATGACAAGCCAACGCTGTAGCTCCATTTTGCATTCGGGAAACCGTAGGCGCGGGCACCGGCGAGCATGCCGGCGTGCGAGGTTCCGGCTGAGCCGGTGGTGCTGCATTTATACCAGAGATCCGCGGCCAGCGCTCCGGCGTTGCCTTTGCCATGATAAGCCAGTGCCATGCCCAGCGAAGTCGGGCCGCAGGCTGACCATGGGACCGGACAGTTGACTGCACCCTGGCACTGTTGCGGCACATTGAGAACGGTCTTGCCGCCGGCGCCGGTTGTCGGTGGCGCAGTGGGCGTGGTTGGCGCCGGAGTGCTGCTGGAGCCGGCCGAGATGTAACTGGCGTGGCAGTAAGCTGTCTGGCCGTTATAGCTGACCCGATACCAGTCGCCTTCGCGGCCGAGTATGGTTACCCGGCTGCCGTTGCTGAAGCTGCCGATAATGGTTCCCCACGGCCCGGTTCGCACGTTGAGAGATGGATCGGCGTTTACCACACCGGTAGAAGTTGGCGGAGTCGATGGAGCCGGTGTCGAGCTGCTGGAACCGGTCACAACATAGTCTGAGTGAACGTAGGCTGTTCCACCACCATATTTGATCTTGTACCAGTCTCCCTCGCGTCCTACGATGACGACTTTGGCGCCACTGCTGAAGCTGCCGACAATGTTGCCCCAGGGTGAGGTTCTGATATTCAGGCCAGGATATGCATTAACCGTACCAGAGGTAGTCTGTGAAGAACTCGCAGCACCACTGTCTACAACATAATCAGAATGAACGTAAGCGGTTCTGCCGCCGAAGCTGATCTGATACCAGTCGCCGCTTGAGCCGAGGATTTCGACCTTGTTGCCATTGTAAAGCGAGCCGATGATTTCGCCCCAGGGGCCGGTGCGCACATTGAGAGATGGCGAGACGACAACGGTACCGGTGCGACCGCCCTTGCCCGAGCCATCTTCAGATACAGCGGCACTCTGCGCAGCTGAGGTATCGCCCTCATTCTTTAAGCTGACCGGCTGCCCTCCGAACACGTCATCGGCAGACTGAGCCAGCAGGCTGTTGCCATAAGGCAACGAGCAGACCAGCAGCACCAAAATGCATAATATGACTCTGAGCGATTTCATCGACTCTCTCCTTCTGTGCGGCCACTAACGCCCGCGCACGTGCAGCAGATAATCTTAAATAACATACCTATATTACTGCAAACCCCGGCAAAAGTTTACCAGATCTTGACAAGTTATGATGGAAATTCGTCGGCGACGCTTTCAGGGTCGGCGCCGGCGATCACTGCGAGAAAAGCTTTGCCGTAGCGGTCGCGCTTGTTGTCGCCAACTCCCTTGATTTCGCGTAATGCCGCGGCGTCGGCCGGTTTGAGAACCGACATCGAAACCAGCACCGAATCAGCAAAAATCATGTATGGCGGCAATGAAAGTTTTCGGGCCAGCAGCAGGCGCAGGCGGCGCAGGTTGGCAAACAGAGTTTCTTCTGGCCCGGTCGGCACTTCTGCAGCGGCTTTGCGG
>JAKJFO010000167.1:298-8942 GCA_022704885.1 Candidatus Rifleibacteriota bacterium | reverse complement strand
TAACCTGGCTGGAAAAGAAAGAACCTTAGATGCCATAGCCAAGCCCTTTCAGATTCTTTTTGATTGTCTGCTCAAGGGTGGCCGATTCAGCAAACTGTTTATTCAGCTCGGCGACGAGGCGGGTCATCTTTTCTTCGAAGGGTTCTTCATCGGCTTCGACTTCTTCGGCACCGACGTAGCGGCCAGGTGTCAGCACGTAGCCATGCCCGGCAACCTCTTCAGTCTTTGCTGACTTGCAGAAACCTGCGATGTCTTCGTATTTTTCGGCGGCTTTATCGCCACGCCAGGCCCGGTATGTCGATACGATTTTTTTGATATCTTCTTCGGTAAGTTCACGGTGAACACGGTCAACAAGAGTGCCGAGTTTGCGGGCGTCGATGAATAAAGTTTCACGGGCATGGCCACGATGTTTCCCGTCGTTTTTACTTTTGGTCAGAAACCACAGGCACACCGGGATCTGGGTGCTGTAAAACAGCTGACCGGGCAGCGCTACCATGCAATCGACGAGATCGGCTTCGACGATCGCCTTACGGATATCCCCTTCCCCAGACTGATTTGACGACATGCTGCCGTTGGCCAGAACGAACCCGGCCATGCCATCGGGAGCCAGATGATGAATGAAATGCTGCACCCAGGCAAAGTTGGCGTTACCTTTCGGCGGTGTGCCATATTTCCAGCGCACATCGTCATCGACGCGATGCCAGTCAGAATCATTGAATGGCGGATTCGCCAGCACGAACTGCGCCTTGAGATCTTTGTGCAGGTCGCGTCTGAAAGTATCGGCGTGTTCCGGGCCAAAGTCTGCTTCGATACCACGAATTGCCAGGTTCATTATTGCCAGGCGTCTTGTCGTGGCATTACTTTCCTGGCCGTAGATGCTGATATCGCCGATGCGACCGCCATGTTCGACGACGAACTTTTCAGACTGCACAAACATGCCACCGGAACCGCAGCAGGGGTCATATACCCGGCCTTTGTAAGGCCCGAGCATTTCTACGAGCAGTCTGACAATGCATGATGGAGTATAGAACTGGCCGCCGTTCTTGCCTTCGGCACTGGCAAACTGTGTCAGAAAATATTCATACACGCGACCGAGCACGTCTTTTGAACGATTAGCGGCATCACCCAGGCCGATTGTGCCAATCAGATCGATCAGCTCACCAAGCCGGTGCTTGTCGAGGGCAGGTCTGGCATAATCTTTCGGCAGCACACCTTTGAGTCTCGGGTTATCGCGTTCGATGGCGACCATGGCATCATCGACGGTCTTTCCGATTGTCGGCTGTTTGGCATTGGCCTGCAGGTGTGACCAGCGTGCTTCTTTCGGCACCCAGAATACATTTTCGGCACGATATTCGTCGGCATCTTCCGGATCGGCACCGGCATAATCGCCTTCGCCTGCCAGCAGTTTCGCCCGCATTTCCTCGAACGAATCAGAAATATATTTCAAAAATATCAGGCCGAGCACGACGTGCTTGTATTCAGCCGCATCCATGTTATTGCGCAGTTTGTCAGCCGCCAGCCAGAGTTTGGCCTCAAACCCGATATTCGCCGTTGATTCCCCGTTTGCTGTCTTTACCTGTCTTTTTGCCATGACTATTCCTGTTCTGTGAGCACGAAGACACCCTCAGCATGGCATCTCCCGTGCCAACCCTGTGTACTGTTTTTTTATATCTGCATTGTATCAGCATGCCAGAAGAATGCGCAATTATTATTCTGCTGCCCATGGACAGGAAGTTTACACGTGAGCGTTATGGGCCGCGAATTTCTTTCATTCAGCCAAGTTTATCTTTGATGATCGACCATTTATCTTTAAATTCCTCGATCGCGTCTACTTTTATTGCGGAATGCATTGAATCTGGCTTTTTCGGTCGAACGCCGCCATGCGAATCCAGCCAATGCGCGTGATGACTGATGACGATATCACGAAGTTTTGCCCATTCCAGTATGTAAAATCTATCCTGCCCATACTTTTTACCGGCAATCACGAAAACGCAAATTAAGTCCGGAACTGTAAGAGGCTTCGGCATCCCTATTATTTGCCTGTTTCCGACCAGATTTACTTCGGCAAATCTATCGATGGAAAACTGCCACGTTCCTGTGTTTGTCGTTTTCACCTGGATCGGGCAGGAAGAACCTCTTTTGTTGGTAGCAATGATATCAAAGTCAGGCACATTCCCAGAAAAGGTAGCAACGATAAAGCCGCGCCTAGCAAGTTCACAGGCGACGAGATATTCCCCGATCTGTTTCGTCAGCTGATTTCCCCGACCAGTTGCCATGCTTTCACCTCGTTTCGATTAGCTGATCATTCCTGAACGTCCGTTCTGCTTTATGCCGGCCGTTCTCATGCCATGCTTTGCTGACCCCTTCCTCCTTGCCGTCCTTGTAGGTTATTTCTGCTTGAAGCTGACCGTTCTTATACCATGTTTGTTAGAGACGAGTGATGAGTTTACGTGTAAGCCTGTGAACAAGGTCTGCGAGATCAACAAGAAGTTTCTCTTCTTTCTCAGATATCCACGGAGAAACAAGCCCCCCATGCATAACAACATTGCGAAGAGATGACCAAGCTTTTTCATTCTCAGTTTTCAAAATTCCACATGCAGTAAGCTCTTTCAAATATTTGCCCACACTCTTCTTTTCGCAAAAGGATATACTGTTTAAGACCCTGCTTCGCAAATCTGGATCACCTTTCCAGTTGTTTACCAATTTTTTTAGATCACTAATATCCTGCTCCGCAAAATCTGATTTTAAATCTTCAGGCTTCATAAGCATTTTAGCTATTCCTTCTGCAGCACTTGCTAAAGTTAAACAATGAACCCAAGTAGAGCCTTGAGTTGCGTCAATGATTTCATCATAATACTGAGTGAGTAGGTGCGGAAACGTTGCAAATTTTCCTTGCGCAGCATTGGATCTTGCAAAGAATAGAATAATTTTCTCGTAGAGATCCCAAAATTCTGTACGATTATTAAATGGGTCTCCCCAAACAAGCGATGCAATTGATGAATCATTATAATGAGAAGGAGATGGCAGTATTCCAATTTGCGCGGTACCATCTCCGTGATTACGGGCAATAAGTCGAGGATAGGCCCTCTGACCCAGAAGAATACGCAGAGGCTCACTTAGCCAGTTCTCCGCATAGGGAGTTTCAATTTTTTCTGATGTTGTGGCTGTAATCCAGAGAGAATCTCCTGCAGGTGGGTAAAAAAAGTTTATTTCTGAATCCAGGACTCTGATGGAGTGTCGGCCAGCGCTAGAGGTTCTATTTATTTCTTTCCCTTCAATCGAAGTTACAGATTCCATTATTTTTTCCATTGGCAATTGAAGCTTTGGGCTAAAAATAAGCTCGACACTAGGAATTTTAGAAACATAATCCCCAAAATCAATTGTTGATAAAGATGCCAATTGCCCAGTTAATGGGCATCCAACCTTTGGAACTCCTTTTAAGCGAGGTAGTGTAAAGCCACAAAGCCATTTAACCCCTTGATAGTCAGTCGCTTCTAATCGCAATTGCTCGTCCATTACATAAGGATTCTTTTGAGCGCTCATTAACTGATGTAATGCATCTTGGCTCTCAATTGTGGCATGCATAGTGAAATAAATTCTGGTCAAACTACTGATATCAATACATCCAGGACCAGAAAAAAGAGGAGGCTCACTTCCTAAGGCCCTAAATATTTCCATCTTGTGACACTCAATCAGACAAGGTGTCGTTGTAAAGCGCCTTTCCCATCGACCAAGAGTCCTCATACTTTGCACCTGCTTTTTTTTAAATTGGCCTATATATCATCATAAATAGACTCAAAGGATGAAAAGATTCAACCGTCAAAGACAGACTTACCCCCACTGCTTACCGTCCTTGAACGTTACTTCTACTTGAAGGTTCCCGGTATCATAGTTTTCAAAGAAAACCCCGGTATAAGGGAGTTGCTCGTTGATAATATATTTTAAGCCGCCCCTTTCTTGCATCTTAGAAGCTGGTTCCCGTCGAACTTCCCCGCATCCAGAAACTACCAACGCAAAAAAGAGCATGATAATCGTGAGTAATTTTCTCATAAGCCCCCCCCGAAGTGTTTTCATCAATCTATATCAGCGACGATAATAGGCAACATGGCCGCTTGACCCGGCTGCCGAAAGTGCACCCGTATAACAAGGCCTGAGCCGTGCGCGTTTATGGCCTCTTTAAAGCCTTGCGCTTTTCAAAATCCTCTAACCACTTTTTGCATCGAGCTTGCACTTCTTCTGTTTTGGAAAGTGTAAGTTTGGCAGCGATCTCATCACGAAGTGAGGCGCTTGATGGGTTTTCGATTGCTGAAATATTCGCCCAGAAATATGCTTCTGCGTAATCCTGAGGAACGCCTTGGCCGTAGGAATAAATAACCCCAAGATGAAGATGAGCGTAAGCATCGCCTTGTTCAGCGGCTTTGCGATACCACTTCACAGACTCTTTGTAATCCTGAAGAACGCCTCGACCATTGGAATAAGCAGACCCAAGGTGAACCTGAGCGTTAGCATCGCCTTGCTCAGCGGCTTTGCGATACCACTTCACAGACTCTTTGTAATCCTGAGGAACGCCTTGACCACTGGAGTAAGCAGACCCAAGGCGAAGCTGAGCTTTAGCATCGCCTTGCTCAGCGGCTTTGCGATACCATCTCACAGACTCTTTGTAATCCTGAGGAACGCCGTCGCCGAAGCTATAAACAAGCCCAAGGTTAAACTGAGCGCGAACATCGCCCTGCTCAGCGGCTTTCTTCAAAGAATCAATATCTGCACAAAAAGCAGATGAACACAGCATTATTGCCGTTACAATCAGTAAAATTTTCTTCATCAAAAGCCCCCCCTCGAAGCGTTTTCAATCAACTTATACCAGCGACAGTAAATAAGCAAGCGTGCCAAGAGTTGCAACCACGACCTGAGCCCTTACTCACACTCGATCAGTTCTCAGTCATGTACCCCGATCATCTACGACACATAATGTGGCGATGGCCAGCCAGTTCAGTATTATGTTTTTTTGAGATTGGGATCACACGCCCTGCGTGAATTTATGTATTTCGATGATTTTAAACTCTGCGCCGCCCGGCAAGGTCACCAGCATTTTCAGCGCGCCAACTACAGATCAATCTGGCCGACAACAGTCTGATCGCCTGCACGGCTACAGCCTCTTCAAAAAAGCACCCTTTCTGCAGGGTTTTGCCACTCTGTAACGGGCATCAATAACTGGTATTGTAGGGTATGCAGGGTTTTGCACAACATTTTCTTTATATATAAATATTTTTCATTTTTAAAAAGTTTGTGTAAAAACCCTACATAAGGCGCAAGAAGCTTTCTATGACTGACTTTCCTTCTGCAAAAGCCCTACATAAACCCTGCACAACCCTGCAAGGATCTGAGGCTCATAGCTAAAAAAATAACGGGCCAGTACGGACCCATTATCTTTCGGCATCAGTCATTCTTCAACAACTGAAGCCTTTTCGCGCTGATACTGTTCGCAGAATGGCGCGGCAGGGCAGTAGCTTTCACAGCGGATGCTTTTACCTGGCCGGAATACAAGGTGGTGCTTGTCTCCGGAGGTTTTGCATGCTGTCTCTGCTTCGTTTTCGTCTTCGAACAGTTTGACTGCGGTCTTGCGGCCTTCCTTCATGAGGGCGAAGACATTGGCAGTCTGCCATCTATCTTCAGCACAGCATTCTGGCAACTTATCGCGGGCTGCCTGGTGGAGCCTTATGCGTTCGTCGATATATTCTTCCGCGCGCTCCTGACCCCATACAGGAATGTCGATAGTTACCACTGGGCATTCTGGGTAATCCTGACTACGTTGTGCCATTGAGTTGCTGAAATCTCGAAGAATAGCGACTATACGCAAGCCGGTTACATCGTGGCCATGTTCACGCAAAATAGTAGCCAGTATGTTTAACTGCTGCTTCCATTCTGATCTGGCTCCGTTGCGAATTCCGTTTACGGAACACGTCTTGTAGTCACAAAGGATACCTGTGGTTGGATCGTAATGGTCTAGTTGACCGCTAATGACCCATCCCTGTCTTTCAATTGACATACGGGCTTCTGTTATTGCATTTGTCTCTGCTCTTTCAAGAACTGCGTGGATTCCTTGTCCGAAGAGGGACCATATGCGGTCAGAAAAATCTTCTGTGATTTCCTTGTGGTGTCGTCGTTTAAGCTCCACCATTCTAGGTGGACTTATCAATGTTGTAACGCTCATATCACATGGACCAGGATTATACGGGTCATTTCTAATTGCCTGGCATATTGCTTCGGGAAGATTGAACTTGTTGGTGATCTGCATATTATGCGGCCTCCTTGAGTTCGAGTTCTTTGCTGAAAGCGTTGATAACGGTATCGAGATCCGAGTCTTTGATCTCTGCAGATTCTTTGATGGGCCGGTCAAGGCCGATGAGATTGCCGATGACAGCTTTCATGTCATCAGGTGTCTGACCGAGTTTGGCAGAGAGATTGAACAGGAGTCTGATCTTCTGCACTCTCTTCTGAGCTTGTTCACCCTTGTTATCGGGTTTCTGAGGGGTCTTTTCTGCTTTGTCAGCTGATTCCGATTTCGGGTTGCTGCTGACGCGGGTCTTCTTGTGTTCATCAAGATTGGTTACCTGCAAGGGTTTTGCAGGTTTCTGAGTATTTTCTTTTACCTGATTCTTGGGCATTGCTGCCTCTGCGTCGTCGTCTTCGTCGGAGACAACGCCAACCAGACTGGCGAGGGAATAGCGTCTGGCGTAGGTAATGGCTGATCCGATAGCCTGGGGACTGTCTTTGATGATGTTCATAGACAGCTGATCACTGATGTATTCGCCTGATGCGTGAACGAGCATGGTGGTCACGATCACGCGGTCTTCGATTACTGAAGTTCCCTGAATTACGGCGATCTGATTCTGGGAGAGCGCAGCTCTGCACGCTTCCATGATACTGGCAAGCGTAGCGTATTTGCTTCTGAAGTGCGGATTTTGAGCATCAAACGATGCGGGTTTCATTTCTCCCTGGGCTTTAGCAAGGGCTTCCGAAAGTTTTCCGATTGTTTCACTTCGTTCCATATTATTTTCCTCCTGAAAGTAAGAAGGGGAGCAGCCTTTGATGGCCACTCCCCGAGTTACGGTAAGTTTCATGCAGCATTGGCGATATATTCCGCTGCTGCGTCTTCGAGTTGCTTACGGTCTTCTGGTATGAGACCGAGCTGTTCGTGTGTTTCAAAATCTGTAATTGCCTGGGCGACACCGAACATGGTGTCATGTGGCTCTTTGCTATAGGCAAGCATGAGGGGTTCTACAAGTTTGGCAGGCATGTGAGCCCGCTTAATAATTGCTTCGATGGCAAGCTGGGGATTGGCGATACGCTTTTCCTGAGACTGCCTGAGGTTGTTAACTGCAATGCTGAGCCTTTCGGGCACATGCTGCAGGACATGGGAAATCTGATTCCAGAGGTCTGCTTCTGGACGGCCACTATGGCGGCGTCTGAGAAGAGTTGCACCTGCCACTGGGGCTGTCATGCCGTTCGTGCAGACAAGGCGCATAAGATGAAGAGAAATGCTGAGGCTGGCATAGCCAACCCCTGAATTCTGGATGAAAATACCACCCCAGATAGTTCCGACGGCAGAGCTGCCGTGGTTATCGATGGGGTCGCCGATCCTGATTGAGTAGGATACGGTTTTGTCGGTGAAGTTTGCTCTGATTACCGGGATCTGAGATTCGCTCTGTTGAAGGGAATGGAGTATCAGGCTGCTGAGCATAGCGTCTGATACAGGACTGTAAGTCGGGCTGACGAACGCTTTGAGTGTTCCGTCAGCATTAGCTTGTGTAAGGTCTGTCAGTCTGAGTTTGATCTGACCGGTGGCGCGGCTGAAGCGCCTGTTAAGTTCGTATGCTTTTTCGTCGTTGCTGGCATGTTCAAACCAGCGGTCGAAGCGGCAGCCGAGAAGATTTGCGATCTGTCTGCGGCTCCAGGGTGTGAGGGCGTAGTTGCCTTCACTGGGAACAACGATATTGAGATCGTCGTTCATTTTGAGATCTGAGAGATTCGTGATTATATCGGGCCTGTCGTGTGATTCCACGGTGCCGATATGGTCTGCAAGGGTCTGCAGGGTCATAGGTCTGTTGTCTTTCAATGTGTTGAAAGTGAGTTCCATAAGAATATTCTCCTTGGAAATGGTTAAATAGCGCCATCTGGCGCAGTTGTGATTGGGTCGGCGTAAAAATGCCTGGGTGACGCGATATTTGCGTCTGGTAATTGGCACAGATCTGTGCCGGGAGTCACTGAACAGCCAGTGGCGAGCTTTTCGCACGTGCGCGAATTTTTACAGCTAAATTTTCTGCTGTGAGAAATTGGTTGAAAGATCCATTTTCTGCTGAGTTTCAGTCTTCTGAGCGCGGTTCTGAGCTTGTCGGGACTTTCTCTTCACGTTTTTTGAGCCTGTCTACGGTGTCTACGAGAGCGGTTGCAATTGTGATGATGTCCTTGATCGTCTGAATCATGGTCATAAGCCTTTTTCTCCTTTGAAAAATAGGATTTGAAGCGAGAGCATCGCTTCTATAGGGCTTATAACTTTATTATTGAACGAGTTTATGGCCTGACCAGCAAAATACTGCTGTTCATAGTCTTTTTTCTGCTATACCGCTACACTTTCATTCCATGC
>JAKJFO010000167.1:0-289 GCA_022704885.1 Candidatus Rifleibacteriota bacterium | reverse complement strand
TTGGGGTTCCGACTGAAGTCGGCTAAAGCCCCGATCCGGCCATGCAGGCTATCATTGCGAAACTTTGAAATCATCGTCATCCTGGGACTCAGCACCTTGATTTTCAATATACTCTTTCAACATTTCGTCAGTTACATTGCCACTCGAAGCTACGAAATATCCTCTGGCCCAAAGGTGCTGGCCCCAGAATGCCTGACGTAACTTTCGAAAATCCATCAAAAGATGGTGGGATGTCTTACCTTTTATCGCCTGCATGACTCGGCTCGGGGAAATTTTTGGTGGCACATCA
>JAKJFO010000166.1 GCA_022704885.1 Candidatus Rifleibacteriota bacterium | reverse complement strand
TCATACATCGAGGCGTTGGCCTGATCCATGCCGGTCAGACCGCAGATCAGGCTCTGAAATTCGTAGATGCACTGCAGGGTGCCCTGCGAAACTTCTGGCTGATAGGGAGTGTAGGCCGTGAAAAAGTCGCCGCGCAGCAGCAGATGGTCGATTGCTGCCGGAATTATGTGATCGTAGGCTCCGCCACCAAGAAAACAGACTTTGTCGTCGACGGTTTCGTTGTTCTGAGAAAGGCGGGTCAGCTTTCGCGTCATTTCGGGCTCACTCATTCCTTCAGGAATGTTGAGGTCGCCCTGCAGCCTCAGTTCAGGCGGAATTTCGGCAAAAAGATCTTCGATGGTCTTGACGCCGATGGCCCCGAGCATTTCCTGCACTTCGGCAGGAGTTGTGGGGATATAGTTAGCCATAAGACAGCTCCTGTCGGTTTATTCGCAGATTTTTTTGTAGTCAGCTTCTGAAAGCAGTGTGTCGTATTCTTTGGAATCGGCGACCTTGATTTTAACTATCCAGCCGGCATCCATCGGCGATTCGTTAACCAGAGCCGGGTTGCCTTCGAGTTCGCTGTTGGTTTCGACGACTTCGCCGCTGACCGGGGCATACATGTCAGAAACGGTTTTGACCGATTCGATGGTGCCAAAGGTTTTGCCCATGGACAATTTGCTGCCTTTGGCCGGCAGTTCGACAAATACCACGTCGCCAAGCTGGTGGGCCGCATAGTCAGTAATGCCCACGGTTACCACGTTACCATCAAGTTTTGCCCATTCATGTTCTTTTGTGAATTTCATCTTATGATCTCCTGTCAAATTTTATAAAAGGGAAATTTTTTGCAGATTTCGTTTACTTTGCCCTTAACAGCAGCAAGATTGGCTTCATCTTCAGGGGCTGTCAGTGCCTCGTCCATCAGGTCGGCAATCCTGCTCATTTCATTGGTAGTCATACCTCGGGTCGTTACGGCCGGTGTGCCGACACGCAGGCCAGAAGTAACAAAGGGCGACTGTGGATCATTCGGTATGGTGTTTTTGTTGACTGTGATACCGGCGTGATCGAGCGCTTTTTCGGCAAGTTTACCGGTTACGTTTTTATTGCGCACGTCAATGAGCATCAGATGGTTGTCGGTGCCTCCAGAGACCAGTCGGAAGCCTTTTGCAGTAAGTGCTTTGGCGAGAGCCTGAGCGTTTTCAATGACCTTTTTCTGGTAATTCTTGAATTCAGGTTCGAGCGCTTCTTTGAAAGCAACGGCCTTGGCTGCGATTACGTGCATGAGCGGGCCACCCTGCAGACCCGGGAAAATCGCCTTGTCGATAGCTTTAGCCCATTTTTCCTTGCAGAGAATCAGGCCGCCGCGAGGGCCGCGCAGAGTTTTGTGAGTGGTCGAGGTCACAAAATCAGCGTAGGGAATCGGCGACGGATGCAGGCCGGCTGCGACGAGACCGGCGATGTGAGCCATATCGACGCACATTACCGCATCGATTTCGTCACAGACTTTGCGGATTCTTTCGAAGTCGATGACGCGCGGGTAGGCAGAGGCGCCGACCATGATCATCTTGGCTTTATTCTCTACTGCCAGTTTGTGCAGCATGTCGTAATCAAGAGTTTCAGTGTCATCGGTAACGCCGTAAGGAACGACATTGTAGAGCAGTCCACTGAAGTTAACCGGACTGCCGTGGGTAAGATGACCACCGTTCTGCAGGTTCATGCCGAGAAAGGTGTCGCCGGGCTTGAGAACGACCTGATAAACAGCCATATTGGCCTGGCTGCCTGAGTGCGGCTGCACGTTAGCATGTTCGGCACCAAAAAGCTTTTTGACGCGGTCGCGGGCCAGATTTTCGGCTTCGTCAACGACTTCGCAGCCGCCGTAATAGCGCTTTGCCGGGTAGCCTTCGGCATATTTGTTGGTGAGAACCGAGCCGAGTGCTTCGAGAACAGCTTCAGACACAAAATTTTCTGAAGCGATAAGCTCGATCTGACTCATCTGGCGCTTTTTCTCGCGTCCGATAATTTCAAAAATCTCGCTGTCGAATTCCTTAAGACTGTGCATTATTAGCTCCTTGCCCTTGTGTAAAATGGTGTTTCTATGACGGTAGCGGGGTAATTTTTGCCGCGGATTTCTATGTCGAAAACGGTGCCGATGGTGCTGAGTGCAGGCGGCACGTAGCCAAGTCCGATATTCTTTTTGAGAGTCGGAGCCATGGTGCCAGAAGTCACTTCGCCAACGGCTTTGCCGTCTTTTACGATCGGGTAGCCGTGACGGGCAGCCGGGCCTTTTCCAAGCTCAAAACCAACGAGAGTCTTGCTGACGCCCTGTTCTTTCTGCTTTTTGAGTACATCGCTGCCGGTGAATGGGCCTTTGTTGAACTTTACGGTCCAGTTCAGATTGGCTTCGATCGGAGTGGTATTGTCGCTGATATCATTGCCGTAAAGCATCAGTCGGGCTTCGAGTCTGAGAGTGTCGCGGGCACCGAGTCCGATGGGTTTGATTCCGGCATCTTTGCCGGCTTCCATCAGAGCGTTCCAGAGTTTCTCTGAATGCTCGGCCGGATAATAGAGTTCGAAGCCTTCTTCGCCGGTATAGCCGGTTCGGCTGATGATGCATTCTACGTCGAGAACCTTGCCTGAGGTGAACCAGTAGAATTTGATCGGTTTCAGGCGCTGGCGAGTAAGCTTCTGCAGAATGGCTTCGGCCTGCGGGCCCTGAATCGCTATAAGTCCGGTGTTGTTCGACTGATTGTCGAATTTGACATCGCCTGCGAGCTGGCTTTTGATCCAGTTGTAGTCTTTTTCGATATTGCTGGCGTTGACTACCAGCAGAAACTTATAGGCGTTCCAGCGGTAGACGAGCAGGTCATCGACGATGCTGCCATCGGGTCGACACATCGGGGTATAAGCGATCTGGCGGTCAGAAAGGGCTTCGGCATCCTGGGTGACGATTTTCTGAACGTTTTTAAGCGCGTCAGGCCCGGTCAGCCAGAATTCTCCCATATGGAAAAGATCGAAAAGCCCGGCCGCTTCGCGCACGGCATTGTGCTCTTCGATAATCGAAGTATATTGCACCGGCATATACCAGCCCGAAAAATCGATCATTCGGGCACCAAGTTTTTCATGCACTGCACACAACGGGGTCTTGTTCATTCTTATCTCCTTTGAATTCTTATAAACCAGTTATATTGCCGTTTTCATCGACATCTATATGTTCAGCTGAAGGATTAGCCGGGAGTCCAGGCATGGTCATGATCTCGCCGGCAATGGCGACGACAAAGCCGGCACCGGCACTCAGCCTGGCTTCGCGTATGGTAACTTCGAAACCGCTCGGCCGACCAAGCTTGTTAACAGTATCAGAGAGCGACGACTGGGTTTTGGCGATACATACCGGGACCTTGCGATAACCCAGTTTCTCGAACATTTCGAGGCTGTCTTTAGCTTTTTTCAGAATGGTGACGCTGCCGGCTCCGTAGCAGCAGCGTGCGATTACATTGATTTTTTCAACAAGCGGCATTTCAAGCGGGTAGAGACAGGCGAATTCGTTTTTCTGACTGGCGATGACCTTTTCGATTTCTTTCGCCAGTGCCAGACCGCCTTCCGGGCCTTTTCCATAAATATCAGCTTCGACCGCAGCAACGCCGAGCTTTCGCGCCGCTTCGACTACCCAGGCAATCTCAGCATCAGTATCGCTGGCAAAGCGGTTAACCGAGACGATACAGGGCACTCCGTAATGGCCGATATTTTCGATATGCTTGGCAAGATTGTCGAACCCGGCTTTGACTGCCTGCAGATTCTCAGTATCGAGCTGATTTTTGGGAACGCCGCCGTGCATCTTGAGAGCCCTTATCGTGGCGACTATGACTGCTGCGGCCGGCTTCAGTCCGCCAACCCGGCATTTGATATCGAAGAATTTTTCGGCGCCAAGATCGGTGGCGAAGCCTGCTTCGGTAACCACTACATCAGCCAGTTTAAGGGCAAGTTTAGTTGCAACCAGGCTGTTGCAGCCATGTGCAATATTGGCGAACGGGCCACCATGGATCAGAACTGGTGTAGAATAACGGGTCTGCACCAGATTCGGTTTCATCGCTTCTTTGAGAATTGCGCACATCGCTCCCTGAGCCTTGAAATCGCGGGCAAAGATCGGTTCACCCTTGCGGTTGAAAGAGACAATCATGTTGCCCAGGCGCTCACGCAGCTCATTCAGATCTTCAGACAGGCAGAGGGCAGCCATGACTTCGGAAGCGGCAGTGATGTCGAAGCCGGTTTCGCGTGGAACTCCATTTGCCGGGCCGCCAAGGCCAGAAACGATACAGCGCAGACTGCGGTCGTTCATATCCATGACGCGCCGGAAAGGTGTTGATTTAGGGTCGATATCGAGCTGATTGCCGTGCTGAATATGGTTGGCTACCAGTGCCGTGAGCAGATTGTGAGCCGAAGTAACCGCGTGAATGTCGCCGGTAAAATGCAGATTGATTTCGGCCATCGGCTCGATCTGGCTCTTGCCACCTCCGGTGGCACCACCTTTGACGCCGAATACCGGTCCCATTGAGGGCTCGCGCAGACACAGCATGGTCTTGCGGCCGAGCGCACGAAACGAGTCAGCCAGGCCGATGCAGGTCGTGGTTTTGCCTTCACCGGCCGGTGTCGGTGTCATCGCCGAAACCAGTATCAGTTTTCCATCAGAATTGCCAGCCAGGCGCTGCCGGGCTTTGGGCGAAATCTTAGCCTTCATGCGGCCATAGGGCTCAATTTCATCGTGCAGAAGGCCTATTTCGAGGCCGACATCTTCGATTGGCCGCAGCTCTTCTTTAAGTTGCCTGTATTCTGTCAAAGCCTCACCTCATCACTTGTAGTTGAGAAAATATTCCATGGTCGCGCTGATGCCGGCGCCAACCTGTTTGAGATAACCGAATTTTTTGAGAGTCATCTCGAGCAGGCCAACCGTGCCAAGAATATCGCGCTCGCCAATCGCGCCAATTGTGGTTATGCGCAGAAGTTTGGTCGCGAACTGTTCCTGTCCGCCAGCGATAAGCACGCCGTAGCGGTTGCGCATTTCATTGACTATATCTTTGGGTACTACACCTTCAGGCGCATAGAAAACAGTCAGAACATTCGATGTCGCGTTTTCGTCGGTAAACAGGCGCAGATTCATTGCCTTGAGTGCAGCACGCAGTCCGGCGGCCAGTTTTTCGTAATGTTTGAAGCAGTTCTCGATGCCGATGCGGTCGATCTTGCGCAGCGCTTCGAGCAGCGAAAACATGACGTTGATGGCGGGTGTCCATGGATATGCGGGAATCGCGCCTTCCTGGTCCTTTTTGTAAATTTTCAGATCGAAATAATAGCCGTGGCACTTGACCTGTTCAACCTTGGCCCAGGCTTTTTCTGAAAGAGCTACCATGCCTACGCCTGGAGGCGCGAGAAAGCCCTTTTGCGAGGCTGAAACGGCGACATCGACATGCCATTCATCCATCTTAAAGGGGAGCGCTCCGATGCCCGAAACGCCGTCGGTGATGAAAATCTTGCCTTTATCTTTGAGAAACTTGCCGATCGCTTCGATATCGTTGCGAATACCGGTCGAGGTTTCGTTAAAAGTGACAGTAACACCTGAGATTTCAGGGTTCTTTTCGAGTGCTGCAGCGATCTGCTCGACAGTTACCCGTTTGCCGTCTTCGCAGGGGAGCACAACGGTTTTGAGTCTGAATGCTTCGCAGATTTTGGTGAAGCGCACGCCGAATACACCAGTTTGAACGGTCAATACCGTTTCGCCTTCATTAAACAGATTGGCGATAGCGGTTTCCATGGCTCCGGTGCCAGAAGATGTCGTTAAATAAAGCTTTTGTGTCGTGCCAAAGAATTTTTTGAGCAGAGTTACACATTCAGTGTAGACCGGCGCAAAATCATTGGTGCGGTGATGGGTAAGAGCGCGGGCTCCTGCCAGAGTTACTTCTGCGTCGAGGTGAACAGGGCCAGGGGTCATCAACAGGGTATCAATTTCCATGACAGTTCTCCATTCCATTCCTTGTGTTTATCTTATGAAAACTTTTCTTTTGCTTTTAAAGTGTTGGCCAGCAGCATGGCGATGGTCATCGGCCCGACTCCGCCCGGCACCGGCGTGATATAACCGGCCCGCTGCGCTGCCGGCTCGTATTCAACGTCGCCAACGAGTCTGAAGCCTTTTGACGATGACGGATCATCGACCGAATTGATGCCGACATCGATAACGACACTGCCGGGCTTAACCCATTCGCCCTTGACGAATTCAGGCTTGCCGAGGCCGGCAACAATAATGTCGGCGGCACTGATCAGGGCCGACAGGTCGCGGGTGCGCGAATGGGCGACAGTCACCGTAGCATTGGCCTTGGTCAGCAGAGCCGCCATCGGCTTGCCGACTATGTTACTGCGCCCGATCACGAGGGCAGTTTTCCCCTCTATCGGAACTTTGTAGCGCTTGAGCATTTCCATGACCCCGAGTGGTGTGCAGGGAACGAAGGTATCGACGCCGAGATGCAGATAACCGACATTCACCGGATGAAAACCATCGACATCTTTTCGCGGATCAATGGCTTGCAGTGCTTCGAATTCGTCGAGATGCGAGGGCAGGGGAAGCTGCAGCAGAATGCCGTGAATCTGCGGATCATGGTTAAGCTTGCGGATCTCTTCAAGCAGGCCTGCCTGTGTGGTCTGGTCGTCGAGCTTGATTTCGCGTGAGTATATACCGGCTTCTTCGCAGGCTTTTTTCTTGGAGTTGACGTAAACACGCGACGCTTTGTCGTCGCCGACGATTATTACGGCGAGTCCGGGTGGTTTCTGCCCGGCGTTGGTCAATGCTTTAACCGCTGCGGCTACTTCGGCCCGGATCTGCTGAGATAGCTGTTTTCCGTCTAGGATTGTGGTCACGGCAGACTCCTGTTAAATGATTTTCAGCCGAGTATAACGCTGTAAAAGTAAATAGGCAACCCTTATCTAAGAAATTCGGCCTGAAGCAATACTATATAGAGAAAGTTCTCAGATTGCGCAGATAGAACGCCGTCTTAATGCCTCGCAACTTTGCACGAGCTTTTGTTCAGCATAAAAGTCTGGATATGGAAATTGTTTGCTGATAGGATATAGCATTAGATCTATTGGACAGGGAGAGTGATTTAAGTGGAATCATGTGAGAAGAAGCCCGTCACCGGGCGCGAAATTATAGACATGGCGGGCCGCAAGGTCATGTTGCCTGACACCATTAATTCGGTTTTTGCCGGGTCATTGTATGGCTACACTATGCTTGCCTCGCTGGCGCCCGAAATGATTGTGGCAACGCCAATGGCACCGCGCGAATGCGACAAAAAATATCTGCACCCGCACCTGCACAGTCTGCCGGTGATAGAAAAAATAACCGAAGTCGATGCACTGGCAGAAGTTAAACCCGACGTTGTAGTGGTCTGGGCCGACAAAGAACAGCCTTTTCATAAAAAGTCAGAGGCAGTTTGTGATTCACTGGGCATTCCGTTTGTGTATGCAATAGTAGGAAATCTTGGCGATGTCGAAGGTTTTCCGGCAGCTTACGAGTTCCTTGGTAAATTGCTGGGATATGAGGCTCGCGCTGCCCGCCTCGCCGAATATTGTCGGAAAACGCTCGCCGAAGTTTCTGATGTCGTTGCTCGCATTCCAGAGCGTCTCAGGCCCGCAGTCTATTATGCTGAATGCGAAGACGGGCTGGCGACAGAGTTCGATGATTCACTGCACGCACATCTTCTCAAGCTCATGGGCGACGTCAACGTGCATCGGGGTCACATCACTGAACATAAAGGCATGGAACCTGTCACTGTTGAGCAGATAAAGACTTATAACCCTGACCTGATAATTGCCTGGAGTCGTTCGTTCGTAAAAAACATACAGATCGATCCAGCCTGGGCCGAAATCAGGGCGGTGCGCGACCGCAGGGTCTATGCGATTCCAAACGCACCGTTCAACTGGTTCGACCGGCCGCCCTGCTTCATGCGCATTATCGGCCTCAAGTGGCTTGCTCATCTGCTTTATCCAAACGATTATGCAGTCGATATCGTCAGAGAGACGCAGCAGTTCTACGCGCTGTATCTCGACAAGGAGATCTCAGCCGAAGAAGCCGGTAGAATCATCGCCCAGGAGACATGACTGCCAAAAAAAGAGTATTTCTGACTGATTTTTTAGATTTTAATAAAAAGTGCTTTTAAAATCGGGCTCTCGGCTGAATTAGGCAGCTGTTACAGCAAAGCAAGCACAATTCGGGTGAATCAAAATGATTGTCAGTGTCAGTCGGAGAACGGATATACCGGCCTTTTATCATGAGTGGTTTTATAACCGCCTTGCGGCAGGCTTTGCGCTGACGCGGAACCCGATGAATCCTGGGCAGATTCGTCGGGTTGAGCTGAACCCGGAAGAGGTTGACTGCTTTGTTTTCTGGAGCAAGAACCCGAGACCATTTATGCAGAACCTCATGCGACTGAACAGTTATAAATTCTACATTCAATTCACGCTGACGCCTTACGATCGTGATCTTGAGCCGGGTTTGCCGGACAAAATCGAGCTGCTAGAGACATTTCGAGCGCTGTCAGCTGAGATTGGTGCAGAAAAGGTCGTCTGGCGTTATGACCCGATAATCTTTACGGGGCGTTACGATATGAAATATCATGCAGAGCGCTTCGAATGGCTTTGTGGAAAACTGAGTGGTTTTACCGAACGCTGCATTATCAGTTTCTACGATCATTATAACTTTATCAGCCGCAATTTGAATGGCATCGAGATTCTTGCGGCTGACCGCGCCAGAATGCGCGAGATTGCACGAATATTTGCCGAAACAGCCGGCAAGCATGAGTTGACGATCGAAAGCTGTGCCGAAAGTGAAAACCTCGAAGAATTCGGGATCGCGCACGGCCGCTGCATAGACGACAGGCTTATCAACAGAATCTGCGGCCGAGATCTGCATTTAAATAGAGACCATGGCCAGCGCCAGCTCTGCGGCTGCGTTAAAAGTGTCGATATTGGC
>JAKJFO010000165.1 GCA_022704885.1 Candidatus Rifleibacteriota bacterium | reverse complement strand
CTCTTACGGCTTCAGCCGTTAGAGATGCGGATCCCTTTAGGGACTCAACGCTCCAGGATTGGCTCAGAGCTGGCCTTTGCCTTCGGCAAACCGCCTCATCAGCTTCTCGATTGCTGGAGCCTTTGAGTCAAAAGTGCTCGGCTCACAAGCTTGCGCTTATGAGATGCCCGCCTGCGCCCTTTGTTTATAAGTATTCATGATTTAATACAATCGGACTCTCGGCAGGAATAATCGGTGGAATCGGCGCAATCTGCGGATGTCTTAGAAGGTGATGACCATTTTGGCGTTGAAGACGGTGGCGTCGTAGCCCTGGCCGAGAAGGGTCTTCGATGAATTTACCTTTTTGACTTCGCCATCGATGATCGTGTCGGTGCCGATGAATTGCGAAAAGTTAAGGCCAAACTCATATTTAGTGCCACTCTGCGCCGCACTGATGTCGCGGTGATTGGCAAAGAAGCGGTAGCGCTGACTGCGCGAAAATGGTGTCAACACAACGGCCAGACGTTTTTCAAATTCGGTCGAAGGTTCGCGCGAGCTGATCTTGTCGTGCTGCAAAGCCAGTTCCATGCTGGCCCACTGGCTGAAGACACGCTGCAGCCCAACGATCTTCGTTTTCGTAAAAATGTCGTTGAGATCGATGTAGACATCGTTTTCGTCTTTTTCTTCGTAGGTGGCATCGAAGATATAACCTTCATAAAACTCATGTCGCCACTGGATCGACCTGATGAAGTCGCGCAGTTCGGTCATCGGCTCGCGGTTGCGATTGTAGCCTTCTTCGTATTCGGTGGTCAGCATCATCTTTTCGAATGGTGTGTAACGCAGCTCATAAGTCTTGCGGTCGTTGCTGGAAACCTCGAGATCGGTTTTCTGATCGAGCAGATCGCGGCGGCGCCAGTCGAAATATGCCTGCAGATAACGATTGATGCGGTAATCGGTAATAAAATTGGCAGTGGTCTTCTGTACCGGGTTTTCGAAGCGACCGATGATCTCTGCCTCATCTTGAGCCGAATTCGGCAGACTGGTCGGCAGAATGTATTTCTGCGGGTCGAGTGAAGGATCTCTGATAACCTTGGAAGTATTCTCGACCTTGTATTTCAGCTGGGTTCGCAGATCGCGGTTCGGTTCGTAACGAATCTGCGAATCGGCGATTTCGGTGCTGGCACGTGAGTTGGCGAGATAATCATCTTCGCGCCGCCACTGGAAAAGGCCACGGGCGCTGAGTACCCGATTAGGTTCGTAGCTGAGATCGAGATCGTAGTTGCGCGTTTCTGAACGGTAATTGTTCTCTACCAGACCGTCATCAACGGTTATCAGTGAGATACCGGTGTTCCATGAAAAAGTTTCGTCAGCTTCTGCGCCCATTTTGAAGCTCATTTCGACGACTTCTGAATCTGAGGCGACATTGATTGAATCATCATATTCGGTGCGGTTGATCTTGCTTTGCGTTATCAGCTTGCCGAATTTTTTGTCCCAGACCGCGGTCGAAGTGTCACGAACCAGATCTGAAGTTACAGTCGGGCCGGTTTCGCGATCATTCTGGCGCCCGGCTCTTACTTCGATACGATTGTCTGTATAAGGAGCCCAGACAAATCCGGTGTTGAAGTCGTTGAAGTCGATTGCCTGCAGAGTCGGGTCATCAGCGAGATTGGTCTCAGACTTTTCGGCATCGGCAAAGCCGGTAAAAGCACTGGTAAATTTGTAAGCAAAGCGGGCGCGACCGCTCATGATATCATTGACCAGGCCGCGCTCGCCCAGTTCCAGCACACCGCCTTCTCGCCCGACGACCTTGAACTTGTCGTCGATTCGGCGATAAGAGAGATCTGCATCACTGCGCGCGGTTTTGCCGGTCAGACCGAAACGGGTCGCATGCCCGGTTATGCCACGGTCCTGCGCGGTTGCGTTTGAATTGCGGTTCGGGTCGATGTGTGACATCGCGGTTTCGGCATTCATAGACACCGAAGGGGTGAGCTGCCACTTCGTATCGAGTTCGATTATGTCATGCTGCATCGGAGTCGCAGTGCCAGAAGCATTTATCGCCGACTTTGGCGTCGAGCTGTCGACCTCCTGCAGCCAGGTGAAGCCGAGATGGCTGTTTTCGTCATGCTGATAAACCTGGCGGGTGCCGAAGAGATTGCGGCTGAAAGCCATGTTCTTGTCGGAAACTTCGTATTCAACGACGATCCAGCGCGTCATTTCGATCGGCAGCATGTGCGGCAGAAACTTGAGCACACCATCTTCGTAATCGATGAAATAGTCGGTGCCCCGATTGGCAGTGACTCCGTCAATACTGACTCTTTCGGAATTCTGCACGATCGGGCTGGCTGCCAGTCTGAATTCCTGCTGCTGACCGGCGCCTCTGAACTGTTCGCGGCGGGCCTGACCCTTGGACTGCGAAAACAGAAATATCGATCTGAAGCGATCGTGAAAAGCGCCCTGAGCCATGATACCGCGCACTTCCTTGCGAAACAGTGCAAATTCGGTGTCATCGAGAGCAAGCGGAAAGTCGCCCATGACGAATTTCCAGACCGGGCCATCGATGTTTACGGTAAAACGACGATCTTCGTCTTCTTTGTCATCGAGAACAGCGTGAACGGTAGCACTATCGGTGATGTTGCCGCTGATTTCGAGATGCATGCTCTGATCGAGCTTGAAACCCGGTATCGAGTCGAAGTTTTCGCTGGAAAAGTGGCTGATATCGCCTGAAACATCGGCCTTTTTCATTTCGAAGGTCTTGGTACCTGAGATATTGATATTGCGCTTTTCTATCTGCTCATCGGCTTCCTGCCAGAAGTTGCGGGCATACTGCACGATCTGGGCCGGCGGCGTTTTGATGCGCTGCGGCTCATTGATTCTGACCGGCATGAAATTGCTTTCGACGGCGATATCGTCTGGAGAAATCTCAGCCAGATCAGCTGCACCCGCAGGTTTTGCGGCGACTGCAACAGAGTCGGCACTGATCGAAATATTTTCGACCGCCGGACTGTCGGCAGTCAAGGCAATAACAGACGATGCCACCTTTGTGACTGACGGTTTCGCCGGCAAGGAAAGCTTGTATGTCTTCGGCAGAGCAGCTTCGACAGCCACGCTGTCAGGGCTGAGCGCAGACGCTTCGAGAACGACAGTATCTGGAGAAATCTCAGCAGCAGCGAATATGGCCGCAGGCGAAACCGCCTGGTAAAACATGACCAGCAGCAGAATACGCATTAACAGAATGCGTCTGATCCGGCTGCTGATAACGATTTTAATCATTTACCGCGGGGATGCGCCTTTCGATGAATATTTTTGAGATCCTTTCCGGTGAGGTGGGTATAGATCTGGGTTGTCGACACATCGACGTGGCCGAGCATTTCCTGCACGGCAATAATGCCGGCGCCGCCTTCGAGCATATGGGTGGCACAACTGTGTCTGAAAACATGCGGTGACACGTCGCGGTTAATTGCAGCCATGAGAGCGTATTTTCGTATTATCTTCCAGACGCCCATGCGCGACATCGGCTTGCCATATGGATTCAAAAAAAGAGTACGTTCGCTGATATCTTTAAGAAGCTTATTACGGCCATTTTTGAGATATTCGTTAACAGCAGCGATAGCATATTGACCAATAGGAACGATACGCTCGCGCCCACCCTTGCCGGTAACGCTCAAAAATTCGGCCGCGGCATTGAGGTTACCAAGCTTGAGGTCGATCAATTCTGATTCACGAATACCGGTAGCGTATAAAATTTCGAGAATAGCGCGATCACGCAAACCGAAAGGAGTTGAAAGATCGGGCTGCTGCAGAATTTTTTCGACTTCCTGCTGACTCAGCACCTTGGGTAATGGTCGACCGATACGCGGGCGCTCGAGCAATGCGGTAGGATCGGCAGCGATATGGTTTTCGCGCAGCAGGAAGCGGTAGAAACCCTTGATCGCCGACGATTTTCGCGCCATCGAACGCGGCGAGAGACCAAGATCGTGCATATGAACGAAGAACAGACTGAGAATACTGTCGATCGAGGCGCTGGTGACAGCCCGCTGCCTGGCTTCGGCGAATTCGACCCAGTCCTGGAGATCGCGGCGGTATGCTTCGAGAGAGCGCGGTTTAAGGCCCTTTTCGATAGCAAGATAGTTCAGAAACTGCTCGAGCAGATCTGCCGACATGTTTGCTCCTGTTTTACCGATATTATCTGGTCAATATATCGGTAAAACCGGGGCTTTTATTGAATTCTATTCAGGATTTCTGTGCGAGACTGCGATGAATGTTTTCGGTATAGCGCTGCAGGTTGCGTTCGTAAAATTCTGCCGACAGCCGCCCAGAACGGGTTTCCTTGAGGAGCGGCAGCATGGCGCGCAGATCGCCCTGTTCGGCAAGCGCTTCAACGGCATTGCGATAGACAATGTCTTCCTGGTCATGCAGCATTTTCAGCAAAATCGGGGTGCCCTGGCCATCCTGAATACGGCCGAGCGCAAACACCGCCGATGAGCGAACCCATCGGCTGCGGTCGCGCGACATTTTTTCGAGTTCGGCAAAAACTTCCTGGTGACCGCTTTTCCACAGAGCAATCGCTGAATTGACACGCACGCGATCGTTGCGGTCATGCAGCAGCTTGTGGCAGGCTTCCGGCAGTTGCGGCCAGCCGAGTTCACTGAGAGCCTCAACGGCGTTGGCGCGCACGCGGGCATCTTCGTGTCTGAGCTGAGAAGCGATGACGTCGACTGCCTTCGCGCTTTTTGCCCGGCCAAGCGCCGAGACTGCGGTTGCACGCACCCAGATGTCGGTTTCGCTGTTGCGTAAAATGCTGATAAGCTCAGCCTCAAGCTCGGGTGAGCCGAGAGATGAACAGGCCTCAACTGCATTGATGCGCAACCAGCGCTCTTTCGCGGCAAGACATTCACGAATGGTTTTAACCACTTTTTCGCCGCCAATGCGGCCAAGCACGAGAATCATCTGCTCGCGCACCACCAGCGGCATACGGTCGAAATCGACGAGAATGCGATCGGCGATTCTGTCGCCCATGGTGGCGATGGCGCTGACTGCGGTGTTTCTGATGCGGTCGTCAGACAACTGCAACAACCGGTAAAATTCTTCATAAAGCAGTGGCGACTTCTCTTTTTCGGCCTTTTTCAGCAGAAGAATTCTGATCTTCTGATCGGTTTCGCGCGCCAGCCACTGGCGCAGAATACTGATGCGCTCGTCGGCACCGAACAGCGCAAGACCCTCGATCGCAATTTCCCTGACACGCGGGCGGGTATCTTCAAAAAAGCTCTGAAACATGCTGCGGTCTTCGATCAGCGGGCGGCTGACCAGTGCTTCGACGATGGACTGCCGCACTTCGGCATTGGCCGATTTGACCAGACGTCTGACGTGCGCACTGGCCCCTTCGTCTTTGAGGCGGGAAAGGGCAAGATTGGCCATCAGTGAAACCGCCCAGTTGTCGCTGCCGGCGAGCATTTTGAGAGAAGTGTGACGCTCGGCCGACGGATGGCGAACGAAGTAACCAACCGAGGTGGCCAGCAGATCGGGGTCACGGGTCTGTCCGAGAATCTCGTTCATCAGAGAAGCGACCCGGACATCATCATAGGCTGTGAGAAGTTCGAGCAGGCGGCGGCGAATGGCCGGCGGCTGATCGTTGCTGCAGGCTTTGATTACTACGTCGAGCGCTGCTGAAAAGTCAAAGTTTCCAAGTGCCTGATAAGCAGTTTCGGCCAGCTGAGCGTTATCAGAGCGGACAAACTCAACAATGTGCTTGACCGAAGCCGGGTTACCGATATGGCCGAGTGCCTTTACCACCTGATTGACGATTTCCTGATCGGGTGAAGACACCAGGTCCTTGAGATGCTCGGCATGCTGTTTGATGCCGAGAATGCCAAGCGCAGAAACTGAAAGCAGTTTCTCCTCACGGTTATTGCTTTTCAGACCATCTATTAATTCTTTGAAGCGGTTGTTTTCGGCTCCCGGCATGCTGATCTCTCCTGTGTTAATCTTCGGTTTCGGGGTCGTCGACTCTTTCTATGCGGGCTCCCAGTTTGCGAACACGGCCCACAAGATCCTCATAACCCCGGTCAATGTGAAATACCTGGCTAACTTCGGTGCGGCCTTCGGCCACCAGTCCGGCCAGTACCATGGCTGCGCCGGCGCGCAGGTCGGTAGCGGAGACCGGAGCACCTTTAAGCGATTCGACTCCATGCACGACAGCGGTGCGATCGTGAATAGTGATGCTTGCGCCCATGCGTGCCAGTTCTGAGACATGCATGAAACGATTTTCGAAAATAGTCTCGGTAATCGACGAAGTGCCGTTGGCCACACACATCGCCGCCATCAGCTGTGCCTGCAGATCGGTAGCAAAGCCCGGAAAAGGCAGGGTCTTTATCTCGACCGCCTTAAGGCGCGATGGCGCGTTAACGCTGATCGAGGTTTCGTCATAGTTCAGCTCGACGCCCATTTCGCGCAGTTTGTTGAACAACGCATGCAGATGGCCGGGGTCGCAGTTTTCGACTCTGACGTTACCGCCGGTCATGGCACCCATAATAGCAAAAGTGCCAGCTTCGATGCGGTCGGGCATGACCCGGTAGCGGCCGCCACCGAGCTTTTCGACGCCTTCGATGGTTATCGTCGGGCTGCCGGCTCCGGTTATTTTTGCGCCCATGACATTGAGAAAATTGGCAAGATCGACGATTTCTGGCTCCTGGGCTGAGTTTTCGATCTGGGTTACGCCCTCAGCGAGAGTGGCAGCCATCATCAGATTTTCGGTCGCGCCGACTGAAGGAAAATCAAGCAGAATACGGTTACCGCGCAATTTTTCCGCCACTGCTACAGCGCAGCCGCCTTCAATGGAAACGGTAGCGCCAAGTGCTTCGAAACCTTTGAGATGAATATTTACCGGGCGCACACCGATGGCACAACCACCAGGAAGCGGCACCCGCGCCTTTTTGAGACGGGCCAGCAGCGGGCCCATGACGAAAAAGCTGGCACGCATGCTTTTGACCAGCTCGTAAGGAGCTTCGTCGTTGATCTGCCCTGAAGCATCGAATCTGTAAACGTTGTTGCCGGCATTTTCGACGTTGGCGCCGAGAGCCTGCAGTACGCGATCCATGGTATTAACGTCGTTGAGCGCCGGAACATTGGAAAGTTCTACCGGTTCGGTGCTCAGAATAACCCCGGCCATTATCGGCAGCGCCGCATTTTTGGCGCCGCTGACCTTTATACTGCCCGACAACCTGTTGCCGCCTTCGATGATGATCTTTGCCATGAATCAGCCTATTTCTAACCTTTCGAGCGTTATCTTCGCTTCTTTGAGCATTTCAAGAGAGAGTTCGTCAGGGTAATCACCAAGAAAAACCACACGCTTGATACCTGCATTGATCAGCATCTTGGCGCAGGTCACGCAGGGCTGGTGAGTGCAGTAGCAATCGCCGCCTTTCAATGATACACCAAAAGCTGCCGCCTGAAGTATAGCATTTTGTTCGGCATGCAGACCGCGGCAGAGTTCCTGTCTCTCGCCGGATGGAATCTTTCTCGCTTCGCGCAGACAACCACCAGGAAGCTGGAAGCAATGTGCGACATTGTTGGGTGCGCCATTATACCCGGTTGCCAGCAACCGGTTATCTCTGACGATAACGGCGCCAACCTGACGGCGCAGGCAGGTAGAGCGTTGAGCCACCAGCTGCGCAATGCGCAGAAAGTAGGTATCCCAGTCAGGGCGTTCGGAAATGTGATCGGGCATGTTATTTTGTGCCATACAGTCTGTCTCCCGCATCACCAAGGCCTGGCAGTATATAACCCTTTTCATTCAGCCCCTTGTCGAGAGCGCAGGTGAATATGTCGACGTCAGGGTGGGCTTTTTGCAGGCAGGCGACGCCTTCGGGGCAGGAAACCACGCAAAGAAACCTGATGTGCGAGGCGCCTTTTCCCTTTACCAGTTCTATGGCATGAGCGACTGAGCCGCCTGTTGCCAGCATCGGGTCGACGACAAAGACTTCCATGTCAGCGATTTTTTCGGGAAGTTTGCAGTAATAATCAACCGGCTGCAGGCTGTCATGATCGCGATAAAGGCCGATATGCCCGACTTTTGCCATTGGCATGAAGCTCAGCAGACCATCGACCATGCCGAGCCCGGCCCGCAGAATCGGAACGATCGCGAGTTTTTCGGTAGAAATCATTTCGGCATCAGCCTGCATCAGCGGGGTTTCGCAGGTTTTCTTTTCGACCGGAATGCTGCGGGTTGCTTCGTATGCCAGCATCATCGAGAGTTCCTGCATCAGCTGCCGGAAAAGTTGTACGTCAGTGTGTTTTGAGCGCAACAAAGTGATTTTGTGTTTGACCAGAGGGTGATCGAGGATTATGAGTTTTCCCATCAATGCTTCTGCCTTTCGCAGGGTATCTCGATCTTTTCGACGCGGGCCTGATGACGGCCACCTTCGAAAGAAGCCGAGAAGAACTTTTCGAGAATATCAAGTGCGAGAGCCTCGCCAACCAGGCGACCGCCCATGACCAGCACGTTGGCATCGTTGTGCTGCCGCGCCAGTGTCGCTTCAAGAGAACTATGGCACAGAGCCGCGCGAATACCGGCATGACGGTTGGCGGCAATCGAGATGCCGATGCCGGAGCCACAGGTTAAAATCCCCATGCTGCCGGGTTCAGCCTGTATTTTTTCGGCAACAGCATGGGCATAATCGGGGTAATCACAGGAGTTCTGCGAGTCGGTACCAAGATCGACGATTTCGTGCCCAAGCTCTTTGAGTCTTTTGATCAGCGTCTGTTTAAGAAGAAAACCGCCATGATCCGAGCCTGCATATACTTTCATGCGTCTTCGTCTCCTGTATATATCTTAGTCTTCTGCATAGTGCATAATACACAGGTAGAGATCAAGTTTCAACCGCAGAAATCAATAGCGGGCAATCTCATTGACAACTGCAAGAATGATTGCATAACAGCAAAAACAAAATTTATAGCTTTCACTCGGGCTCTCGGCGGGATCTCAACGCTCCAGCGATTCGCCTCATCAACTTCTCGATT
>JAKJFO010000164.1 GCA_022704885.1 Candidatus Rifleibacteriota bacterium | reverse complement strand
ATCTGAATCCGTGTGTTGAGAGAACAGATCTTTTGCTTCTGAACATTTCATAAGTTTATACGCTCTCTTAAGATTTGCATTGCCCGAGATGCCTTCTTTCTGGCGGCAATCTCACCAATGCCGGTTACGGCCAAGATTTCCGAATATGAACAGTTTTCAACATATTTCAGCCAGACAATGGTTCGGTCTTCTGAGGCTAGTCCTGCCAGAAGGTTCCAGGCAGCTATTATACTGAACCCGTCCTGTGCCCTGGCATCTTCAAGCTGAACTCCCGCGAGCTTTCTTTGGTGAGAAGCGTCAACGCACTCGTTGTATGCGATTTTCAGCAGCCAGCTCTTGAACTTCGCTCGTTCCTTCAGCTTTTCGATGTTCAGAAATGCTTGTAGAAAGACCTCTTGCATAATGTCTTCCGGATCGACGTTCTTTCCGAAAAAATTCCAGATTATAACTCTGACAAGGCGCTGATATTTGTTTACAAGATGGGTAAATGCCTGGCGATTGCCGTTGGCAACTCGTTCAATCAGCGTCGCGTCGTCGTTTTCCGGGCTAAAATTGGGCTTTTCCACTCAAGTCTCCATCTCTGCTGAAATTGGAAACAAAGTATACACCAACCTCCTTAATACATAAAGACCATTTCAAGGCTCAAAGCGTGACAAGAATTTTTTTGTCTGGATTGTACCAAACTGGTGTTTGAAATTTGCAGGCAATTTCAGCTGAGTTTTCAGGCAAATGGATTCTCCATGAGGGGATTGTGGGTGAGGACGATTTGCAGTATCATTTATGTACATGTTCACATCTGGAAAAAAGTCGCTGATGATTGTCATGCTGGCATTCTTATTGTTTGCCGGTGGTGCTCTGTTGGCGCAGGAAACCGGCGTAGAATCTCTGCGCCAGCAGTTCATGCAGCTGCAAAAATTCGAACAGCTGCAGAACCCTCGGCAGAATGAGCCGGTTGATGCACGCATTGCCGGCTTTTTTGACAGTCAGCAGGATTCAGAAAATTTCTGCGAAAGCACAGCGGCGATCTGGTCGGGTTTTTTTGAGCTGACCTTTGCACGCGACGACGACGAGAATTTTTCGCGGCGACTCGAGATATTGAGCGCCGAAGGGCGCCGGCAATCAGCTGCGCTGCCGCCCGAATTCATAGATCATGAACAGAAGCCATTTACCAGCCACGTCAAAGAAGCGATAGAGGTCAACAAAGGGCGGAAGAAGTATTATGAAGGCGTTTCAAAAGGGGCTACCACCAATGTTTCGCTTCTCTATACTTCGCTCGAATACAGTCTTCTGCCATTAACCGTCTTTTTCGACCGCTGGGCGCAGAAATTTCGCAAGGCCGGCATACCGGTTCTGACCGATGACTTTGTGTCGATGAGCGGAATTTCTTCGCCAGATAAATCGCTGCTGCGACGGGGAATACTTGATCGTGCCGGTCGCCGTGATCTGCGCAAAATGCTGCGAGCCTGGCAGTGGAAAAGCGGACTGGCTGTTTCGCGTAAGGATTTTCTCAAGGTTCAGCTGCTCGCGATGAATGCTCTGCATGAGCTGCGCCAGATGGAATTGCGCTACCAGTGCAATCTGTCGCTGACCATACATTTTGTTGAATCGGTCGGCCTGGCTGCCCGAAATGCTGATCGTCTCAGCCATCAGTATGCAAAGCGCACCGATAATTTTTATCGTGCCTTCATCGCCATTCAGATCAGCGGAGTCAGACTTTTTTCAAAGGTTGACCTGCAGGCGCAGCCTTTTCATCGCGCCGGCATCGGCATAATAGTCAACGACCTCCCCGCTATCCCATTCCCCTGACCGTAGATTCGTGCTCGTAATCGTAATCGTGCTCGTAATCGTTTCGCTATTTCAACAAAACACAATTTCTGAAAAACTTGTCTTTTGCATGAAAATTTTTTTGAACCGGTTGGGAATTTTTTTGTATTAGCATATGAAAGCACATGAAAAGAACTGACGAACAACTTCTGCTCGACGTTGCCAGAGGCGATAAAAGCGCCTTCAGAGAGATTTATCAGAACTGGTCGCCGGCAATCTATCGACTGGTAAAGCGAATGACTGCAGGTAAGGGCGACGACTGCGATGAAGTCTTTCAGGAGGCGATGCTACGGATCTGGAAAAATGCGCCTCTTTTCGATCCGGCTAAGGGAAGGGCAAAAAGCTGGATATATCTGGTGGCAACGCGACATTGTCTTAACTGGCTTGAGACAAAGAGCACCAGAAGCAAAACGAAGGAGACGGTTCTCGATGATTCGGCGCCTGATGCCGGCTGTGGGCCGGAAGAGCAGGCGGCGCGCAACGAAGACGCCCGGCTTGCGGTTGCATTACTCGATCGTCTTCCTGATGATCTGCGGCAGGTTGTGACCCTGCGTCATCTTGAAGATTTAAGTATAGATGAGATTGCTGAGATTACCCAGGTTCCGGCCGGAACAGTGAAAAGTAGAATATTCTATGGCCTGAAGAAGCTGCGAAGCTTCTTCTTCAAGGAGAACTCCGATGAAAAGAAAAGCTGAATGCGTTGAACTGCAGTCACGCATGGTCGAGTATTTCGCCGACCCGCTGCGGCAGGTTCCCGATGCGATTGCTGCCCATCTGAGAGAATGCGAAGAGTGCCGTATTGAATTTGAACAGATGCAGCAGGTCATGGCACATCTCGAAAGTGCTGCAGCGCTTGATGAGGCGGTGCCGGCGCATCTGCTCAGCGCTGTCGAAAGCCGGCTCGATACGGTTACTCAGCTCAGACCGGCGGTGCGAAGCAACCGGGCCAGAAATGTGTTGATTCTGCAATATTCATATCTGGCTGCTATGGCTGTGATTATCTGGCTTTCGCTGATGCTTGTGCAGTCTCATCTTACCGGCTGGCTCGCTGACAACGAACTGGCCTCGTCTCTGGCTCTTATCAACGACTATGGTCTGTTTCTGATGTTTTTCGTAGCCGGTGGTCTGTTTGCCATTATCAGCTCTCCGCTCATCATAAAAACCGCTTTGCGCCAGCCTGATGGCGAAAAGAAATTCAATCTTCTGCGCCGACTGTTCTCGGTCGGTATGCGCACATTCGCCTGCTGATGCAGGATTATCAACCCGGAGGTAATACCATGAACCTGCCCGACAAAAAAGATCTGACTCCCAAGACAATTCTGTTTTACATCTGTGTGGCTTTATTAGGTCTGCTGGCCCTGCAGGTTGTGCTGCGGCTGTTGCCTCCTGCGATATTCCTGTTCCTCATGCTGGCTCCGCCGATTTTCGTTCTTTCCGATGCGCAGGAGCGCCGCCTGAGTCGCCCGGTTCTCTGGGCAACTTTTACTCTGTTCACCAACGTATTCGGTCTGCTCGTCTATCTGCTCGTGCGCCCCGACGCACCGGCGGTCAACAGCTGCAAAAGCTGCGGCGGTATTATTGAAGAAAAATTTGCCAACTGCCCCTGGTGCGGCGAAAAGGTTGAACGCCCACTGGCGAAGTGCCCAGGCTGCAGCGAAGAAGTCAAGCCAGAATGGAAATTCTGCCCGAACTGCAACTGCAGTTTGAGTAAGGAAGCGCAAACTCAGACTTCTTCTGGCAAAACCGATACAGCCAGCTGATTTCGCAGTATCAACTGCCAGAAATTGTCGCTGCTGCCGGCTGAAAGCCGGCAGCAGTCATTTTAGAGCAGTTTGTTCGATTTTATATTTATGAATTAACTGAAGAGTGCTAAAATCTAGCCAAATCAATAATAAGGTCAGCGAAATTTCTCAAGGAAGCTAAATAGAGCCATGCCAGGAGGGTCGCGGTTGGATTTGCCTCACGAAAATGAAATCCTGAACGAAATCTCTTTGTCGCTGCACGCAGGCCTCGATCTTAAGAGTATGTTGCGAGACGCAGCTTCATCCATTCAACGAGTGTTGAATTGCCAGGGCGTTCAGATACTACAGAAAAAACCCAGCGCTGATAATCTCTGCCTCGAACCTGTCTGTACCATGCCGCAGACAATGCTGAAAAACCCCTCTTATCTGTCTTTTATCAACAAACATCGGTTTCCGGCAAGCGAAGAAAGCTGGATAAAGTGGACCAGTCATTTGCCTCTCAGCATACAGCAAAACGGACTCTGCTACCTGCTTTTTGATTTGCCTGAGTTCGGACTTATCATGATCGAAAGAGAGCAGGATCTTTCTGATTCGCTCTGCAGGTCATTGCAGGGTTTGATGAACCGCCTGGCGACAGCGGCTCTGGCCTGTCTGTACAAAGAAGAGAAGCAGCGGCGAGAGCAATTCAGCCAACGGTTTCAACTGAGATTTCAGCAGATTGCGGCAGATGCTTCAGCCTGTTTCCTGCGGGTGTTGTCTCAGGAAGCTTTCGATCTAGCGGTTCACCGGACTCTGAAAAGTCTCGCTGACCTGTTCGATGTCGATCGCAGTTATGTTTTCAGATTTTCTGACGATCTGGCGACAATGTCAAATTCTCATGAAGTCTGTCGCAATGATGTTACGCCAGAGATTGAGAGATTGCAGAACATCAGTGTCGATAGCCTACCATGGTGGAAAAGCAGGATGCTGGAGTGTCGCCCGGTCATGATTTCTTCGGTTCGAGATCTTCCTCCGGAGGCATCTGTAGAAAAAGCTGAATTTGAGCGTCAGGGAATAAAGTCGATGGTTTGCCTGCCGATGCTGACTGCTCATGGCAAACTCATCGGGTTCATGGGTTTCGATGCTGTAAGAAATATCTGTGTCTGGGCCGAAGACCAGATTATCATGTTGCAGCTGATCAGCGAAATCATCTCGACCGCTGTCGATAGAAGCTCTATTCAGGAAGAACTTCGCGAGACCGCTGAGAAGTTTCAGCAGATCACCGAAAACATCGGTGATGTTGTCTGGCTGCGCAGCGCCGACCAGAAATTGCTATATATCAGCCCTTCTTATGAGCGTATCTGGGGATCCAGCTGCCAGAGTCTCATCGAAAACCCACAGTCTTTCGTTAACGCTGTGCATCCAGACGATCGTGAAATGGTTTCAGCAGCATTCCAGGATTATATCAGCAGTCACCAGTTCGACATGGAATTCCGCATAATCAGGCCAGATGGTGAAATGCGCTGGATTCACTCAAGATCATTTCCGATAAAAAATTCGGTCGGTGAGGTTATCAGGCACACCGGTGTGGCGAGTGATATTTCCAGTTTCAAGCGATCGCAGAATGCTCTTGAGCAGAGCGAATCAAGAATTGTCAGCATTCTGTCAAATATGAACGATGTCATCTGGTCGGCTTCCTGGCCAGATCTGCGTATGAAGTTCATCAGTCCTTCCGCTGAAAGGCTTTTTGGCAGGCCGGTACGCGATTTTCTCGGCAACTCTGATTTCTGGGATTCCATGATTCATCTGGAGGATATCGAAGTCAGGCTGAAAGCCAGAGAGATCCTGCGGCAATCAGGCATGTGGGCTGGAGATTACAGAATAATCAGGCCGGATGGGCAGACCATCTGGATTCATGAAACATGCAGGTTCATCTATGATGAGTCTTATACACCAGTTCGTGTGGATGGAAACGCTTCTGATGTTACTGCGCGAAAACTGGCTGAAGAAGCCCTTTCAAGACGAACAGCAGAGCTTGAGCGTTACTTTTCCACCAGTCTTGACTTGCTTTGTATCGCTGACCTGCAGGGAAATTTTCGCCGTCTCAATCCTGAATGGAAAAGAACTCTCGGTTATGAAATCGACTCTTTGAACGGCCGGGCATTTATTGAGTTCGTTCACCCAGATGATGTCGCAGCAACGGTTAGGGCTACGCAGGCTCTGTCAGAAGGTCATGAAGTGCTCGGCTTCGTAAATCGCTATCGTTGCAATGATGGTTCTTACCGGTGGATAGAATGGCGTTCAACTGCAGTCGAAGGGCTGATATATGCCGTTGCCCGCGATATCACGGCTTCGAAGAAGATGGAGATTCAGCTCAGCCATCATGATGAGGTAGAGACATTGATGGCGAGAATAGCAACCCTTTTTATCAATCTTATGCCAGATGAGATAGATCAATGTATCAATTTTGCACTTGGTGAAACCGGCAAACTTCTGGGTCTCGATCGGGTTTACGTATTTGCATTTTCTGAAGACCTCAGCGAAAGCTCAAACACCTATGAGTGGTGCTCACAAGGTACAGAACCGCAGATAAATGCCTTGCAACATGTTCCATCCGATTTTCTTCCGTGGTGGATGGATCACATGAAGCAGCTCAAAACTATAGTGATCAACGATCTTTCAAAGTTGCCTCCTGAAGCTTCTGGAGAAAAGAGTCTTCTTGAACCTCAGGGGATCAAATCGCTTCTGGTGGTGCCTCTTTCCTGGCAAGGCAAGCCGGAGGGGTTTATCGGTTTTGACGCGGTGCGTGAGAAAAAAAACTGGTTGCATGAAGATGTGGCGCCTCTTGAGCTTCTCGGATCGATCCTGGTCAATGCCCAGAAACGCACTGAAGCAGAACTGAAAATGCGTGAACTCAATGCCACGCTTGAACAGAGAGTTGAAGAGAGAACCCGTGAGCTGCAGCAGGCGCAGTCGAAACTGTTTCTACAGGATAAAATTGTCGCGATAGGCCGCCTGGCAGCAGGTCTTGCCCATGAGATTAACAACCCGGTAAGCTATGTTTCTACCAATTTTGCAACGCTGTCAGAAAATGTCGGATCTCTTCTCACCATCCTGACGGCCTATCGTGAGGCTCTTTCGGAAATTGCCGGGCGTGATCCGGCTGCTGCCGACACACTGCAAAACCTGCGCAAGCGAGAAGAAGAAGAGATGTTCGATTATTCTGGTGGTTTCCGATATTCGTATGCCAGGAATGAATGGTCTGGAGCTTCTGAAAATCATTCGCGACAAGTATCCTGAAGTCGTGCGCATGGTTTTGAGCGGGACTTCTGAAAGCAATCTGGTGATAGAAGCGATAAACAATGGCGAGGTTTACAGATATCTGACCAAACCTCTCGGAGAGGGGAGCGAGTTGCGCGCAGTTCTGGCGCAGGCTCTCGAATACTTCGAGTTGCGGCGGCTTCATAAGCAGCTTTTTGCTGAGCTGGCGCAAAAGAATAAAGAGCTCTCTGAATGGAAGGAGCGTATGGCCAGAGAATTGCAGGTGGCGGGAGAAGTGCAGCGAAAGTTGCTGGCGGCAAACGCGATTAAGACTGAACCATACGAGGTTCGCTACTTTTACGAGCCCTGTCTGACAGTTGGTGGGGATTTTTTTGAGATTATGCAGTTACCGGATGGCCGGCTGTGTCTTTATGTTGGCGATGTTTCAGGTCATGGCGTAGGCTCGGCATTGATCTCAACCCTTCTCAAAATGACGCTCAGCGATATAATTCGCTCAAACATCAGCCAGGGCCCGGCTGTGGTTTGTCGATTGCTCAACACCTATATGCACGAACACTCGATGGGTCTCGATTTTTTTGCGACGATGTTCTTTGCGATTTATGATCCGGCAACAGCCTTCTGGCATGCTTTTAACTGCGGCCATCCTTTTCCCGCAATGATTAGAACTAATTATGAATTAAAAACTTCTGTTATTCCAACTGAGAGATCTTTTCCGCTTGGCTTTTTTAATGATGAAGCTAATTACACAAGTGAATTTGAAATCCGGTGGCGGGCAGAGCCCGGCGATATTCTGTTTTTCTTTACTGACGGCCTGTTTGAAGCCATGAGTAAGCATGACGGCAAGGTTCTCGGGCTTGACCGTCTGGCAGAAATTTGCAGGAATCTTGTCGAAGAAACCGGCGGGTTGCCTGATTCAGGCAAAATTCTGAAAATCATCGAACAGCATGGTTACGACACAACCAGAGACGACTGTTGCATCATTCTGGTGAGAACATAAACAGGGCAGGGTCAATTTATTGCTGCAGCTGATGGAAGGTTTTTTGCGCGAGCAGGTCGCGCCGCAGAGCCGAGAGATGCTTCGCGTCTTCGCGGGCGACGATCTGGTTGAGATATTCATCGACAAGCTCAGTGTTCCCAGATGCGAAGGCTGTGTTGACATCGTAGAGGATCTGTTTGTGCAGAGCTTCAAGATGCCCGATGTCTGCCGCAGAATCGTCTGAGCCGAGGTCGATATACTGTGCCAGCAGATTTTCGTTGAATCTGGCGTCTGCGCTCGAAACAGCCGCTGTAGCAGCTTCGATTGTTTTTATGTCGATGCGGTAATTAGCTTTGCCTGACCAGGCCAGCATAGAATCGGGCACGTCGGTTGGCGCCTTTCCGATGACCATCAAATACATCATGCAGGCATTCTGGGGAACCGCGAGTTCGATATGGCCCATCTGGGTTCTGACTGCCGGCGCCGGGAAATCGTAGTCGCCGTTATTGTGGCCGGGCAGCATGACGCGCGAGATGCCGGTACGGCGCGGTGTAGTCGCCTTGATGTTGGTGATGTGGTGGCGGCCGGTGACCTTTTTATCGACTTCATTGACGAAGAGAAGTGATACTTCGAACTGGTTATCAAGATTGGTCAGGTCGCCGGCGAAGTCGACCCTGATCTGGCTGCCGGCAGCAGCCAGGTTTACTTTGAACATGTCGGCGCCCCAGATGCTGACGCTGTCGCGAAACATGGCCGGGAAGCTGGTGAAGTAGCCACTCGCCGGCAGCGAATAGTCAGGCAGGAGTTTGCCGAATGTGTAGGCTGACGGCTTCAGTTCGGGCTGATTGAGAAAGCTGGTAATGTAAAAATTGGTGAAAGCATCAGAAAAATTGGTTTTGAACTGACTCAGCGCGTGGTTGAAACCGTCGATTCCGGCTTTTTTGCTGCTGACCAGGCTGTTGTAGAACTTCTGGCGTTCATCAGCGGTCTTAAGGAAGCGGTTGACCAGATAGAGGTTCCAGAGGTAGGTCTGGCCGTAGTTGGCGACCTGGTTCCAGGCGCTCCAGGCGACGAGGCTGTTGTCGGGAGTTTGCTGAAAGGCACTGATCTGGCGCGGGTGCCCGTAGCCGCAGAACCAGGTGTTGATCTGGGCGCAGCCTTCGTCAACCCAGTCATATTCGTCAGCGTCGTGATGAAAATGAATCAGGTGCTGCAGTTCATGCGCTATGGTGGCGAAGAATTCAGGAGTGTTGACTTCAGAAGGGTCGATGTCGATATAGAGCATTTCGCGCTGATTGCT
>JAKJFO010000163.1:5407-9357 GCA_022704885.1 Candidatus Rifleibacteriota bacterium | reverse complement strand
GAATTCAGGGCGGCTTTTACTGATGAAGTGGTTGAGAATTTTTTTTGCTGCTGCAGATTTGCTGTTCTGGAGAGGTCGTATAATAGTGAGCCACAAAGGGTCATAATACCCGGAGTCGATGAGCTGACCGGCCAGTTCATCGAGATGGCAGTCAAAATGAATCTTGTTATTGTGAACAAGGTCGTAAGTTGTGGCAACTACGCACATCGGGTGCTCCGGCCTGGTTGCAAGTGTTGCGAGTGCTGTTGCCATGGTTTTCTGCCAGGCGTCATCTGCCGCGTTATGCTGCGCTATGGCCTGATAGAAGGCTGCAAACGCGGTTTCATAGGCTGACAGGCCTTTTTTGCCGGCAAAATCGACCAGTGCTGTCAGGCTGTCGCGGGCTGAGGCGTACTGCCCATGTAAAAGCAGAATCTGGGCTTGAATGAATCCGGCATAGAACAGGGTTGCGGGCTTTAATTGGCCGTTCAACAAGCTTTCGGCACTCAGCATATATCGGTCGGAAATCGCCGTGAGCCCGCACAGCTCATAGCTCACGGCCAGTGTGGCGTAAATTTCGCAAAGCTCTGAATCAGCAACAAGATGCCGGTTGGCAGCGAGCTTAAGAAGTATTGCGATCGCCTCGAGAACATTGCCTTGCGCCAGCATGATCTTGGCGAGAGTGATCAGGCGAATGAGATCGCCCTGGCCGGCTGGTTCGCTGCTTTCAGAAAGGGCGCATCTCAGGTAATGCCCGGCCTTAGCGAGATTACCGGCTTTGAACTCGATCAGCCCGAGATTGGTCTGGGTAGACTTCAGTTTGCCCGTAGCAGAATCGTTGCGGTATATATCATAGGCGATGAGGTAGCAGCTTCTCGCCTGTTCAAGCTTGTCTTCAAGATAGTGTACATTGCCGATCGCGGTTTGAATGGCGGCAGTCTGGTATGTGTCAGGCTGCCTGCCGGAAAGCGCCAGAGCCTGTCTGAGGTGTTTCAGAGCTTCCTGCGGCTGCCCGGCCATGCGACAGACAACGCCGTGCGTGAAACTGCTGGTAATGAGCTCTGAAGCTGGCAACTGCTGATCGTTTTCGAGCATTTTCAGCTGATCGAAGCTTTTATTAAAACGGTTTTGCCCGGCGAATATGCGTGCCAGCAGAATGCGGACAGGCGACGTGATTAACAGGCTTTCGCTGTCGGCCTGCCGGCATACTTCTTCGATGCCACGCCAGCAGCCTGATTCAAAGATCAGAGCTGACGAGTTCGTTATTCTCGCAAGAGCATCGTCAACCAGGCCGGCAGCGCAGGCGTAGATAAATGCGATTTCCCATTGTTCGGGCTGATCGCTCGCCAGCATCTGCCGGCAGACTGCTTTGACCTGAGAAATTGCGCAGTCAGGAAAATCGCTCGCAGTTCTTACCCAGTCGAGAAACATCTGTGGCAGCCTGTTGGTAAAAGTTGTATGAGTCGAGCGCGGCAGATTGAGCTGACGCATCAGATCTGTCGCATTGCCGGCAATCTGTGTCGAAAGTTCGCCGGCAAAGAAATCATGCAGCATTGAAAGCTGCTTTTTTCTACTGTCGCCCGGGAAAGGGACCCAGCGCTCTTTTTTGCAATAGTCGATAAAATTTTTGTAGAGTCTTAATTCGATCCAGTCAGTATTTTCGAAGTTGTGCAGCGGTTGCGTGGTTGCATGCAATGGTGACAGCAGGCTTTCAGGATAAAAAGCCTGCAATGAGCCTTCCCAGAGCTGTATTCCCCGGTATCTGGGAAAGAATTTTACCGGCCTGCGGTCAAAGCCTTTGAGAAGCTTGTCAGCGCTGCCACGGCCCGCCCACAGGCACCAGAAAACCGCCTTCTTTTCCGTAGAATACCCATTCTGTGCGGCAAGTCGCCTGATTTCGGCGGGGTCATAAGGGAGCGCCCAGAAACAGCGTGCGAGAGTATCGAGATCTGTCTGGCACTTACAGTCGGTCACCATATCGACAAGTGCCTGCGCAACAGTGGCCACCGGCAGCAGCTCGCCTTCGCAGTCGAGTATCGTGTGTTCGCGGGGGCGGCCGGGTTTGTGATAAACAAAATTGGCTTTAAAAGTGTTGAGACTGATTGGTTTTCGGCGACACGAGGCGACAACGACAAAATTCGGTGGCGGCTCTTCGATGAGTCCATGCAGAAATAGAGCGGCCATATGCGAAATATAGCCCTTTGATGAATTTAATATTTTTGCGAGTTTTTTCAGCGATTCCTGCATTTTGTTTTCCCATCTATAAAATTGCGGCTGATTTTATCAGCCTGAGAATCCGCCTGTCTCTGTAATGTCGCAAATGTTACGGGTGTCGGCGGAATTTTATCTGATATCCTGGGCAAATCTTATTTGAAGCCATTCTCGGGTTGATTGCAGTCGCTGAAAAATGCTTGATTTATGTCGCGATTTACAATTGCAGCTGATCTGGCAGATGTTTGTTACATAAAAGCAGCAGGCGTTTTGCAGGCGACAACCTTGTTGTAGAGGGCGTCTTGTCTGATCTCTCAGGGTGTGGGTTATATGTGCGGTAACAGATTGTTGAGTTGCGTTACCAGATGCTGGCCTGCTTCGTATAATCATCATTAAATTCTCATCTGATATGGCGGAGGTATGATCATGACAGGACGAAGAAGTCTGACAGCCAGGATTCTGGTGATGCTGACTGTTGTAATCTCTTTTGCTGCTCCAGTTTTCTGTTCAGATTACTATGAGCAAAATCCGGCACCGGCGTTTCATTCAACAACTTTGCAGGAAAAGTCACCAGTGCAGATGGCAGCTGGTGCTTTTCCCGGCAATCTAAAATGGCGAATGGAAGAAATTCCCAGTATCATGACCTATAAGGTGGCTTTTGCTGGCACACCTGGTAAACCGGCATCGCACGAGGGGATGGATTTTGTGCACAACAAAGCGGCGGTGCCGCACGTTCCGGTTATTGCCGCCGCCAGAGGTACGGTTGCTTACGTGCGAACAGGATGCCCACAGAGCTCTATGTTCGCGCACAACAATTCTCTGCGGGAAGCCGGTGCAGGGTGGGGTAATCATGTGGTTCTCTATCATGGCAACGGAATCTACACGCGCTATGCACATCTCGCTCCCGGCTCGGTTAAAGCAAAGGTCGGCGACAAAATGGTTGCCGGCGATGTCGTAGGCGAAATGGGCAACAGCGGTCGCAGTGAAACTCGCCATCTGCATTTTGAAGTCGGCTATAAAAAGACCTATTTTGTCGCCGGCAAGCCATCGCAGAGTTTCGACCTCGTTCTCAACCCCGAAAAATTCATGCCGGTTAAGCCTTAATTGGCTTTAACGCTCGATCAGGATTTGAGGATGTCGTGCAGTTTTTGTGAGAGTTCTTCGATCTGGTAGGGTTTCTGCAGGAAACCGGCGGCGCCGGCCTTGAGCAGGCCGCTGGCCGCGCCATTGATGCTGAAGCCTGAGGCGAGCAGAATCTTCACATCAGGTTTGATCGCGCGCATGGCCTCAAAGGCTTCCGGGCCGGCGAGTCTGGGCATGACCATGTCGAGAACCACAGCGTCAACATCGTGGCTGATGGCACGGAAAAGATCGACGGCCTCTTCGCCGTCGCGGCACTCGAGAACCTTGTAGCCAAGGTCTTCGAGCATTCTCGCGGTGGCTTCGCGTACAACCGTTTCGTCATCGACCAGCATGATATTGCCTTTGCCGGGTATCCGACCGGTTGCATTGGTGCTGTGTGTTTCCGGGGGGGCGTCATGTGCTCCGGCTGGCAGCAGAACCCTGAAAGTAGTGCCTTTAGTCATTTCAGTGTAGACAGAAATCCCGCCACCATGGTTCTTGATTGCACCATAAGTAGCAGCAAGCCCGAGGCCGGTGCCTTTGCCCTGCTGCTTGGTCGTGAAAAATGGTTCGAAAAGTCGACTTTTGATCTCTTCGCTCATCCCAATTCCGGTATCGGTAACGCAGATCTGCAGGTA
>JAKJFO010000163.1:0-5397 GCA_022704885.1 Candidatus Rifleibacteriota bacterium | reverse complement strand
CAGGAGGCAGATCATGTCCCCGAACCTTTTCGCGAAACTCGATGTTTGCCGTCGAAAAGCTGAGTTCGCCGCCTTCAGGCATCGCGTCGCGGGCGTTGAGAGCAAGATTCAACAGCGCATTCTGCAGTTGCCCCGGGTCTCCCATGGTGATCGGTTTGTTTGCTTCAAGTCGCTGTCTGATCGTTATCCGGCGGTCGATACTATGCTGTAGAAGACTGATTACTTCTGCTATCAGATGATGAATGTCTACCGGCTGGCTGACGAACTTGCCTTTGCGCGCAAAGGCCAACAGTTGCCGGGTCAGATCGGCGGAATGAAGAACTGCTGACCTTATGCTTTCCGCCATCTTTTTCAGTTGCGGTTCGTGCTCGAGCTTGTTTGCCAGCAGTTCGGAAAAGCCGAGCATGCCGCTGAGCTGATTGTTGAAGTCATGCGCGACCCCGCCGGCGAGCTGCCCGATCGCTTCCATCTTTTCGCCATGGCGCAGGCGCTCTTCGAGCATTATGCGTTCGGTGACATCGATGTGCGTGCCGATAGTTATAAGTGTTGGCTGGCCTTCGCTGTCGCGTAGAGTTTTACCGCGCGACCAGATCCATATCCAGCGGCCGTCATGCTGGCGCATGCGAAAATTCTGTTGATACATGCCCTCAGGATTTTTCATGTAGGAGTTAAAATTTTCATTAGCTTTGTCACGGTCTTCCGGGTGCATCAGATCGAGCCAGGTCTGTTCGAGATTGGATTTGCCGGACTGGTCGAAATCTTTTATATTGTATCCGAGCATCGAGAAATATTCAGGGCTGCACCATAAAAAGCCGGTATCGGCATGGTATTCCCAGGCGCCGGTATTCGATGCGCCGATAAGCGCTTCGTAACGCGCGGCTGCCTCCTGGTCTCTGCGTATGCGCACTTCAAGAGCATCAGCCATTGCGTTGACATTATGGCACAGAGAAGCGATTTCGCCGCCGGTATCCGGAATCATGACCCGGCTGGCAAGGTTGCCGCCGGCCATTTCCTGAACCTTTTCAATAACCCGAATTATCGGTCTCGAAACCCAGCTCTGAATGACTCGCGCCAGCATAATCGAGAGAAATAACACTACCGCAAGACTGATCAACATCGTTCTCAGCCTTGCCGTGAAGTAGTCTTGAAACGTGGCAGTCGATGCAACCAGTCGCAGGGTGCCGTGCCGGGTGTCTTTGAAGGTCATGGGTTGCAGTATTTCAAGACGGGCGCCACAGAGCTTTTGCGAAGGTTTTTTGACTTCACCGATGTTTTGAGAACCTGAGGCAATAAATCCAGGTCTGGCCCGTGCTGCAAAAAGATTGCCGTTTGCGTCGTAAATTTGCGCTTCTTCAATATCGGGAAGCAGAAAAAGTTTCTCGAGATTTTCTTCGGCTTCTTTCTGGTAACCGAATACCAGTTCGCTGACGCTGTATTCTGCTGCCAGCCTCGCCAGCATGCCTGACTGCGTCGCTACCGTATCGCGGTAATAAATACTGTCGAAATACGAGGCTACCGAAAAAAAGCTCGCCAGGGCTACGAAAGTGACCACCATGATGGAGATGGTCAGCATTGTGCTGATCGACATGTTCTTGATCAGCGCTTTCATTCTTTGAGTTCTCCGTAGATTCGCGAGGCTAGACGAAGAAGTGCGGCTGGAATCTGCAGGCGGCTTTTTTCGGCAGAACAGAGATTGACATTGAAGCGCATGCGCCCTTCAATAATCTGAAAGTCAATGTGAGTACCATTTTTTGCGAATTCTTCCGAGTCGCCGACCGTGAGAACTGGCTGCCCGTTAACCTCTGAAAGAAGCTCGCTCAAATGCTTCTGCTCACTTTTTTCGATGAAAACAAGGTGATACTCGTGGTGTTTTTTTGCTTCATACGGCACAACAGCAACTTGCCGATCATGAATTTTTTCTGCTCCCGCACGGTTCATCAGATATGAATCAAAGGGATCACGGCCGGCGATGGCGATCACAAAAGGCTGTTCTGGTGTCGAAAACGCTTCGGCCGGCCAGCTGACAAACTCGGCGATGCGAAACAGCATTTCAGCCTTGACCTGATATTCCGGGAATCCAGGTTTGCTCTGCGCCCGGGCGCTCGAATTCATGCTCAGCAGAAACATCAGCACCAGAGCTATTGCACTGGTGGTGTTAATGTCATTGCGAGCGCAGTGAAGCAATCTCATTGCACTCGCATAAAGCTTCAGCAACGACCATGGACTATGCCCTGTCGCTTTGCTCTTTGCAATGACGGTTAAAGATCGATGCTTAGAACTCAAAGGTCATCCCTCCGGTGATCAGGCGCGGCGCCTGCGGTGCTGCCGAAAAGCCGACGCCGCCCTCGGCGAAGCCGGGGTGGTAGTAGCGCTGATCGGTAAGGTTGGTAATGTTGATGAAGATGGCTCTCGTCATGTTTTCATGGCGACAGCAGCGATATTGCAGATAGAGGTTGGCGACGATGAAGGGATCACTGCTCAGTCGGTTGCCTTGTGCGTCTTTGAGTTGGTTGTAACTGCGGCCCTGATAAATCACGCGCGGTGATACCGTGAAACGACGATTCTTGAAGGTCAGGCCGGCCTTTATCGAGTGTTTTGCCGAGTAGGGCAGGGGCTCACCGGCAATATCACCGTTAGAATAAGTGAAAGCCCCATAATAGCTCAGAGTGAAGTTCTCATAGTTTTTTACCGCATCGAGACGGGCTGTGCCACCATAGGCCCTGGCTTCACCAAGGTTGCTCCAGTGCGCGAGCGTGTCGACCGGTTTACCTTTGAAAGTTCCGGCGCCAATGACAATGCCGCCTCTCTGCATGTCGAATATGTGCGAGTCGTAGGCACTGATGGTAGCGCGCAGGTTATCGGTAAAACTGTAGGTGAATTCAGACTGCAGCGAACTGATCTTCTCCGGTTTGAGATCGGGATTGGCAATATTCATGTAGTAGCTTTTGATATCGCCGGGAACATCAGGATCGGCAGCGAAGGCACCGAAGTGGGCATAACTCTTGTCGGTCGGCGGTGCCAGAAAAGCCGTGCCATACATGAGTTTGATATTCGTCTTTTCGCCGGGCCGGTGAACGATACCGACGCGCGGGTTGAAAGAGCTGCCATAAAGGCTGTTTTTGTCGTAGCGTGCGCCGAAAATATACTGGGTGGCCGAGGCACGATTGAGATGCAGCTGTGCATAGCCACCGAGGTTGGTGTATCTGGTCTTGTAGAATTCCTGCGGGATGCCCTGCGGTTCGATTGTACTGAGATCAGAACCCGGGTATATATAGCCCTGTTCACCGGCCGGGCGATCGGGGTCAAAAGGCCAGGCCAGGTCGGCAGTTCGCGGCAGGCTCGAATGTTCCTGCCAGGTTACTCCCAGCATCAACAGTCGATCGTCGCGCAGGTTGTAGCTGAGGCGCTCTTCGATCGCTGTGCTCTCGTCGCGGGCATATTTGTAAGCAGCCTGATAACCCGAAAAATTGTTAAAGAAGCGCGACTGCGGGTCGAGTTCGTAAAAGTGGTGCGAAATTTGGCTCTGCAGCTGCCAGCGACCGTCTGCATCCTTATGAGTATGCCTGCCGTAAACCGTATTGTAGTGAGTCTTGAAGATGGCGTCTTTATAATACAGCGTGAATTCAGGCCTTACGCCGGTAGATGACGAGTGCGACTCGGTCATGCGGATCACGCCGATCTCAAGATTCTCAATGTTCAGGCGGAAATGCATGAAATCAGCTTCTTCGTCTGCGCGCCATGGCTGAAACGCCACCAGGCTCTCGGCCGCGCCCGGGCCGTTGAGCACGCGCCCAGCCTGAAACTGATTGTTGTACCATGCGTATTCTTCAGGATAATACTTCGGCATGAAGTGCCCACGTGACCTGAACTGATGCGCGGTGAAAGCGACCGCTGCTTCATCCTGCAGGAAACGGCCAGAGTGTTCGCCTTGATTGATTACTGCCCCGGCGGCAATCGAGAGATCATGCGTCGAGTTGTCGGCAAACCCGAGGTCCAGACGATCGAGAGGCATTTCATAGCCGCTTCTGGTGACGATATTGATGACGCCACTGAACACGTCGGCGCCGTAGAGGGCCGACATCGGCCCGAGAATGATTTCAACCTGATGTGCGTTGCGCAGCGAGAACTGGCGTCCCATGGCATACAGATTGCCGGTAACCGGCGTTACTCTGACGCCATCGATCATGATCTGAAAACGCTCGACCCCGTTCATTCCCTGCATAGAAACAGTGTTGCCGTGGCCTGACTCACTGTTGCGGGCAATCTGTATCTGCGGCACATCTTCGAGCAGGTCGAGAAGGTTGCTGTAACCGCGATCGCGTATAGTTTCGCCGGAAATGACGTAGGCGTTCGTCGGCGAGTCAGACGGCTTTTCCTTAACCGCGCTGGCAGTTACTATTGGTACATTCAGCAGGTCTTCAAGGGTAAGCTTCTCGAGCATGGCTCCGCTTGCCATGTCAGCTGTCAGTGTTATCGAGCCCGTAATAGTGATGAGCGCAAGGCAGATCAGAATTTTCAAGTTTTTCATGTTGTCAGCCTGTAGATCTGGGATTCCATCTCAACTTTTCTGACCTCTCTCATGACTTTCTTAATTCTGTATTTAAAGTTATACAAAAGCACACGGCTTCTCCCCAAAAGCTCCGGCCGCTGCCGGGTCGTCTTTTATATAATTACTCCGACACTTTCAGATTACTATAACTGAAAGTGTAGCAAAAGTGAAACTTCCTGTAACCGATTTTTAATCTGTTGCTGTGAATGGAAATCGTTGGTCTGGTCATGCCTGACGCTGCTTATTTTGTGAAGCCTCCGGCATTGCTGGCTATTGAGCGCGAAGTGATTTCTGTTTGACACATTTTTCGCTGACTGCTAATCTTTATCTGTTAGATGATAATAAATGACATATCCGGGTTAAAGCTCATCGAGGATCTCTGGCAGGGCAATTCGCTGCAGTTTGTTTTGGCGCTGTCGTCGGAAGCAGATTCGCGCCGATTTCTGCTGGAAATGCCGGTCAGAGCGGAATCTCTGTCGTCGGAAGAAGCCCAGCATCTCCGACGGCTTTATCATTTTCGCCCCGATACAGAGCTGACGGCCGCGATAATTCCCCGGCAGATTCTGGAAACTGACGCGGGACCGGCTCTGTTATACGAATTGCCGGCCGGCCGTCTTCTGGCAACCATGACCGGCAGGCCTCTGGCGACTTCGCAGGCTCTGGATGTCGCAATGCGAATCGCTCAGGCGCTTGCCGTTATTCATGATGCCGGGTTTGTGCATGCCGGTATCTCTCCGGCACGCATCTGGTATGACGAAGCCGCTGCGCGTGTCACCCTTTCGGGCCTGTGCTCTGCCGCCGGTCACGGCCGGGTGCATGCCGCGCCATCCGGGCATATCGAACCGGAA
>JAKJFO010000162.1 GCA_022704885.1 Candidatus Rifleibacteriota bacterium | reverse complement strand
ATCATCATCGGCTGGGCAACTGAATACTACACCTCCGGCGACTACCCGCCAACGCAGGAAGTAGCCGGACAGGCCACCACCGGCCCCGCCACCGTCATCATCGAAGGTCTGGCAACCGGTATGATGTCGACTGGTATTCCGGTCGTCACCGTCGGCCTCGGCATCATTCTTGCCTACGGCTTCGCCAATGGTTTCGCCGATCCTTCGATGGGTCTCTATGGCATCGGCATTGCCGCAGTCGGTATGCTCTCGACGCTCGGCATAACTCTGGCCACCGACGCTTACGGTCCAATCGCCGACAACGCTGGCGGCAACGCCGAAATGTCAGAAATGGGCCCGGAAGTGCGCAAACGCACTGACGCTCTCGACTCTCTCGGCAACACTACCGCGGCCACCGGAAAGGGTTTCGCCATCGGTTCAGCCGCTCTGACTGCCATGGCTCTGCTTGGCGCCTATATCGAAGAGCTTCGCATCAGCCTTCTGCGCATCGCCAAATTCAGTGAATCCCAGCTCGACAGCTACATTTTCGTCAGCCCCGAAAAAGCGGTTCCGATAGCCAAAGCAAGTATGGCCGACTTCATGGCCTACTACAACGTCACTCTGATGAACCCGCTCGTGCTTGTCGGCGTGTTCCTTGGTGCCATGCTGGTTTTCGCGTTCTGCGCGATGACCATGAAAGCAGTCGGCCGTGCCGCTCACAGCATGGTCGAAGAAGTCAGACGTCAGTTCAAGGAAATCCCCGGCCTGCTTAAGGGCGACAAGGGTGCCAAAGCTGACTACGCATCATGCGTCGCAATTTCAACCAAGGGCGCCCAGAGAGAAATGCTGGCTCCCAGCCTGCTTGCTATCATCACCCCGATCATCGTCGGTCTGGTTCTCGGAGTTGGCGGCATCATCGGTATGCTGGTCGGCGGTCTCGCCTGTGGTTTCGCAGTTGCCATCATGATGGCCAACTCGGGTGGGGCCTGGGATAACGCCAAGAAATACGTTGAAGCGGGAAACCTTGGCGGCAAAGGTTCTGATAACCACAAGGCTACCGTTGTCGGCGACACCGTCGGCGATCCTTTCAAAGACACTTCCGGTCCGTCTCTCAACATCCTGATCAAGCTGATGAGCATGGTTGCCGTTGTCGTAGCCGGTCTGACCGTTTCTTACGCCCCGACGATCCAGTTCTATTTCGGCTTCAACCCCACCGAAGTCTCTTACAAAGAAGAATTCAACAAGCGCCTGAGCGCACGCGAAGTAACTTTGCCCAGCCTGACCGAAGTTCCCGGTGCGGCAAAAAACAGTTCGATCTTCGAAGACCCGCTCATGGGCACTGAAGACATCTATCTGCCGAACGAAGACGATGCTGCCGCAAGCGTTCAGACTCCAAAAGTTCCTGAAGTACAACCGGGCGAAATCAAGCCTCTGCCAGCTGACACCACACCGGCACCGGCCGACAAGCCAGCAGACAAACCGGCCGAAGGTGGCTTTTCAGGTGGATTTGACGCAATCGAAGAAAAACCGGCGGACAAACCAGCCGAAGGCGGATTCTCTGGCGGCTTCGATGCGATCGAAGAAAAAAAGGAAGAACCGGCAGCTGCAACCGGCGGTTTTGACGCTATCGAAACCGGCAGTGAAGCGAAACCGGCCGACGAGCCCAAAGAAGAGCCAGTCAAAGAAGAGCCTAAAGAAGAGCCCAAAGAAGAACCGGCCAAAACCACAACTGAAACCTCAGGTGGTTTCGAAGGAATGTAATAAGTCCTTAAACAGCCGTTTATCAATGACAGCCCCTGCCTGCGCAGGGGCTGTTTTTATGCCAGTTCTTTGCTGATCTCACTGACAAAGAGGTGACTAAACAATTCTGATCGCGAACTTCGGGCAGACCGGAGCGCAGTAACCGCAGAGAATACAGCGTGAATGGTCGATAACCGGTGATTTTTCGCCAGGCTGCAATGCGCCCTGCTGACAGGTATTAACGCAGGCGTTGCAGCTGACACAGATTCCGGTATTGATGAACAGACGGCGCTCGCGACCGGCAACCTGGCGAGCAAACTCGTCATCTACCGACTCATTATTCGCCAGTCTGACATTCATATCAACCTCGTCGCAGCTGGTCATACCGACAACAGCCGCATCGACAGCCTGTGACGCGAACAGCCAGCGTAATGCCGCAGCGGCATCATTACGCAGATGCCCACCACCAAGCGGTTTCATGGCATAAATGCCAATACCGCGATTGCGGGCGCGTTTGAGAATATCGGTCATTTCGTCTAGAGATGCATCGAGAATACCAATACCGTCGCGATTGTACATAGGATGCAGAACTTCTATACCTTCAGTACTGGCAAGAATGTCTATGGTTTTCGCAGAATGCGAACTCGCACCAACCGCTCTGATCATGCCTCTTTCGCGTGCTTCGCGCAGATAAGCAAGAGCACTGCGACGTGCCTCGATGTCGACTGCATCGCGCACGGCATGCAGCAAAAACACATCGATTGTCGACTTGCCTGTCTGCTGCAGACATTCGGCGACGGCCGCCTGCATGGCTTCGCGCGTGCTCGCAGCAGACTTTGAAGCGACAATTGGCGCCGGCCCCTTCCATTGGCTCAGGGCAGCGGCGACCTGAGGATAAGAGCCATACATCTGAGCTGTATCGATAAAGGTGATGCCTCTTGCGAGCGCATGCAAAATGACGGCAGCACCGCTGGCAAGGTCGAGACCGCGCTGCATCGGGCTCATGGTAAGAGTTCCAAGGCCAAGAAGACTGACTTCGATTCCCGTTTGACCCAGTTTTTGCGTTTTCATGACTGTCTCCATATTTTTTTTGTTATTATAAACCTTTTCACCTCGACCTTGTCGAGCCCGCAATTTTACGTTGCCAATCGGCTTGACATTGTATTAAGCTTAAGTCAAAGACAGCATGATGCATTTCAGGAGGCCGGACGTTGTACAAGATAGATTCACAGCGCAGACAGAGGGTTCTTGTTCTCGACATTCAAGGTTATTGCGAAGCCGAAGCAGGGGAAGAAATTGCCAACCTGATCGATAAGACATTTTCTGCTGAAAAGCCCGGCGGAGTTATTTTCAACTTCAGCGAATGCAAGGTTATCAACAGTGTCTGTGTGTCAAGATTGATAGAAACAATCGAACTGATTGCCTGTGACCATGAAACCGACACCGTTATCTGTGGGCTCGATGCGACAAAGGCGACCCTGTTCAAGATGGTCGGCATGCTCGATCTGGCTGAGCTGAAAAATAACATCGCAGAAGGCATCGAGTATCTGGCTGAGTGAACTTCAGACGGAGTTTGCTCTTTCGATCAGCAGAACGGTAAAATCGTCAGGTTGGGGCTGCGCTGAAAGCGTATGCGGGTGATTATCGAGAATATCACTGCAGGCCTGAACGACAGGCATTTTTGGGCGCTGAACCAGATAATTTTTGAACAGCTCAAAAGCATCCTGATCTTTCGCGACCGGAAATGATTCGATAATACCATCACTGTAAAACAAAAGCCTGTCGCCAGATTGGAGTGATCCTCGATAAGGCGTTCCCGGGCGATAAGAATCTCTGGTGCCCAGAAATGGCCCGACTGCCGCCAGCTGCTCGATGCTGCCATCATTTTTAAGCAGGTAAGGATAAGGATGTCCGCAGTTGTAGTATTCGAACTCGCTGGTTACCGTATCTACCCACAATAAAGCGGCGGTCATCATGAGCTTTCGCCGCAAAGCCCTGAAGAGAACCGAATTCAATGCACTGGCAAGTTTTGCCGCGCCAAAACCATTCTCCAGCCCGAGCAATACGGTTGCCTTGCCGATAGCCATGGCCAGAGCAGACGGAATACCATGGCCGGTGGCATCACCGATTATAACCAGCAGATGACGGTCATCGACGGCAAAATAGTCAAAATAGTCGCCGCCCAGTTCATTGGCTGAACGCGAAAGTCCTGACACCCACCAGTTGTTCAATTCAAGTGCTTCTCCCGGCAGCAGTTGTTCCTGAACGAGACGGGCAGTACCAGCCTCCTGCTGCATAGCTCTAAGATTGAACAGATTGTCGAAATACTGCGCGATATAAAAGCTCAGACTGCTGCAGAGCCAGGCTATCAAAATTACCGCCAGCGGCAGATGTAAAAGCAGATATTCTGACAACACAATCAGAAACAGTGCAAACACAAGAAAGATGACTGGAGTCATCAGCAGTGAATAACCAGACATGACACACAACCACCCCGCCACCAGACCAGCAGTTGCCAGAAGCAGTCTGGCAGTTCTGCTTTCGACCAGGTTATTTCCCAGACGATTTTTTACCAGAGTATCGATTGACGAGGCGAGAATTTCGACACCAGACACTATGCCAAGTGGCGTGTTGTGAAAATCATGCACCGCCGGCGCATTAACGCCGAGCACCAGCACTTTATCGCGACAAAGCTCAGAATACTCTTCAGGATTCCCGGCAATATCGCACAGCGACAACACCGGGATACCTCCATTTGCCCGCGCAAAAACGACCGGCACTTCTGTCGGCAGCTGTTCCAGCGAAGTTGAACTGGCGCTGAAAAATTTGGCGAACGCCAGCAGAGCAGCACTTTTGGCATTCAGCCGGTCTTCGCTGGTTCTGAATCTGCGCAAACGGCCGTCACTGTCGAGCATACCCCAGACGAAACCCTCGCTCAAAGCCTTCTCGCTGAACCTTTTTTGTGACGTAAACCTGGCCAGATTGACACCATAGGGTGTCACTTTTTCTTCAAGAATCGAGATCAGGATAACGTTACCGAGTTCTCCCAGCGCCTGCTCCAGTTGCTGATCACCAGCTTCTGTATCGGCGTTCTGAAAAAGTATATCGACGACAATACCACGAGGTTGAAGACTGGAAAGAAGTCGAAGCGAATCGGCAACATGCTGTCGCGGCCATGGCCAACGGTTTTTGCTGGCAGCCAGAGTTTTCATATCGATGCCGACGACGAGCAGCGACGGGTCAGGAGCTCGCATACCAGCGGCAATAGAATGTCTCAGGTCATAAATATAGTTTTCGAGCCAGGCTGAAGTTGCCGGAAAGATTACCAGCACAACTGCGCCAAGAAACAGTGCAATAATGAGCAGCAGCAACGAGCGAAAACCCAGGATGTTCCTGAGTCGCTGCAACAGTCTACGGGTGCGTTCGAATATCTGCATTTATCTGAGCTGCTTAAAGTTGTTTATCTGGTGTTAAATTTGAAGCTCTCGTCCTTTTTGCCGAAGAAATCTTCTGATTCGAGCAGATTGAAGTTTACCGGCTGCGGCAAAGCCCCCTGCTGAACCTGCCATTGCAGCTTCTGACTGGCGGTCACCCTCTGCTTCGAGCCATCGCGGGCAGTGAATTCTACAGTTCCTTCTTCGACCCAGAGTTCAAAAGAGTCTGAAGCTACGATCTGCCCGAATTTTGTGCCCAGCACAGCAGTGTTGCCATGCGGCGTTTCGATCTGAATCTCAGTCTGCTGTTTGTTAACATCGAATACCGCTTTGCCGGAGCCATGAAAACCCAGAGTTACCCCGGCTCTGACTTCATAATACGAATCAGGCTCGATTTTTATACTGCCCTTGCGCGCCATGTCTTCAAGCGCAGCTGTGCTCTCCTTATCAGTTCGCACGGCACCCTGATGTCTGAGCTGCATGTCGACCTTAGCTGCAGCAAAAGCACCTTCAGCCTCAGGTCGCGCATCGACCTTGCCTTCGATGGCGGCGATTCTCGCCAGTGGTTCGCTGGCGCCGCCACAGCCTGCCAGCAGAATGCTGCCCACACAAAATAGAATTGCCAATTTATACATTTGTCTCTCCTATGCTAAAACTAAACCTGGCATCCTGCCTGATTCTGAATTATATACCTTCTGTCTAACGCGTAATCATTCCTACCGTGCTGGATCTTATAAAATCGAGAATAACCGGCACCCGTTCGGCAATGATATGATGCAATCTCGCCAGATTGGGATAACGCCTCATCCATTCGTCCGGCTGATCCAGCAGGCCGCGCTCGAAAGCGGCGAACCGGTAGAAATATGGATAGCGTCCTTCCGAAAGCTCTCTGATGCGACTGAGGAACGAACGATATTCCTGCATGCCTTCGCTTCTGGTGGGAAGAATGGCGATAATGCGATAGATATCGACAAGCTTCTGCAGCAGCTGAGTCTGAACTTTGCCGCCCTTGTATTTCATCAGTTCCGGGTGGAGCATGGAGTTGTAATAGTAACGGGCCTGCACCAGGCTGCCGGCGAAGTATTCGTAAATAATGCGATAATAGCACATATCCTGATAAGAAACCGAATTGAAGCTGGCGCCGGTAGCGGTTGTCAGCTTTCCCTGTGCCTGCAGAATCTCATATTGCGGTTCGAGATAGGCGACGATCTGAAAGCAGATTTTAGCCATGTCATACCAGGTTTCTGCTATCCTCCTGCGGAGTTCGAACTGCCTTTCGAGATCGATTGCAGGTGTATTGCCAAGCTGTGATCTCAGCTGTCTTATATCATTTTTGCGTTTAACATAATATTCAGAAGCGACGAAATCTCTAGTTATCAATGCGATTCGCCCAAATGCCAACAGGGTCTCGACGTTTTCGCCGGTGCTGGCAGAGATTTCAGCGATACTTTGCGAGGTGCCGAAGATTTGCCCGGGAATTCTGGCATCGATCGCATCTTGATCGATTATCAGACCAAGATCGACCTTTTTGAGGGTAACCGGCGAAAACATCTGCATCGAGGTATTGAATTCGCCGCGACCAGTCTGAGCGTTCCAGAAAAAATCGATCTTGCCCTCAACCAGATTTCGATCTTCGTGATCGCCAGAACTGGCAAGCCGACGCCCATCAACCTTGAATTTAAACTTTTCGACCGAATCGTAAAGCGGCTGCATCTGCTGAGTTATGGCACCATCGCTGTTTATGTCGATTTTACCGAAGGGAGCTCTGGTATCCTCGACAAATGAAAAGAACACCGATCTGCCTTCGACGACCTCGTGTTCATCTGTTGATCCTGCTATTCCCAGAGTTTCAAAGCCATAAGGATTGATGGCGAGTTCTTCGATGAGGTCTTCCGAAACCTTCTGCGACAGCACCACAGCATTGAGATGATCAGCCGAGAACTGCAGCTCTTTGGAAGACGACCTGACAAAAATCAGGTATACAAGAGCTATTCCGGCAAGAATCGAAAAGCCGATGATGACCTCGACGAGTGTAAAAGCGCGGCGGCGGGCAGTCATTCAAGCCCTCCCAGGTTCATCAGTCCGATATGTGCGAGGAACTGATAGTCACCTTTCTCATTGACCACAGTGGCATTGACCTGAACGCTGGTCGGCGACAGACTGGTAAAATGCAGCTGTTTGACTGAATCGAGCAGAATCTTCTCGTTATCTTTCTGGTAGAGCCCGGAATAGTCATTCCGGTAGGACACCAGACGAAAGACCCTTTGCCCAAGAGCATTAGCAGCATCATTGTTTGGTTCGAGATACAGAATGGTCATCTGGTTGATGACATCCTTGAACACCATATACGGCAAAGTCTCACCGGTAGTAGGTCTGACGATATCAGTGCCCATTCGTATCTGATCGACCAGGTGATCGAAAGCTCGGCGAGATTCCATCTGCAGCAGTGCCTGCTGCGACAGATTCTGCTGAGTGGTACCGACTGTGCTGAAAATACGCATGGCAACTACTCCAACCAGCGCAACCAGCCCTGCCGCCACCGCAATTTCTACCAGGGTAAAAGCTCGCCGCCGTGACTTCACCATGCCGGAGTCTCCTGCTGTTCTTCAGGTGCGGGATCATCAGCTGAGTTCGCCTGAGCTTCCAATGCCTTAAGCTCAGCGACGCGAGCCTCGGCTGCGGCAACAGCTGCCTTAGTAGCGGCAAGCCTTTCTTGTGCAGCAACTACAGCATCCTCCATCGTCTGTCTTATTTCTGGTGACATGCTGTAGCCGCTTACCGAACTCTTCATCGAAGATAATTTGTCCAAGTCCGCCTGCGCACCATTTTCACTAGCCTGCCAGTCACTCAAAACATCTTCGGCAGCCTCTGCGGTCGATATAGAGCTCAAATATCCTGAATAATTATTTAAAAGGTGGTCTAATGCAGGAGCTAAGGATGTTGTAATATTCTTCATCGCAGCGGCAACCGTCTGTGCGACCCTTTCTTCCATTGCCTCACGGGCAGCGGGGCTGGGAGCCTCTTCAATTCCCGCTTTCGATTCGGCAATCAGATCATCGAGAGCCTCCATGGTCTCCTCTTTTGCTGTGCCCGCCTGCTCAAAGTGGTCTTGTGCAGCAGCTGCATCTGAATGTCCCCCGGCGGCGTCAACTTCGTTCCAGGCATTGGCTGAGCTGGTAACCATCTGTTCAGAAGAATTCGCAATCTGTTGCGCCAGCGCATTGATATTGTTTCCGGTCATCGAATCCTGAGCAACAGCAGGATTTGTAGAGTTATTATCTGATCCAGAATTTCCTGAGGCTGGCGAGACAGGTCCGGGGCCTGAAGCACCGGGTTTTTCGCCGGCAGGCTGCGGCTCTATGCCGGCGATGGTGACCGGCGACCGACTGCTCATGGCTTCTTCAGAAGGCGGAATCGGCCAGTCGTTTTGGAAATCCTCAGGAACACGCGCGCCGATCTTCTCAAGAATGCTTACGGGATTATTTATTTTAATCAATTCAGAAGTCAGTTGATCAGACTTTTTCTGGTTGGCGGCTCTTTCGGCAAGCATGTTTTCAACTTTTCCGGCGATGACACGAGCTCCATTGACTGATGGAAAATCATCGGGATCAGCAGTCGTGTACATTTCAACGATTATGTTGTTGGAAATGTCAAAAAGATCTTCGTTAACCCTGATGCGCCAGAAATACATGCGCGAAAAGCCGGCCAGATGGGTTCTGATATAGACATCAGCCTGAAGGGGCTTGCCTGACGTATTTTCGACGAGAAGATCGTAATGGCCACCCTGAAACGGCACCTTGGTCTCGGTATAAGGCTCGTTGAGAAACGGCCGGGTCGCCCACGAAAAAGAATGAATTTTGGCGCAGACTCTTGAAAAAGCTGAATATGCGATAAGAAATGAGAGCTGGTGATTGTTGGTGCGATAAATCTGAGTTTTGACGCCCTGATTGAGTCCGCTCATCGTCGCAACCAGGCCGATAACCGCCACTATGGCAAAAAGACTCAAGGGCAGAACCATGCCTTTTCTGCTGCATGCATTATACATAGCCACCTCCAAAAGCAACCAGCACCCAGCATCTGACTGCAAGGTATCATTCCTGTAAAACCCCGACTCACCATATTCTTACATCTTGTGTGAATCTGTCGCCAACTTAATAATTTTAACACACAAAAACAGCAAAGCAACGAATAACACTCAACGGTTAGCAAATTCAGTGTATAGCAGGAAACCAACACCCTTTTCTACCATACATAAGTAACAT
>JAKJFO010000161.1 GCA_022704885.1 Candidatus Rifleibacteriota bacterium | reverse complement strand
GAGCCCGACTGAGGGCATCAGGGTCGTCTGCGGCAATAATTCGGCATTGAAGCTTCTCGAGCTGCAGCGCGCCGGCAAGGGGCGCCTGTGCTGCGCCGATTTTCTGCGCGGCTGTCAGCTTAAATCAGAGATTCTCGTCAGCGGTACAGACGAAATTTCATCTGATGCTTGAAAGAAAAAGGTCAGTTGTGTTAAAAATTACGGTGCTAATCTGCAACTGACAAGGAGTTTTTCCGGTGGGAACTAAACTGGCTCCTCCTCAGGCGACGATCAAGAGATTGTCTATCTATCTTCGTTACCTGAATGGCCTTGACGGAGATGGTGTCAAAGTTATTTCATCACACGACCTCGCCCGCAAGCTTGGTCTCAACCCGGCCCAGGTTCGCAAGGATCTCGCGTATTTCGGTGAATTCGGCAAACGTGGCGTCGGTTATTCAGTCAAAAAGCTGCGCGACCATATTGTTAAAATCCTTGGCCTGCAGAAAATACGCAAGGTTGCCATTGTCGGAGCCGGTGGCCGTCTTGGCACCGCCCTGGCTATGTATACCGGGTTTGAAAAGCGCAATTTCAAAGTTTGCGCCCTCTTCGACAATGACCCGGCCCTGATTGGTACTACCCTCGAACATCTCGGGCAGATTTCGCCGGTAAGCGAGCTGCCAAAACTCGTTAAAGAGCGCGAAATTGAAATTCTCATCCTCACTGTTCCTGCCAGGGCTGTAAAAGAAGTCTATGACATGGTCATGCTTTCGGGTGTGCGGGCGGTTCTCAACTTTGCACCGTTCAAGCTCATCTCCACCGAAAATGTTCTGGTACACAACGTCGATCTCACCACTGAACTTGAATCGCTCAGCTACCATCTCTGCCTGCAGGAATCAGGTCTGCCAATCGAACCCGACACCGACGATGAAACCTGAGCAAATCCCCCAAAACTGGAGTTTTCATGAGTCTAACCATTGAAAGCCAGCAGCATGAAAACAATGTTGTTGTAATCGCCGTTCATGGCGAAATTACCTTCGAAAATTCAGATCAACTGCGCGATCGGCTCGATCAGCACTGTGATCAGAACCAGGTTCGCATCGTCATTGACCTTGCCGGCCTCAAATACATGAGCTCCGCCGGCATGGGCGTTCTCGTACATGGTCTCAAGAACACCCGCGCCAAAGGCGGCGACCTTCGCCTGATAAATCTCAACGACAAGATGCGCCGGGTTTTTCTCATCACCCAGTTTACTCATCATTTCGTCGTTCTAAAAAACCTCGAGGAAGCTGTCGCCAGCTTTGCCTCACCAGTCGAAAGCAGCAGGTGACCGACCATTTCTCTCGAAAAGATATTCGCAGCGGTAAAACAATATAATCCAGACGCTGACCTTGACCGCATCGAAAAAGCCTACCGGTTTGCCGAAGAATGCCACAAGGATCAGTTCAGAGCCTCAGGTGAGCCCTATTTTCTTCACCCCGAATCGGTAGCCCTGATCGTCGCGGCCGAACTCAAGCTCGACTCGACCTCGATCTGTGCTGCACTTCTGCATGACGTCATCGAAGACACGGCCGCCACCACCGCTGATATCGAGAAAATGTTCGGCCCGGTCATGGCCCAGCTGGTAGAAGGCGTCACCAAGCTCAACAAAATGTTTTTCAGCTCAGCTTCTGCAGCCCAGGCAGCCAACTTTCGCAAGATGCTTTTTGCGATGACCAACGACGTGCGCGTCATTCTCATCAAGCTTGCCGACCGCCTGCACAATATCAGAACCCTGCAGTTTCTGCCCGAAGTAAAGCAGAAATACGTGGCCCGCGAAACCCTCGAAATATACGCACCCCTGGCCCATCGCCTCGGCATCAACAAAGTAAAATCAGAACTAGAAGAAACATCTTTCCGCTTTCTGCAGCCCGAAAAAGCGAAAGAAATCTTCGACTTTCTCAATTCAACCGGTCTTGAAGGCGACGTGAAGCTTAAAGAGGCCATGAATCAGATTGAAGAACATCTTAAAGAATTCCATATCGAAGCCAAAATCAGCGGGCGCCCGAAACAGGCCTACTCGATCTACAACAAGACAATCAAATATAACACCGGCCTCGACGGCCTCTACGATTTTCTTGGCATCAGAATTCTCACCGAATCGGTCAAAGACTGCTACGCCGCCCTCGGCATGGTTCACAAATACTGGAAACCGATTCCGGGCCGCTTCAAAGACTATATCGCGGTGCCGAAGCCAAACATGTATCAATCGCTTCATACCACTGTCATTTTCGACGGCAAACCGCTCGAAGTGCAGATCAGAACCGAAGAGATGCACCGTATCGCCGAAGAGGGCATCGCCGCCCACTGGGATTACAAAGAAACCGCCGGCAAGGAAAGCGCCCCCGATTACAAAGAAAAGCTCTCGTGGCTGCGCAACCTCATCGACTGGTATCAGGATGTCAAAGACGCTTCCGAATTCATGGAAACCGTCAAGGTCGAGCTGTTTCAGTATCATGTCTATGTTTTCACACCGAAGGGCGATGTTATCGAACTGCCCAACGGCAGCACGCCAATCGACTTTGCCTACACCATTCACACCGATATCGGGCACCGTTGCTGCGGTGCCAAGGTCAACGGGCATATCGTTCCGCTTGAGTACCGACTGCAGAATGGCGATATCGTTTCGATTCTCACCAACAAGAACCAGAAGGGCCCCAGCCGCGACTGGCTTAAAATCGTCGGCAGCGCCAGCGCCAAGCGCAAGATTCGCATCTGGCTGAAAAAAGAGTTTCGTGACGAATACATTATCAGCGGCGAACGCGACTTTCTTGAAGCTTTTCAGAGACTTGGCGGCGACCGTGAAACCGAAAAAACCTTCAAAACCGGTGGTTTCAACAACAAGGTTAAAGAACTTGGCTTTCCGTCGGTTGAAGAGCTCTATGCCGGCATCGGCGCCGGCGAGATCCGCGCCCAGCAGGTAATCGGCAAGCTTTTTCCCGACCTGATCACTAAATCGCAGCCAAAACCGCAGACAATCGCCAAAAATATCACCCGTCGCGAGAAGGCCCGCAAAAAAGTCAGCAAGGGGCCGCGCATCATCGTCGGCGGCCTTGAAGACGCGCTTATCAAAATGTCGCGCTGCTGTAACCCGATTCCGGGTGACGAAATCATTGGCTACATCACCCGTGGCCGCGGCGTTACCGTGCACAAGAAAGACTGCCCGAACGCGCAGAACCTGCAGAACGACACCGAAGACCGCCTGATCGACGTCAGATGGGATCTCGGCATCGTCGACGAGGTGCTTGGCGAAGGCGATTATCTCGCCAAAATCCGCATCGAAACAACCGACCGCAAGGGCATGCTCAACTCGGTCACCAGTGTTATCGCCAATCAGGGCATCAATATTCACTCGGCGTCGGCCAAGACCACGAAACAGAAGACCGGTATTCTCGATTTTTCGATCGAAGTCAGGGATTCAGGCATGCTGGAAGGTTTGTTGCGGGCTCTTGCCCGTTTGATCGGCGTCACCAAAGCCTACCGTGTCGACCACCCTGCGAATAAATAGGCATTTATGGCCAGAAGCAGAAAAAGTGGCGATTCTGAAGAGCAGCAGATTGCTGCGGTAGACCTGATCTCGCTTCTGACTCCGACAGGCTGTGACGGTCTTTACGAAGGCGAGATTGCCATGCCCGACGAAGATTTTGACTTCGATCAGCTGGCCGCCTCTGCTGCACCCGAACCGGAGCCGGCAGAAACGAAGAAAACAACCAGCCCGGCAACAGCCAGACCGGTCCCGCCGGCTGCGAAGCCCGGCCCGACTCCAGTTACGCCAAAAATGCGGCCGCCACCGACCTCAGCCGAAGAATACGAGACTCTAGCCCGTGCCAGCGCCCCTTCAAGCTACAGAACCACTGCCGGTCAACCGGCAGCGCCGTCTGGTGAAAAACCTGGTTCGGCACGCCTGCAGCCACTTGCCGAGATTCCAGGCGATTCGCTCGAAAATGTTGCCGCCGAAATTGCCGAATGCACCAGATGCGATTTGTGCAAAACGCGCAATAAAACGGTGCCGGGTGTTGGCAACCCGAAAGCCCGCCTCGTTCTAATCGGTGAAGCCCCGGGTGCCGACGAAGACGCCAGCGGTATTCCGTTCGTCGGCAAAGCCGGTCAGCATCTCGACAAAATTCTGGCCGCAGCCGGTTTCAAGCGTGAGGAAGTTTACATCTGCAACATTCTCAAATGCCGCCCGCCCGGCAACCGCAACCCCACCCTTTCAGAAATGCTCGTCTGCACGCCTTTTCTACAGCGACAGCTGCGTCTGATCGAGCCCAGACTGATCGGCTGCCTCGGCAACGTCGCCATCAAATTCGTCATTGGCCCAGATTCACCTGGCATCACCCGCATTCATGGCCAGTGGTTCACCTCGATTTTCGGGGTTCCGGCCATGGCCATGTATCACCCATCCTATCTGATCCGCGACACCAGCCGCGAGAAGGGCAGCCCCAACTGGCAGATGTGGCAGGACATCCAGGCCCTCAAAAAGCGCTACGACGAACAAAGCTAGTCCTCTGTCACATTTGAGTTGAGAATCGGCGCTTATTACGTCATCCCCGCGGAAGCGGGGATCTAAGCTGTTTAAGACAAGATTCCCGCTTTTACCCGTTCCGGGCACAAACGCGAACGAAAATCCTGTTTCGTCATTCCGGGCGTAGACCCGGAATCTATTAATTTAATGTGTTGCCCCGCGGGTAGAAACTTGACGTTTTACGCAACATAGCGTATATTTATCACAGAGGGGGTGGAATTCAAATGAATACTCACGTCAGACATGGCCTGTATTTACCTGTAGAATTGCTTGAAAAGCTGCGCATTGTTGCTGCCAGCGAAAAAAGATCGATCAATCGGCAGATTGAGACGATTATACGCGAATGGCTTTCAGGCGAAGCTGCTGCAGGAGAACTATCCAGAGATGACCTTCTGCTGCTGTCGCCTGAGGTCAGAGACAGTCTTCTGTGCGACCGGGCCGAGAAAATGCGGCATTATTACGAGCACAACGATGAGTTCGACGGCTCTGAAGGCGATCTTTATGAATACTGACCAGATACAACCCTGCCGTGGTGAAATCTGGCTGGTCAACTTTGACCCGACCATCGGTGCAGAAATCAAAAAGGTTCGCCCGGCAATGGTTTTGAGCGTTGATTCCCTCGGCATCCTGCCGTTGCGGCTGGTTGTTCCGATCACCGGCTGGCGACCGGAGTTTTCTCATAATCCCTGGCATGTTTTTATTGCCTCGGATTCCGAAAATGGCCTGCAAAAGAATTCTGCCCTCGATCTTCTGCAGATTAAAAGCATCGACACCGGGCGGTTGATAAAAAAAATGGGCAACATCGACCAGAACGCCCTAAAAGAATCATTAAAAGCCCTCATGATCGTAGTCGGCCACAGATAGACGCGGATGACAATAATAACAGACCAGGAAAGCAGAGGCAAATTCATGAATTCTGCCTCTACTTTCCTGGCCTGTTCTCTCTCTCTTCATCTGCGTTTATCCTATTCGAGGTCGAGAGACTTTTCGCCGACGAATATTCCGCCGGTGGTGCCGCAGAAAATTCTGCGGGCACCCACGCTGCCAGGAGACAAGCCCAGGGTATTGATTGTACTGTGGCCCTCAAGGCCTGATTTTATCTGTTTCCAGGTTGTGCCGGCATCGCGGGTTCTGAACAAACCAGCTTCGGTCCCTATGTATACATTTATGGTATTTATCGGGTCGATGAAGATAGTTTTAACGTTTACAGGTGAAATTGTGTTGACCTGAGTGAAGTTAAAGCCGCCGTCGGTCGAGCGATAAACCCCGACGTTTTTGCCCTGCCAGATTGTCGAAGGGGTATTCGGATCTATGGCGATACTGTGAATTATATCTGAGCCAGTTGTAAAAAATGTAATTCCTGTTGCACCAACAGAATACCAGTTATTTACGGTTTCTGGATTTCCGAAGGGAAATCCGGGTGGATTATACCCAGGATATGAAGAATCACCCGCAGGAATTGCTGTTCCCGTTACCGGAAGCGATGTCCGACTAATATAAAGGTATTCCGCTTCGCGAACGTCAGTGAGTTTCAGGTAGCCGTTTTTAAAGACATCAGGTCTTGTCTCAAGATAATCTTTAAACCCAACATAAATAACATTAGGATCTTGAGCGCTCATTTCGATGCAGGTAAATTCCATTGTGCCTGACGACAGACCGTGTTCATGGATATCATCTGGTTGCGAAGGGCTTATTGGCCTCACCTGCGAACCGGAAACCAATGTCGTTGAAGCGGTTAAATCGGTATCCTGTGTCCAAGTCCAGTCGTAGTAAACCGGAACACTATACACCTGATTATCATCATAAAGAGTCCCATGATATTTGTAAGTTGTATCTACTGAACTCCACTTGAATCTTACCACGCCCTGATCTCGCCCAACTGCATACATGTAAGTGTCGTCTACAGGGTCGATTATTACTGCAGAAATTACACTGGTAAAATCATACGTGTAATCATTGTCTATAGCTCCCGCTCCGATTCTCGCCGGCCGCGGGTAGGGAATCTCAAGCGGTTCAAACGTGGCGCCACCATCCTTGCTGAGATGCAAACCATTGTTGGTTGCGGCAACAAGTCTTGAAGAATGTTGAATGCTGATCGCAATATCGTTTACCAGGTAGGTACTGCTGGCACCTACATTAAGGCTTCCCAGGCCTGACAAATCCCAGTTGAAGCTTGACCATTTATAATCTTTGTCAGAAGTGTCGTAGGGAATCGAAGCGTCGAAGATACCATTTCCATTTGTGGCTGCATAAAGTAACCTGGGGCTGCCAGACGCTGTAGTCTGATCGATGATCAGAGAATTAACCGGCAATGTGGCGCTGGTAATATCCTGCAAGCCGTTTGAGCTCTTTGCCCAGAAATTAAGCAGGTTGATTTCGGCGCTAGCCGAAAAATTGGTGTTATATTTACTGACGGCTTTCAGCGTAACCTTCGGTTGAGACATCTCTTCGGGTGCAAGATAAAGACCGTTGGCGTCAATTGTTCCGTAAGATGAATTACCACCTTCAATATCCTGAACATACCAGGTAACCCTGGGATCTACTGATGTGTCTATCAAGGGGGAAACTTCTGCACTGAATTTCTGTTGCCCCACTTCCAGGGTGACAGATGCCGCCGTAACCGGATTATTGAGTTCGTAACCTTTGTGAATAACCACTTTTAAGTCACGCAGAGTGATAGTGGCAACATCAAAGACAGTGTTATCTTCGCGACTTACTGCTCGCAGAAGAATTACCGAAACGCTCGCGGTGCTATCTGGAGAATTGGGTTTTCTCGAAGGCGGCAGATATAGAACGTCTTTACCGGATAACTCAAGAGTTCCGTTCGGTCTGAGAACTCCATCAGCTGGCTTAGCTTCGCTCCAGGTTTCTGAAGCGTTAATAAATTCCCAGGTAACTTCGGCATCGCTTATGGTGTTGTCGACAGCAGCAACAAAAAGAGCTGTTTTTGAATCTTTAACATAAACCTCTTTTTGTTCAGGATTGATTGTAACTTCTGCTTTCGGAGTCAAAGTAATGGTAGCAACAGCGTAAGGATCAGGATCAGGAGTTTCGTCAATAAGAGCTTTCAAGCGCAGGGGTGAGCTGGCAATGTCAATCGACGGTGAAGCATAGACTCTGATAGTAGTTTCACCATTATTCACCGTAGTTGACTGAGTAAGCACAGAGCTGGTCAAACTGAATGAGCCACCATCGAGCAGCGACCAATCTACCGAAGTTCCGTCTGGTGCCGAAGTAGCTGCCGTAAAATCGACAGAGCCGTCTTTAACTCTCATACTGACAGCAGGGGGGTTGATAGCGACATAGGTACCTTCAGTCACTTCAAAATAAATGGTCTTGGTTCTTGTCGGATCTTCGAGCGACGAAATGATGATCGGAATCTTCTGAGCTGGAACCGGAACGACAGCAGGGGCTGTGTAAACAAGTTCCGCTTTGTTGTTAAAACCAACTACCTGGGCAATGCTTGCAACACCGAAGGCCGGCGAAGAAATCGTGCCAGTTGCCGTGCTGTTAATAAAACTGACCGTAATCGTAGCCACGTCGCCTTTTTTGATTTTGTAATCAGTTTGTGAAGTTACTACCTCGACTCTGGTTTTTAAATCAAACGAAACAGTATTACTTGCAGCCGGGTCTTCGGCTAAATAGGCCGAAATGGAGATACTTGCGGCAGAAGTGACACTTACGGGCGCCGTGTAAAGACCGGACGAATTGATCGTGCCGTGCTTCAAAGAATCAAGAGGCACCGGCGACGAAATTCTCCAGCGTATGGTACCTTCAACATTTTCTTTCAGTGCGGAAAAAGTCTGCGAATCCCCTGCGTAGAATGGCCCTGCTGCCTGTGGGCTTATTTTTATCACTGGCCCAAGCACGTTTATGGAAACGATATTCAACGGAGTTTCGTTGCCCACAAGGTCGGAGAATTTATAATAAAGGTTAAACGTTCCGTTGCCGGGGAAGGCAGCTGAGGTTAGCTCTATTGGAGCAATAGGCGCAGTCCTGCTCGCAAAAGTCGTCGGAATGTCTTCTCCGGCACGCACAAGCTGATAAGTTATTGTGGCGGTATTCGGATCATTGATTGCAAAGTGCAGGTAAACCGGCAGAGAAGCTATTTTTACATCAGAAGCGGCTACAGATGTTGGTGCTGCTGTTACCCTGAATGCCGCGCTGTTGCCAGACGGAGCAGAGTCATTAACAGTAACTTTGAGAGTAACTGGTTCGGTCTCAATCCAGTCGTTCACTGAATTTTTAAACTTACAGTAAATTGTCTGCTCCCCAGTCAACGGCAATGAGAATGGAACCAGTTTTGTATTGTATGCCACCCAACTTGTATTGGCCAAACTGGCAATACTGGTGGCAACTTTCATCCAGTTTGCGCCTTCTGCGTAAAGATCAAGATCAACCCAGTTTTTATTCATTGGTTGAGCATCGTTGGTGCTGATAGAAGGGCTTGTCGGGCCGCGTGCAGTAATAGAATCGCTGACGGTAACATATTCATTTCTGGTGTTATGCTTAAATCTTGCATACAGAGTTTTGGTCCCTGGAAGTTTATTAGAGAATTCAAATGAAGTGGTGGCAAGTGTCGCCGTCGCGGTTGAGCCAAAGAAATCGCCGGTTTCCGAGAGATACATTATTGTTGAATAGTCACTGGAGGTGTTAACGCTCACCTGCACTCTGGAGCTGGAAGTAAAAGAATCCCCCTCATTCAGAATAATCGATGGGGTTGCAGGTTCGCCGACAGAAACATTAACGTCAAGAGACATGACTTCGGTTTCAACCCGCCCTGGGTTGCGATATTTCGCAAAAATTGTATGTTTTCCTCCTGAGGGTATAAGGTCAAAGTCAAGCGAATAGGAAAAGCTGGCCCAAAGTGCTTCACTGGCCAATTTTGCATAATCCTCAGTCAAAAGCATTTCGCTCGCCCCTAT
>JAKJFO010000160.1 GCA_022704885.1 Candidatus Rifleibacteriota bacterium | reverse complement strand
GAGAATATTGGCGAGCCAGGTGCCGTAAGTGTGCGTGCCATACCAGTTGCGCGACCAGACATACTCAACTTTGATGCCATATTTGAGCAGAATGTCGGCGACAAAAGACTCGTTTTCGCAAATGCAGTAAATCAGCGTAAGCGTCTTATCTGAACCCCATACGCGCAGTTTGTATTCAAAACACTTACCGCTGAAATCGCGATTATCACAAATGCGGTTAGGCTTGTCGATCTGTGGCAGTTCTCTGAATGAGATAACTTCGAGGCTGCCGTGCATGCCGCAGTCTTCCGGTTCAAGATCGCTGCCGGCTGAAAATTCCTGATAAAAGTTTACATCTGTGTGAATGTACAAGTCTGGTTCTTGCTGCAAACTGGCTTTTTCAGACGATTCTTGCGGCTGCACGCCTTCGACTCTCTCGCTCCAGAGTTTGCGGCCTGACCCGAAGTAATCGAGATTGCTCAGATCGGTGCCCGAAGACGGGTAATAACAGATGCAGCTGTATTTTTTCAGTTCACTGGCCAGATAATCTCTGCCGTTCATACGCTTTTTCCTTTCGGCATGACTGATAATGATAGCAGATGAGGTTGTGGAGTAGTAGAATAATCTGCAAAGATTGCAGGCGGATTAAACATTATACTTCTTGTGTTTGTGGCATATGCCATATATTATTGCATTCGCAGCAAATGATGCAAGCCTGTTTTGAAATAAATCAAACGGAGGCTGATATGAAAGTACTGATTATCTTCAACCATGCGCCCTATGATGGAACCGACGTGACCTGGAACGGTCTGCGCCTCGCCGGCCAGCTACAGGCTACCGCTAACGAAGTCAGGATTTTTCTGATGAATGACTCGGTCGACATGGCCCGCGACACCTGCAAGCCGCCTGCCGGCTACGATCAGGATCTTTCCCAGATGCTCAAGGATCTGATCGCTAAAGGCGTTGCCGTTAAAGTTTGTGGCACCTGCATGGCGCGCTGCGGCATTCACAAAAACGTGCCCTATTTCGCCGGCGCCGAAAAATCGACGATGGCAGCCCTTGCCGAATGGGTCGTCGACAGCCAGCAGGTATTAACGTTCTGAAACATAGTTAGAGGGCATAATTTGTACATCGAGTTTTTTTGCAAGCTGATTGCCAGCCTGCTGATCACGATTCTGGTTATCCGCAGAGCAGCTTTTGCCAGCTCTGATTCTGAGGATCAACGGTCGCCATCAGCGCGACTGAAGGTGCCGATTATTCTTGCTCTGGTTTTCTTTTTTTGCATGCTGCTGGCATCGCAGAACGGACTGCTGGTGGCGGCAATGTCGTTTGATCCATCGTTACCGGCCTGGGTAATCGTATTTGTCGGCAAGCTGCTGCTGCTGAGTTTTATGGCCGGGCGACTTTATCGCCATCCTGTGCCCGGCCTGGCAATGATCAGGCATTTGCTGCTCATAACTCTTTTTCTGCTGACAACTCTTGTCGAAACGGTGTTGATACTGCCGGCCGCCTGGTTTGTCGGCGAACCGCGGCACGACAGCAACGGCGTGATTTTGCAGACGTTGCAGACAACCTGTATTCCCTCATCTCTGGCGACTATTTGCGCTCTTTATGGTGAGCCTGTCAGCGAACATGAAGCGACCCGCCGTGTTAAAACACTGCTGATTGGCTCGCTGGTTGGGCATTCTGTCGCAGGCTGCCGCAATCTTGGATTTCCTCAGGCCGCTTACAGCAGCAGGAATTTTAGCGAAATCCTCGATGAAAACATGCCTTTCATAATAACCACTTCAGTCGGTATCGCCCGTGTCGAGCACGCAATCGGGGTGATCGGCAGCCGTGACAACAGGCTTTTTCTCGCTGACCCTTTGCAGGGACTGGTTGAGATAAGCATCGAAGATTTTTTGAGACGCTGGCGTGGTCAGATAATAAGGCTGGGCCCTCGCGACAATGCAGCAAAACAGCCACTGCTCAGCGATTTCTCGCCGAATGTCATTTTGTCGCGTTAAAGCAATTGCTATAAACGGCTAAGACCAATCAGTTCACGGCATTGGGTATTTGCCGGGCTCTACTATGTAGCGTTCAAAGGTGCCGCGCACCTGACCTGGCATGACCGGGCCGAGATCACCATTGTCGCCATCTTCGTAATTTTCGCCGACTCTGGTGTAATTGCCTTCGTCAAGAAGTTTGAACTCGGCAAAGCCAGTTACTCTTACTGAAGTTTTGAATGGGTAGCTGGCGATGTAAGCCTCTCCTTCCGGGCTGTCAGTAGCCTTAAGATCGTAAATGGTGGTCGCGGTAGCGGTGGGAAAGTTGTTGTCGTTGACTTCCTCAGGAACCTCGGTGATCGGAACTATGACCTTTTTCGGCGATTCTTCCTTGTCCAGCAGGCGATAGGCCACCGCTGTAGCAGTCGGTTCCTTTGCATTGCCGTTTTCCGGCAGAATCATCTGGCCATACTCAACTGGCGCGCTGTATCCATATTTGAAGTTATCGAGATACTGGGATTCATTGTCAGATACGTTGTCTGGGTCGATGCGACCATAGCTGATCTTGAGCTCGCCAGATGCGTTGTCAACTGCATATTCGCTGCCCATATAAGTGCCTGTTACAGTTGCATTATTTCCTGATCCACCAACTATTGATAAGCGGAAATTTAGAAAACCAATAATTGTTACCATGCTACTCTGACCTTTTGGGAAGCTTGGTACCACTGGTATTCTAATGTCAAGCATGTCATGCTCTATACGGTATTCAACCCCGTCACGGGTGGGTCCGGCCATGTTTCCGGTTTCAGGCCAGAGCTCATCGCCGATTTTCAGGCCGGGGAATTTGTTTTTGTTCAAACCGTATTTAATCCAGCCCTCGTAATTGTCTGCGTAAGTTCTCCCGTCATTAGGATCAACATATTCTTTGCCGCTTGCGCCGCCCCCATGTCCGTCGTCAAAAGCGCTGTCTACGTCAAGCGCGCCGAAGTTTCCGTTAAGACCTTGTCCTGCGTCAGTAAGCTGGCCACTGCCATACTTGATCGTGTAAATCGAACCAATGACGAAGCCAAAGTCCTTTTTGTCGTTGATGTCCTTAGGAATAACTCCCCAGGGTGCGTCGCCAGGCTGTGGTATTTCAGTTTCACCTAGTTTAATAATGTATTCTTTGCCAACGGTGAATGTTTCGTTGGGAGCGAAAGGCTCGAATCGATACTTGGTCGGGCTGACATCTCTGGTAATTCCGTGTGGAATGCCGAGTGGAATAATTGTACCGAGATCTCCGAGATTTTCACGGCCGGAATCTACTTCTTTCGATCTGATATCCATGACCTGTGCGAAGAAGAGTCCTACATCTTTTTTTGACCTGACGAGCAGCTGATTGTCGTTGGGAAAAATTACTTCAAGGTCGGTGAGTTCTTCGTCGGTGTAGCCGTTTGACTTGATAACGTCACGTACGTGCTGGATTATCTGCGTCTTGTGCTCTTCGGTCAGAATCGGATTTCCGCCGCTCTTGATCTGTGTCATTCGGTCGAATCCGGCTTTCCATCCGGCATTTACTGCAGTCTGAAGTCGTGCCTGCTCAAGATAGAGGTAGCCTATATCTGTTACCAGTGCAGTAACAGCCAGCAAAACGACGCCGAAGGCGGCAGTCATGAACATTACGGAACCAGAGCGTTTTTTGAAATAATATGTAATTGTCATGTCAGGCTCCCTACCAGCTATTTTTTGCTATTTAAGCCAAAAGCTACTCTTTTTCTTCGGTTACCGAGGACGAGATAACTATAGTTCCATCGCCGTTAGAACCACCTAATATTGATCCCATGAATGGCGTAATCAGTTTGAGATTGTAGGTGGCCGAGATTGTTACATTCTGGGTGCCCGTTCCGACGCCTTCGAAGGTAACGTCATAATCGGCTTCGGCCATTGTTGGAGATCGGTATTTCCAGAATTCGTCATGAACCCCATAGACGTCGTCCTGCTGACCAAGTGGCGTGTGAGTTTCAGGAGTATACAGGTTTCTGGCGATGAGCGGGCTGAGCCTTTTTGCAGCGAGTCTTGCCGCCTTGGTGCACTGAAAATTCAGCGTCGACCAGCTGTGCAGAGCCCGGCCAAAGTCAAAAATGCCGACAATCACGAATATGAAGATCGGCAATACCAGAGCCATCTCGACTACGGCCTGACCGCGTGATTTTGCATGTGTTTTCATATTTACTCAATTTACATTTTGCTGTAGATATGCTGAGGAATTTTGTAAGAAGCGAGCGCAGACAGATTTATCGAAGGAGATCCTTTGACACCGGACAACATTGCCTGATAAAAAGTAGTATAGGTGGGCGATTCATAGCCGAGACCTATGCGTATAACTGTTCCGCCGCTTTCCAATGCTACCAGCTCAATGTTGGGATCGGCAAACTTGCCCTGCCACCACCCCGGCTTTTTGCCCGTAATGTAATTTGTGATAGCGGTAGTTTCAGTTATCTGCTTGTCTGCAGCCCACTGAGCAGAGTCATTCGCGATCTGCTGCAGGGTAAGGGCATTGTACATGGCAAAACCAAAATCAATAATGCCGCCGACGATTATAAGAAGAAAAAACGGGAAAACCAATGCCATTTCAACAATGGCCTGACCTTTTTTTCTGCGCATATGTCATCTCCTGTATGTTCTCTACTGTATGTACAAGCAAAAATTGTTCCATATTATACCCCGCTATTTATCAGATAATATATATGTTTGGGGTAATTTAGCCTCGGGGAATTGTGTGGCATAAATGCCGCTATTTGTTTCCCAAAATGCGTCGAATCTCAGGTTTTTCGAAAAAATGCCGATATTTAAAGTAGATAGGGATAATTGTCAAAATCCGGTCATGGATGACATCAGGAAAAAACCTTATGTACGCCATAGGCAATGTTTCTGATCGTGCTTCTTTCTACGGGTATCAGCGCACCAATAAAGCGCCGGAAGCTGATTTCTCAGTCGTGTCAGGCGAGAATCCAGAACAAATCAAGCATGAACCCTCAATTGCAGCGGATGTGAGGCAGTTGACCTCAGTAGACAGGGCAGTCCAAAAAGATCTTGAAAACGAATTCGGCATTAAGCCATGGCAACCGGGCGATGACCTGAAAGATAGTCTGAAAACTGGTTTGCTGGCCTGGGGTGCTGGCAGGACCAATTCGGGCAGCATCGATGAAAATGCCGACAAAGCTCTGGCCATATTTCAAAAGCATCTTCAGCGATTCATGCTGTCTGAAGACATTAAAACCGATCCTGCTATCGAGCTTGATATCGGCGGTGACGGAAAAGTTGGCTTGAGAAACGATCACCCCGATCGCGAAAAAATAGAGAATTTCATCAACCAGAATTCTGAGATTCGCAACCTTTATGTCGGGGTAGTCAGTGCCAAAAACCTTGTTGCCATAGGTAAAGAGTCGGCAAAATTCCAGCAGCGTTATGCAGTCGATCCGCAAGCGGCCGTGAGCGAGTTCGCCCACTTGTTTTCGGGCAGATATCAATATAACAGCAGTCTCAAAATCAGCAAAGATGGCTGGCAGATGACTACCCAGCCATCCTTTCGTATTTCCTGACAACAAAAGGCCAGAATGCTCGCCATGGTTATGTACACACCATGACGATGAGGGTTACGTCGTCGCCGGCAACGGCTTGCCCAAGCCACTTCTGGTAACTTGTCATAACGTTGTGGTAATAAATGGTCGCATTTTTGTCGTAACAGGCGAGAAACAGATCGAACAGTCCCTGATAACCAAGCTCTGTGCCGATTTCATTGCGGGATTCAACCATGCCATCCGTATATAAAATTATGGCCTGGCCCGGGTTGATTGTCAGGTTGAGATTGCTGTAAACGCTCTTTTTGAAGCCACCAAGAACCGCACCGGCATGCTTAATTTCGTTGACGGTTTTTGTGGTCGGGTCGATCAGGGCAGGAGAGCAGCCACCGGCATTACTGTAGACGAGGCTGCGATCTATTTTGTTTACCAGAAGATATTGAAAAGTCATGACCTTGCGTTGAACCCGGTTTTTGATCGAAAAGACGATTTGATGCAGGCGTCCAAGCACTGAGGCCGGATCTCTGGCAATGTCGTTGCTACAGATCACTCCAGCTTTCGCCATCGCCATGATCAGCGAGGCACCAACCCCATGCCCGGCCACGTCGCCCAGTAGAAGCGCGAAGTTCATTTCATCAATCGGAAAATAGTCGAAATAATCGCCGCCAAGCTCGATCATTGGCAGACTTTTCCCGAATATGCTGAAACCTTCAACATTGAAGGGCTGGTTTGGCAGAAGCCTGGCTTGAACGATACTGGCGATTTTAAGCTCGTCAAACTCCCCGATACTGTTATTGAAAATCTTTGCCATTTCTGAGAATTCATCACCTTCACTGTCCGGCAGGCGGAAGGTTGAATCGCGATTTTCCAGAGCGCGAGCGGCCTGGTGTAAACGCTTAACCGGCATCAGAAGATTGAGATGCAGAATGACTATCATAAAAAACACCAGCGATATGCCCAGAACCGTTGGGTATATAAGCTCCTTAGCCTCACCGCTTATCTTGGCATCGATACGTTCGACCGGATAAAGGACACAGAATCTGATACTGTTGGTGGTGCTTCCCTTCAGACCGACAAACAGATGGCTGCTGTTGTTGAATTCGACGATTTCAGGTTCTGGTAAAGGAAAGTCGGCGGTTTTTGTGAAAAGCCGGTTAACATCAGGGTATTGTTCCAGAGGTTTTTGTTCGTTCAGCAGTGTCTGTCCATACGCCACATAAAAAATAAAGCCCCATGGGTTTCTGATTGCGCCATGCAGATGCCTGGCAATGTAGCTTTCCTGAAGCAGATCAGAATGTATCGACATGAACAGAAAATGGTCGAAATATGCGCTGGTCAGCAGTTGGAAGGACTCAACGAACAGAGTCAATTTACGACTGCCCCAGCCGGCATTTACCAGTTTTCCTTCCTCTGATAAGAGGTCGTGTACAATTTGTTCAAAAGGTTTTTGAAACACGGTTTCGAGTAAATAGGCGATTTCGGGCGGAATGTCTTCATGCGCTGTCGAATTGAGTGTGGCAAGATGACGTTTGCCGAGATGACTGATAATAGTTTAGGTTTTTACGGCGCAACGCCGCTGTAAAAACCGAATTGAACTAAACCGCACGGGATTCCCGAATAAGGAAATTTAACGCCGATCTTCTCACATGGGGCTTGAGAAATTGCCCCCCGAAATAGGGCTGTTACCCTTTTTGTTAAAACAGAAGCAGCTCTCCAGCGATGGAAAGCCGAACTTATGACTATTTTGCCGAAAAAAAGATTGGGAGAGCCTGTCAAACCAAGCCCTGGGATGTCGTCTGACCAAACCTATTATGATCTCGGCGGTGCCCTCGAGTGGGTGAAATGCGCGCCAATCTTTACCAGAAGGCCCTTTCCGCAAGCCTTGCAGATAAAATCAGGCTTGGCAAGCATCTTTGTTGGAAAAGCGAACCCCGCCTTCAGCCACAGCAAGAGCCTGACCCTCCGGAAGACTTTTCGGTTCGACGGGCTCATGAAGCCAAAGTATCTGACCTTGTGAAACCCGGTCGGGAGAACATGCTGCAGATACCGTCGCATGAATTCGAAGACTGGGAGCACCATCACTTTCTTGCGAGAATCACGGGAATCCTTCCATAGGAAGCTCACCTTGCCTTCCTCGAAAGCCAGTATCCTGGAGTTGCTGATGGCCACCCGATGAACATAACGACCGAGATACCTGATCAAACTGTCCACCTTGTCCGGTGCGGGCTTTGCATAGACTACCCAGTTTTTCTCCATGACCGCTGCCGGGATCTCGAGTTCAGGGGCAGCCTCCCGGGCAAGATCCAGAAAAATCCCTCGGAATACCTTGGACATGGCTGTAACTGGAAACAGAAAGCCATCCCGGGAACTTCGCCAGAGGAAACCATCGATCCCGCCAGCCGAAACCACGCAATGGACATGCGGATGGTACTCCATGGCGCCGGTCCATGTGTGGAGCACCATGACAACTCCGGTCTTGCCGCCGATGAACCGGGCATCCTGGCCAAACTTCAGAAGGGTTCGACCGGCAGCCTTCATGAGGACATCCAGAAGGGGGGCTGGGTTCGATCGCACCGGTCGGCGCAATTCTTCGGGCACAGTGAAGATGACGTGAAAATAAGAAACTGGCAGCAATTCTCTGGATCGCGCCGACAGCCAATCCTCCCGCTGTCTGGAATGACAGAGCGGGCATGACCGGTTCCGGCAGGAATGATTGACGTAATGAACCTCTCCGCAGTCCGGACACTCGTAGACATGCCAGCCAAGATCTCCGGTTCGACAGGAAGCCAGGTCTTTTATGGCTTTCTGATGGCCTGAGGGAATCTTGGCTCCGAATGTTTCGAGATAAGACTGGCCGGAGGTCCGAAAGATCTCGCCAATGGTCGGCATGACCTGTCTAATGGGCTGCCATGATCTCGTTCATGACTGACAGCGCCTTCATCGTGGTTCTCTCGGTCAGATGCGTGTAAATCAACGTGGTTTCGAGGTTGCAATGCCCCAGAACCTCTTGAATGCTTCGAAGATCGATTCCGGCTTCCAGCATATGGGTGGCATACGAGTGCCGAAGCGTATGAACGGAAACATCCTTCTTGATGCCAAGCTCTCGGACAGTATGGTTGAAAGCGCGGCGAAGCGTGGCATCGCAAAGAGGCCGGTCCTTCGTTTGGCCGAAAAAGAGAAAAGTTGCGGGTCGAAACTCACGCCAATACTCCCTCAACTCATCCAAAAGAACGTCGGGAATAGGGACAAATCGGTCTTTTCGGCCTTTTCTTCCGAAGATTTTCAAAGCATGGCGTGCACTGTCGATATTCGCGCTCTGGATTTCGCAACCCTCGGAAATCCGCAGTCCGCATGCATAGATGACCTTGAGACACAGTCGGTATCTTGGGTCACGAATGGCACCTAAAATCGCCCGAACTTCCTCAACTGTAAGAACATCTGGAAACTTCCGATGCATTCGTGGACGGATCAGATTCAAGTCTCCCCAGTCTTTCCGTAGCGTCTTTTCAAAGAGAAACCGGATCCCGGCCCGATACACCTGAAGTGTGGCAGGAGCAAACACTTCGTCTTTCATGAGCCGAAGGAAATACCGCCTGATTTCCTCAGCCGAAATGGCGTTGGGTGCCTTCATGTAGTATTTCGCAATCTTGGAAACCGCGTTCAGGTAGCATTCCTGGGTTCTTCGGCTCAGTCCGTTCAGTTTCATATCCTCGATCATCCTTTTGCGCAATTTGGTCATATCCGTCTCCCATACTGGTTTTAGGAGCCGTCAAACCGGCTCCACGGAAAATGATGACCAAAAACCTGATCGAATGGAAGTTTTATCTCTCCGGCCCCGCCCGCCGGCTGCGAGCCAGGTGCGGCAAAACGGCGACCCGAACCGCTCGGTAAAGCAAAGGCCACGCCATAGCCCGCCCTCCATGGTCGGTCTATGTCATGGCCTTTGCGCCTTCGCTTGCCATCTAAGAGCCGCCTTAGATGGACATCGGGTCGCCGCCGCACCTGGCTCTTGCCCCTTCGGGGTCCGCTCAACAAGTTCGAGCGGAACCGGCGGG
>JAKJFO010000015.1 GCA_022704885.1 Candidatus Rifleibacteriota bacterium | reverse complement strand
CCTCATCACCGACGGTGGCGATATGATTCTCAAACATCGGGCAAGCCTGCACGATACCCGCCAGAATACCGGCTTTATCGCACAACTGGGTGATGCAATCCTTAAATTCAACAACGGCATTCTGATCAGCCGCAGCAAAACCGACATTTTCAGCGCGCTGCTGTCGCCTGATAACGCAGAGTTCATAAGAGATTCATACAGACTGGCAGGCAGAATAACATCTGTCAACCTGGGTAACATCATCAAGATCGCTTACTGGTATATCTTTGGCGATCGGACAAATTACCGTAACACCCACATCCTCATGGTCATCTGGGACAACGACCGCTTTCAGGAGCAATATATCGAGCAGTATGTCGCCAGCGCCCGCAACAATCCGTTGCAGGCCCGTTTCATCGTACAAAGAACCGATGCGGCAAGAAGCTGGCCTGAGCAGGCCGATATTCCACCGGCTATTCAACAGGAATTCAGCCGTGCATCAGGATTTCGCGACAGCCATTCGGGCAGCTTTCTGCAAAACGGACAGAGCAACATTTTTGCCTGCGCGCGCGGGCGAAATCTTGACCACATGATGTTTGCCTTCGTCTGCCCCGAATCTACGATTGAAACCCGCATAGACCGCATCAGACTCGGCATGGTAATCGGCGCACTGGTCAGTCTTCTTCTGACAATAATCATCGGTCACGCTTTGTCTTCGCAATTTCTTAAACCGATTCACCAGCTCGGCGAAGGTACCATGGCCATCGGTGCCCGTAGATTCAGACACCGGATTCCGCCCGGCGATGAAGATGAGTTCGGACACCTCGGCACTGTTTTTAATCGTGTCATCGAAGGCCTCGGCGAACTCGAAGTGGCACGCATCGTCCAGGAGAATCTTCTTCCCGGCAATCATTTTCGCGCCGGACCTTTTGCCATCTATGGCAAGAGCCTGGTCATGACGACACTGGGCGGTGACTATTACGACTGTTTCGCAATTGACGACGACAACTGGGGTGTCGTCATCGGTGACGTAGCCGGTCATGGAGTCTCTGCCGGGCTGATGATGGCAATGGCAAAAGCCGGGGTATTGATGGCCTCCGACCGGGAAAAGCGCGATCCATCTGCACTGGTAATGCGTCTGCATCAGATTTTTTTTGCGATCAAAAACGAAAAACTCAAAAGAATGATGACGCTGCAATATTTTGTCTTCAATCTGAAGACTGGTGTTTTCAGCTTCGCCAATGCCGGACACTGCTTTCCTGTCATCGTCAAACCGAAGCAGTCGGGGGCTGAATACATAGAGCACGTTGCTACCCCGCTGGGAATCGGACGAAGACCGAAATATCTCAATCACGAGTTTGTAATCAGCGAAGGCGAATCACTGGTGCTCTACACTGATGGTATCGCCGAAGCAAACAACGCCGCAGGCGAGGGGTTTGGCTATGACCGACTGCGCGAACTGCTGATTTCAGCTTATGACACTGAGCCTGAGATCTACTATCGCCATATTTACGATGCATACGACCAATGGGCAGCTTCCGCAGACGACGACCTCACTCTGATCATCATCAACCGTAAACATGAAAAAGAAAACTGAAAACGCGAGCTTTTCTTCACGTTCAGGCCAGCTTTTGCGCTGGCTGCTCGCCGTTATCTGTCTGACCGGTGTGCCGGCGGCCCTGGTCTTTTTTGCGGTTTACCGATTCTACACGGTCAGTGAAGATGATCTGAAACTCGACGTAAAAGCTCAACTGCAGCGAGCAGCCAGTGAAGCCGCCGGCGCCTTCGATCAGGAAGTATTCTGGAGCCGCCTTTTCTTTGAACAATTCAGCACTTTTGAACGCGAAAAAACCGACTCTGACCAGATACTGGCCTGGCTTCGCCAGATGCAGAAAAATTTTCCCGGAGCATTTGAATTCATCGCCTGGTCGCGTGATGGCAGAGAACTGGCAAAAACCTTTCAGGATGAATACAGCAACGATGACTGGCGGCAGGTTTTCTGGTATTTCAGCGCTCTTCCGGGTTTTCAGGTACATTATGACCGCCATGAGCACGACATTGTCAAAATTCGCGAGATTCTCGGCCCACAGCTGATTCAGACGATGATGAGCGGCCAGAACGACCCGGAGCGTTATTCTCTGGCATGGCTCGACAGCTCGTTCAAGCGACCGCCGATCACCAGGTATTTTATTTCGACCATTGCCGTGGTCATTCGCCACAATCAAGAAAAACTCAGGCAGATGAACGGCCTGCATTACACATTGCAGAAATTTGCCGACAGCAGTCGCCTGCTTCTCGGCATCGTCAGTGTGGAAAAAGGCCTGCCGCAAATTCTCTGGAAGAGTGGCGAAATCGAAACCGGCGAATTGAATGCACAGACTTTTGCGCAATGCGAAAGCGGGTCGCGCAGTTTCCTCGAACTGCCGCAGCATTATCTCGGTTATTTGTTTCTGGCACCAGGACAGCGAATTTTCGCTCTGACCGAAAAAAAATACGGCAGTTTCGCAATTTTATGGCGATCACTGCTGGCGGCCGCGCTTTACATTGCACTGATGCTGCCATTCCTCGTCTACACCTGGAACACCATGGTCGCCGGCCGGCCGGGCCGCGCAAAAATCAAAACCCGGCTGGCTTTTCTGTTTTTCTTTGCCTGCGGCATACCATTGCTGGCAATGATTGTGGTCTCTCACGAACATAATCTGCAGATGCGCCGCACCCTGATCGCAGAAGCACATCAAAGCTCGACCGACATGGTTCTCACTTTCGACCGACGCTTTCTCTCTTTTCTCGACAACGACGCGGTAACCCTCGACCGTCTTCTCGATCAGTGGACCGACAAGCTCAAGAGCAGCAGTGAAGTTACCGACGAAACTGCGAAGCAGGTCGATAAGCTGCTCGCGCCCTTTACCGTAGGCAATTACTATGTAGTAGCCAGCGACAGCAAGAAGGTGATCGACAAAGGTGAGGTTTTCGTGCTCAAGGGCAGCCTCGATTCAGCCAGCATCGATCGCGAAAAGAGCAAGGTCAAACGTGAAATCACGACAATTGTCGAGAGCGATATCATAACCGCCAATCTGGTCGGTAAAAAAGTAATGAGCGATCTCAACCGTGTCGAAATTTCCGGCCCGATTCTCAGCAAACTCGAAATAGTCGCAGAGTCTCTGTTACAGCAGACCATGCTGGAAATGACCAACTCGGTCATTGGCAACCTCGGTTCGATCAACCACTGGGGGTTTGGCCGCATCAACGACCTGTCGTTCATGAAGCTGGTTTCTGTCTTTAAACCTGGAATTGTCGATTACGCCGTCATGGTTTTCTGGCGGCCGATATTATCGCAGACACGCTTCATTAAAAAAGCCGTGCCACTCACCAACCGTAACCCGCATGGCTACAAACTTATCGCCCGCAATCGTTTCAACGACAATTATCTGCCGGAAATCGGCAGCCAGGCTGCAGATTTGCACAAGTTCGCCAGCCGTCTCGGTACCCGGCCGACCGAAGAAATTGAACTGATCAGCCTGGATGGCGAAGATTACATCGCCGTCGGCTTCAATGGCAGCAATGTTAATCTCTTCCAGATCATCGCGCTGTATCCGTTGCGCAATATCGACCTGATCATCAGCCAGCAGAAAACCCAACTGCTGCTTTTCGTTCTTTTCAGCATCATCCTGGCAGCCAGCCTGGCGCAGATGCTCGCCAAAAGCTTCATCGAACCGCTGCAGGCGCTGCGTGACGGAGCACTCGCCATCGAAAACCGTGAATTCGGTCATCGTATCAGCGGCGCCGGCAAAGATGAATTCGGCGAAGTCGCCGCCATATTCAACGAAATCATGGTCGGATTCAGTGAACTTGAAGTTGCCAGAATCGTTCAGGACAGCCTGTTCCCGCCACCCGGCTTTACGCATGGCAGCTTTGCCACCTTCGGCAAAAGTATCAGCATGAGCGAACTGGGCGGTGATTACTTCGACTTTTTCGCAATCGACGAGCGACATTTCGCGGTATTGGCTGGTGACGTTGCCGGACACGGCGTTGGCGCGGCTCTGATCATGGCAATGGCCAAAGCTGGCATTCTAAGTTCACCTCATCTTCTAAACGCACCGGCAGATTTGATGGTGGCGTTACACCGCATGATCATGGCATCAAAGGGCAGTCAGCAGAAAAAAGTAATGACCTTTCAATACCTTTATCTCGACTCACAAAGCGGTGAAGGACGCTATTCGAATGCCGGCGGCTGTTCGCCGATCCTGATCAGGGCGATTGACCGCTCGGCAAGTGAACTCACGCTGGCAGGCCCGGCACTTGGGGGATTCAGCAGAGCAAAATTCCATGAGTGTGCAGTTGACTTCGCTGAAGGCGATGCAATCGTCTTTTATACTGACGGAATCGTCGAAGCGCGTTCGCCGGCCGGAATCGAAGTCGGTTACGACAGCTTCAAAACGATACTGCAGGCCAGCTACGACACTGACCCGCAGATTTTCTACCAGAACATCTACGAAGCCTACCTCAAACATATTGGCAGCGGCGAAGCACAGGACGACCTGACCCTGATCGTCACCATCCGCAATTCTAAAGGCTGAAGCCGCAAGAGCTGCCTGATTCCGCCGAGAGCCCGGCATAAGCGGAAATTCTCAGATTTACTTGTTAAAAAACCTTACAAGGGCGCAGGCGGGTTTCTCAGGCGCGGAAACTTCGAGCCAGGCAATATTGACGCAAGCCATAGCTACTCAACAACACTCCCGACTGGTGAGAGTTGTAGCGAATGAGATTCCGCCGAGAGCCCGGCATAAGCGGAAATTCTCAAATTTAATTCTTAAACTCTTAGCTGTTCGTATTTTTTTCGCTTGACATTCGCCTTTTATTCGCCTATGATTAATGTAGCAGTAAATCGCAATGGAGGCCAACCATGACACCAGATCCACTAACGCCAAAACAGCAGAGTGTACTCTCTTTCGTTCGCCGTTTTTTTGCCGAATGGGGTTATGCCCCCACTATCGCCGAGATCTGTGATGGCCTCGGTCTGGCTTCGACTGCGACTGTACACAAACATCTCAAAATTCTCGTCGACAAGGGTCACATCGACACTCTGCCGCGGCGTTCGCGTGGTCTGTCGGTCAAGCCGCAGACGGTAAACGTCGGGCGCAGCATCGAAGTGCCGATGCTGGGCCGGGTTACCGCCGGCCAGCCGATCGCGATCAACGAGATTCCCGAGACGGTCAATCTGCCTGAATCGATGATCGGCAAAGGTGAAACCTTCGTTCTTGAGGTGCACGGCGAATCGATGATCGATGAGGCGATCAAAGACGGCGATCTGGTCATCGTCGAAAAGCGCGATACCGCCAACAACGGCGACATGGTCATCGCCTGCATCGAAAACGAAGAAGTCACTCTCAAGCGGATTTATCGCGAAGGCAGCCGGGTTCGCCTGCAGCCTTCAAACCCGGCCATGCCGCCGATCATCATCGAGAACCGCGACGTAACCATCAAAGGAATTGTAATCGGAGTTCTGCGCAAATACCGCCGTCACTGAGGTTAAAGCCATGCGTAGACGTATCGCCTGTATAGATCTCGATGCTTTTTTTGTCGAAGCCGCCCTCAAGGTACACCCTGAGTTTCGCGGCCGCCCGGTCGCAGTCGGCAGCACCGGCAGTTTTGCCATAGTCTGCTCGGCTTCTTACGAAGCCCGCAAATTCGGCATCAAGGCTGGCACTCCGCTCTGGATCGCCCGCCAGAAGTGTCCCGACCTTGTCTGGCTGCCGACCCCCGGCAATATCATCGAACTGTCTAATGCTGTTCATACGCGTCTGCGCGAATTCTGCCCGCTGGTCGAACCGGCCTCGATCGATGAATTTTATCTTGATTTTACCGGCTGTGACCGTATTTATCCGACCAACCTGGCGATTGCCGAACAAATCGTCAAAGAGATTGCCCGTGACCCGGGCCTGCCGACCACCATCGGCTTCGGCACCAACAAACTCATGGGCAAAATCGCTTCAAGTCTGGGCAAACCCGCTGGCATACTCGAGATTCTGCCGGGCGAAGAGCAGGCTTTTGTCTCGCATCTGCCGCTCGACGAGATTCCCGGTATCGGCAAGCGCACTGTGCCGGTGCTAAATTCGATGGGCGTCTACGAAGTTCCCGACATTTTGCGTATCCCGTTGACCGCATGGCAGGCTGCCATGGGCAAAGTCGGCGAATATATCTTCAACTGTGCGCACGGCATCGGTGATACCTGCGTGGTTTCTGCCGAAAACAAACCTGTCCGCAAAAGCATATCGCACAGTGTCACTTTACCCGAAAATACCGGTTCACGGGCGCTATTGCTCAACTATCTGTCGCATCTCGTCGAAAAAACCGTATATCGGTTACGCAGCGAGCAGCTGACCTGCGGCTGCGTAAGCGTCAGACTACGTTTCGCCAACTTCGCCAGCGATGGGCATTCGATTAAAATCAACCGCACCAACGACGACCGCGATATTTTTCAGGCGGCTGTAGCCCTTTTCAATCGCACCGTCAAGCCTGGCATCAAGGTTCGCCTCGTCGGCGTTCATCTCAGTTCGCTGCAGCCGGGTGCGTTCACACCCGATCTTTTCGACTCGCTGCAGCCTGAATACAGACGCGGTCTCAACGACGTTCTGCAGATCATCCGGGCAAAATATGGCTTCAGCTCGATTCTGCGCTCACGCTCGGCGATAAGGATAAGCAGATATGACTGAAAATCAGATCACCCTGACCGGACTGCTCGCCGAAACCGCGAACCTCAACTATCAGTTGCTGCAGCTGCAGATCGACCAGCTCGAAAGCGAACTGCTGGTTTACATCGACCCGCTCCGCGCCATACTCGAATCTCCTCAAGATCTGCCAGGCCACTCCAGCAACCTGAACCTGCATTCGATCAAAGACAAACTGACACGGCTGCAGCTTCTCAGGTTCGAGCTCAACCAGGCCGACCAGCTCTGCCGACTCGCCGCCTGATTTTTACGGCTTGCTGTTTGCGGTGCTGTGCAATTATCATATAGATGAGGCCGGGTCTTCCCGGGAGGACAATTGCGCGCACAGAATAACAGCCGTATTGGCTCGCTGCTGCAATACACCGGGCTGGTGTTTTGCTTTTTTGTCTTCCCGTTTTTTATATTTTATTCAAGTCTGGGCAGTCTGTTCGAACTGCGCCTCGAAAATCACCGGCACCAGGTCTTTCAACAGCTCTCAGACCACCTCAAACAGCTGACGCCTTTCAATGATGAACGGCGCTATTATCATCTGCTGCTGCAAAAGACTTTCGAACTGGCGAAACAGCAGGCAGATCCGGTCAGCTATCTCGAAAAAGCCATAGCCAGGCTGAAACAGAGACACCCGCAACGGCTAGAATTCATCGTCTGGGACAAATCCGGCAACGTCGTCGAAAGACTTACCGATGAAAAACGTTTTCGCTTCGTCATTCGCCGACTGTATGAAGTTCTTCGCAGTGTCACCAACCATGTAACCACCGGCGGCAGCGAAAAAATAAAAGATCTCGACATTGTCAAAAGCAACCTGAATCTGATCAGACAATTTCTCGGCCGGGTGTTTCTGCCTGATACTCTCAACCAGCCATACCTCGACGACGAAAATTCTTCGCTGATTCTCGCTGATTACGGCAAAAATCGGCCGTATTTCTGGTATCACACCGACCCCGCCGTCAGCATGCTGTGCTTTGTCAGCTGGGAAGCCATCAACGACGATCAGGGCCTCAGAAGCATCGTAAACGCGGTCAATCTTGGCAACGACAGTATCGTCACCGGCTTTGCTTCTTTGCACGAACTCGATCAGCCTTTTATGGGCCGGCACCAGCATATCAAAAACGAGGTCGTCATGGCGCTGGCGAGATACGAAAATTCATCCGAACAGATGATCGAAAGCCGAAGTGCTCAAATAGTGGTGCAACTGCTCAACCCGCACACCCGCATATTTGCGCTGAGCATGAAAGACGAAGACATCTACAACCCTGACCAGATGCGAGTGCTCGTCGTGACCCGGGCCATACTGATCTATCTGCTGATCGGCCTGCTGGTCTACTTCAATTTCAGAGTGCGGCGGGCCTTTTTCTCGATCAGATGGAAACTGCTGCTGCTGTTTCTCTACGCCAACGTGGCGCCTCTGACCGTTCTCGGGGCCATCGCCTACGATTATCTGCAAAATCGAAAGGTATCGTTGCGCAACGAAATACAGCTGGAATCAGCCCGGCTGTTGCGTGATATCGACAACAGATTCAAAATTCAGAGCAAAGAATTCACGCAACGACTCAACACTTTGCTCGACAGAATTAACCAGGAAAATGGCAACCGGATGCTCGACGACAAAGAGATCGAAAAGATAGCAGTATCTCTGCAGGCATTCAGCCCCAGCGAAGCATTTCTCATCGACCGCAACGGCAGAATGAACTTTGCTTTCGGCAGCGGCGGCAGAAATATCAGTCATTCGACTTCCTACGTTAAAAATATTGCTGACGCGATGCTCAAGTACCATAACCGCATCATTACAGTTGCCGACAAGTCTGACATGCTTTCCAAAATCGCTGACCCTGAACATTCAGACTTCGTTCGCAACTCGATACGTGACAGCAGCAAAATCTGGCCGATGAGCGTCGGCGACAGCATGAAGATGGGTTACTGGAATATGCTCGGTGACAAGCAGAACTACCAGAATAATTATTTTCTGCTGTTAATGTGGGATGAAGACGTCTTTCAACGACTGTTTCTCGACCAATATTTCAGCAGTATGAAAAGAACCGGTCTGCTGGCCGGCACCTTTGCCAGAACGGTCAACAGCAACGAGGTAATTCCGGCAGCAGCCGGCGACAGCGCAGAACTCGTTTCTTTTCTCAAAACAGTCGCACATTCGAGCGGAAACATCTACGCGAGCCTGCGTCTTGCCAGTCAGGAATGCCTGGCCACCGGCTGGCGCGGTAAAAACATGAACTATACCTGCTTTGCAGTTGTTTATCCAACCTCTGATATCGAATCAGAAATTGCCAGCATAATTCACCGACTGCTTACCGGTGCATTTCTCAGCATCATGCTGACCATCATCATCGCCATGGCTGTAGCCAGGCAATTTCTTGAGCCGGTCAAAGCCTTGAGCGACGCGGCAACGGCCGTCAGCCGCCACGACTATCGTTATCGCATCAACATACCTGATAAAGACGAATTCGGGCACCTTGGACAAACCATGAATTCAATGATCGAAGGACTCGGCGAGCTGGAAATCGCCAAAATCGTTCAGGAAAGCCTTTTCCCAGAGCGACAACCAGTGTTCAAGCCTTTTTCGATATATGGCCAGAGCGTGGTAATGACGACGCTGGCCGGTGACTACTTCGATTTTGTCGAGATCGGCAATGACGGACTCGGCATCATGATCGGCGATGTCGCCGGGCACGGCATTTCGGCAGCATTGATCATGGCGATGGCCAAGGCGGGCGTTAAAATGGCATCAGAAGAAGAAAAGCTCGACACCTGCCGTTTCACTGCAGAACTGCACAGAATAGTCTGCAGTCTCAAAACCGGCAGGCTCAAGCGCATGATGACTTTTCAGTATCTGGTGCTGGACCGGCATTCAGCCAATATCAGGGTGACCAACGCCGGGCACTGTTACCCTCTCCTGGTCGACAGCGGGCAGCAACGAACCGAGTATCTGGAAATCCCCGGAACGCCCCTGGGTGCCGGCAAATTACCGCATTATCAGTCAGTGTCGATGCAGCTGCAGCCAGGACAGGCCCTGATCCTTTATACAGACGGGGTTGCCGAGGCCCATGCTGCCAGCGGGCAGGTAATGGGTTACGAGCGCTTCGCCCGGCTGGCTTTGCTCAATTACAGCGACGACGCCGAAACCTTCTATCGCAGGATATACAATGCATGTCTCGAGTGGTCAGGCAATGAGAGCAACGATGATCTAACCATGATATTACTGGTCTATCCCAGGAACAGGAGCGGCAGCAGCCAATGACAACACTCACCGCAGACTGGAAAACGATCGGCAGAAGAACAGCTGCATGGTTGCTGATCGTCGCCTGTTTCGTCGGAATTCCGGCCATGCTGATCGGAACCGCCGTTCATCGATACTGTCAGCTGGTCGAACACGAACAGGCAAACGAGATCAAACTCAATCTGCAGCAGGTTCTCAACGAAGCTACCTCTGGCATAAACATCGAAAATTATATAGCGCAGCTTGTCGATAGCCAATTCGAGCATTTTGACAACGGTAACGCCAGCGACAGCGAGGTAGTGACCTGGCTTGAAAGTGAACGCAAAGCCTTTGAGAACCTCTTCGATTATCGCATCTGGGATCACAATGGCAAAACCCTCGCCCACAACCTGACTGGAAACATAGAGAGCCCGCAATGGCACGAGGTGTTCCTCGAACTTCGACAGTCCTGTTATTCCGGCAGAAGCATCCACAAGAAGCTGGCCGTACAAAAGTGGGTAAAAACCGATCTCGAAAAAGTCAGGCAGATTCTTGGCCCGCAATATGTAAGCCGGATGGCTGAAGACCCGGCACACCCGAAACAATATGCCTTTGGCTGGCCTGACAGCGCATTCAAGTCGCCCCTGTTCTGGACCAATCTCTACAAAAAGCGGCTCTACCTGCTGTTGTTCGACCCTGCCATCATTCAGTCCGACATCGGGATCAAACGTCAGATCGACAACTTTGCACGCAATCGACCGCAGAACTTTGGTTTTTTCAGACCTGATGCCGATATCTCGGGTATGTGGTCAACCCGTGCAATCTCAAAGCAACTGCTGACGCAGCTCAAACAGATGCTGACCGAAAACCTGACCTTTCTTGAAACGCCCGACCAGTTTCTGGCAACCGCCTTTCTTACGCCTGAAATAAGCATATTCGCAACTGTCGGCAAACCATACAGCTTCCACCAGCTTCTGCTTTACCCGCTCATCGCCATATCGCTCTTCGCTCTGGTGATGACGCCTTTTCTTGTTTATACCTGGCGAATCACCATTGGCGGGCAGCCCGGCACGATTTCGATAAGACCGCGCATCGCCTTCATTTTTTTCTTTGCCAGCGCGATTCCGTTCATGGCTATTGCCATTTTTGCCCGCGAACATTACAGCCAGAAACATAACGCCAGCCTCAAAGAAGCGCACCGAAGATCAATGACCCTTCTGCAGAACTACGATGAGCGTATGCAGTCGATGTGGAGCCGGGCCGAATACAAAACCCGCCGTTATCTTGAAAAATGGGCAAAAGGCATGCAGGGGCGCGAAATAGATGAAGCGAGTAACCGGCAATTAGCCGTTGCTGGTCGCGAACTTCTGGTCGAGAGCTTTTTTATGATTGCCAGTTCATCGGCGATTGCCGGTTCTTTCAGCGGCCCCGAACGTCTCAGCGAAACGCTCGAACAGAAGCCACTCGACCCGGAGAAACCAGAATACAATGAAGCCGGAGTCAGGGTCTATCGCAGAACCGACGGACAGAATGCCCAGATCGCCAACATCATCGGCAAACGCATCATGAGCGAGCTCAATGGTGAAGTCAGAAGCACCAAAGAGGCCGATCGACTTGAACTGCTGTTCGAGTCACTGATGCAGAAGTCGTTTTCCGAAATCACCCATACTTTCATCAAAGCCATGGGAGGCCTCACCCCATGGGGTTTTGGGCGCACCCTGAATCTGGCGCTGCTGAATTTCATGTCGGCGGGCAACCATGAAAAGATCGACTTCATGGCTCTGATGATCTGGAGCACCCCCGAAGTTCAGGAAGCGTATCTGCTCAAAACCATCGACGAAATCAACCGTAATCCTCTCGGCCTCAAAGTGATTCTCTGCAACAACTTCAACGGCAAGTTTTACCCTTCGACCGACCGGGTTCCTGACAAGCTGATCGATTATTTCAACCGTATCGTCGAGCAGCCTACGGAAGAGATCGAAATCGTCGAGCTCGATGGTCAGGAATACATGGTAATCGGTTTTATCGGTAAACATCTGTCGCGCTACAAAATAATGGGCCTCTACCCGATCGATCGCCTTGACAAAGCGGTAGCCGGGCAACGCACCGATCTGTTTCTTTTTGCCCTGTTCTGCCTGATCCTGGCAGCCTGGCTGGCGCAGATTCTCTCGCGAAGCTTTCTCAACCCGCTGCACAGCTTACAGGAAGCAGCGATTGCTATCGAAAAGCGACATTTCGACTATCGTGTCGGCGACCTTGGCAAAGATGAGTTCGGCGAAACGGCGGCGATCTTCGATGAAGTCATGGTCGGCCTTGAAGAACTTGAAGTGGCAAAAGTTGTCCAGGAAAGCCTGTTTCCGAGCGGCATGCTGGCGCAGGGCAGCTTTGCCGTTTACGGCAAGAGCCTGGCCATGGCTGAGCTCGGCGGCGACTATTTTGACTATTTCACTATCGACGACGACCACCTGGCCGTATTGCTCGGTGACGTCGCCGGGCACGGTGTGGGTGCGGCCCTGATCATGGCGATGGCCAAAGCCGGCATCATCAAAAGCAGAGATCAGGTAAGCTCGCCGGTACAACTGCTCGAACGCCTGCACGAACTTATCTACAGTTCCAAAACCAAAAAGCAGAAAAAGATAATGACATTTCAGTATTTGACGGCTGACAGCAGAAACGGCCGGGCGGTTTATTCAAACGCCGGCGGCTGCTCACCGATTTTCTGCAGCGGCGGCCAGAGCGAAGAAATCAGCCTGCCTGGCGCCGCTCTTGGCGCCTTCAAAAAAGCAAAACTGCAGGAACGTGAGATCACCTTCAAACCTGGCGATTTCATGGTTTTCTACACCGACGGCATAATCGAAGCACGCAACCGCGAGGGAGTCGAATTTGGCTACGAAAATTTTGCCAGACTGGTTGCTGAAAGCGCCGACAAAGACCCCGAAGTGATATACAGCCGGATCTGCGCTGGCTACGAACGCCACATAACCGGTATGGAAGCACAGGACGACCTGACTCTCGTCGTAATCTGCTATAACTGACAGCAAAATTTAAGCGGTAAGCTGCAAAATCTTGTGATTTAAAGTATACTGTTGCACTGTAAGAGAATCACCATATCAGGACCCGGAAATGAAAATCGTAATTACCGACAAGAGTGGCAAAATACTCTATGAGGGCAGCCCAAGCCTGCACGGCAACGGCGTTAAAATCGGAACCGGCAATGACTGCGACATTCAGCTCAACAAGATCGGCATAGCCCGCCAGCATCTGCAGCTGCGTTATAACAGTGATGGACACCTGACCCTGCAGGACCTGCAGAGCCCGTTTGGCATTCTGGTAAATCAGACCAGGCTGCAGCCCGGCTTTATCACCACTATCAAGCCAGGTGCGTTTCTCGAGCTTACCGACGATGTCTTCATTCACCTGCAGATAGAAGCTGGCGAGGCAATTCAACCAGTAAGCAGTGAGAGAATTTTTCCATTTTTCCTCAACAGCAACGAAACTTTCGTGCGGCAGTGCTTCAACAACATGCGCAACAAGATTCCGCGCCAGCATTATGCGGCTCTGAGCTCTGCCGAAGGTGAGCTTGTCAGCCGGATAAAAGAACTTTCTGCCGTGCTCGAAGTCACCTATGCGCTCAATTCGATCAGCAGCTTTCCTCGCCTGCTCGACTTTACGCTCGAAATGGCACTGGCGGTTACTGGTGGCGAGCGCGCAATGATCATGCTTTTCAACGAAGAGCTCAGCCGCCTCGAAACTGTCGCCATGCACAACTTCATTCAAAGCGAGATTACCAGTGACATGCAGGCCACCGCCGGACTGGTAAGCCGATGTTTTGAGAGCGGCGAATCGTTGATCGGCCCTTCAGTTAAATTCAAGCAACCGGGGCGACGCGGTAAAAATCCCGAAGATGCTGGTATCGTATCGGTGGCGGTGGTTCCGCTCAAAGAAGGTGCAACCAACACCGGCGTGCTCTATATCGACACCAAACATACCGGCAACATCCTGACCGCGCGCACCGACCAGCTGCTCAAGGTCTTTGCCGCCCAGGCTGGCGTCGCGATCAGTCGTACCCGCATGTTCCACCATGCAACCAGCGATCCGATAACCGGGATCGCCAACCAGAACCTTTTTCTGAAACGGCTGACCGAAGAATTCTGCCGGGCCCAACGGCATCAGAAAGATATTTCGCTGATACTGATGGATATCGATCATTTTTCGGCACTGAACGAAACGCATGGAGCAAACAATGGCGACCGCATACTCAAGGAAGTCGGCCGCATCTTTAAAAATGCCATGCGCATAAACGATCTGGTAGCGCGCATTGGCCCGGACTCGTTCGCCATGCTGCTGCCTGAAACGCCATTTTCCGGCGCCCAGATAGTCGCCGGCAAGTTGCGCAGTACTTTGAATTCGACCAGAATCAGAGCTGGCAGTCGCAGCATTCAGATCAGCGGCAGCTTTGGCATTGCCAGCAGCTCTAAAAATACCGGCAAACCAGGCGATCTGCTGAAGGTGGCAGAAAAGGCGCTGAAACAGGCGCAAAAACGTGGCGGCAACCAGGTCGCCTGATAATATTCGCGAATAAAAATGCAGGAAAGAACTTATGATTAATCCGCTCGACGATCTTATCATGTCACGCAATCAGAAAAGCCTCGATGAACTCGAAAAACTCGCCGGTTTTTCCCCTGGAAAAGGCGGCAAGGACAAGTTCAGCGAAGTAGCCGGCAAAGTTGGCAAAAAAGCCGAAGCGATGACTGACGCAGGTAAAGAAAGCGGAGAAGATCGCCATTGGCAGATTCATAAAGAATTCGCCCGCATTTATGACAGATCGGGGCGTTCTTTTGCCCTTTTTGTCGGCGACCTGCTCGATATCATGCTCAGCGGCCCGGTTCAGACACGCCTGGTCAACGAGATGATCGAAGACAAGATCAACCGCATGCGCAAGGCCAAAGAAGCAGCGGCAGAGCCATCGACCCAGAAGGTTAAGGTTCAGGCCAAGCGCAGTTCTAAATACGAAGTCAATGTCGGCGGCGAAAAGCGAGTTTTTTCTCGCCATTTTTTGAAGCGCAAAGGCTTTTTGGCTGCGCTTTTTCTCGACAGTGAAGAATACCAGTCATACAAGAAGCTGATCAGACAGCTGGAAACCGTCTGTCGTGAAAGCGTCGAAGAAACTCTGCCAGCAAGTGAAAACGAACGGCGTGAGGCACTCGAAAAGATTGTCGGCGAACTTCGCTACGAGATACACCAGCACGATGTGGTCAGAGCCTGGGCATTGCTCGAAGCTGATACCTTCAGACATCTTGAGTGGTTTTTCGGTCAGACTAAAGATCTGCATCTGGTCAGACCTGACTTTTACAATGATCTCGACAAGGCATACCGCGACGCCAAAAAGCTTCTCAAACTGCTGATCCAGGATGTTCAGGAAGAATTCCCACCTGAAGTCGAAAAGCAGGATGCCTACGAGGACTACCTCAAAGACATTCTTGAGGTCTACACCCACCATCACTTCGTGCTCAAGCGTTACCACCAGACACGGCCGGCGATCTCGCTCAAAGACTTCGAGCTGACCAAAGAAGAAATGCAGGAAAAGATCGAAGAACTGCGTGATGAAAGCGACGAACTGCGCCGACGCATCAACAGCCTGAATGTCGAAAAAGACCAGGCACAGGGCGAGGCACGCGCACTAAAAAACAGCAACGACGAACTGAAACAGAAGCTCGACCGGTTTGACCCGGCCGAGGTTCAAAAGCAGATCAGAGCCGCTGAGGCTAAGGTCAACGCGGCCGAAAAAGAACTGCAGGAAACTCTCGAAGAAGAAGCCGAATTGCGCAGTGACATGCGCAAACTCGACGAAGAAAACCAGGAACTGACGCGCAAGCTCCAGCAACTGCACGCGATTCCAGACGAAAGCGCCTATTCGGTAGAGAACCTCATGGTCGGCAAGCATGTCGCGATTTTCGGCGGCGTCGGCCGCGATCATTACTGGCCGATTCTCAAAGAAGCCGGAGTCGATAACGAAGACTACGAATGGTATGAAGGCTATCATACCATAAGTCAGGCTCGCACCGCCGAGATAGTCGGGCGCTGCGACCTTGTCGTCGTGGTTACTGCCTATGCTGGCCACCTGCTGCTCTATCAGGTACGCCCGTGCATACAGCCACACCAGCACTTTTTCAAGATTCACAAGAGTGGTGCCGGCTCATTGCGCAAAGAAATTCTCAAAACATTTAAAAAATAACTAAATCTTCTACCTGATCGACCCGTTTCTAAATATGACGACAACACCTGAAGAACTCTGGAAAGATGCCAGACGCGGCGACCAGTCGGCGTGGCAACAGCTTTACGGACTGTTCGGAGGATCTGTCTATCAGTTCTTTCTCAGAAACACCAGAAATGTCGAGACAGCGGCTGATAAAACGCAGGAAGTCTTTCTGCGCATCTTCAAAAGCCGCGAGGCCTTCAGCGGCGGTTCATTGAAAAGCTGGATCTTCAGAATTGCACGTAATCTGCTGATTGACGAATGGCGAAAAGCCGGGCACCGCGAAGTACTGTCAGAGAATCTGCCAGAGGTGGCAGACCAGTCGACGCAGGTGGAAGAAGAGGTCATCAATGCGATTGAGCATGCGCAAATGAAGATGTTGATCGATGAGTGCCTCGACCAGCTTGACGAAGACAGCCGGATGACCATCTGTCTGGTGTATCTGGCCGGACTCAGCATCCCGGAACTGGCTGGAGTGATGGAAATGCCGCTTGGCACTGCCAAGACGCGGGTGCGCCAGGCTCGACTGAAGCTCGATGCCATGCTCTGCGAAAAAATGCAGATAAAAGGGTTGGACAAGGCCTATGAACTGCAACGAACTTAAACAGCTGATCAACGAAACCAGCGATCTGGCCGCACTGGCCCGGACGCCGGAAGCCGGCGCGCATCTCAAAACCTGCTCTGACTGTCAGGTGAAGCTGACATTCGAAGAAAAACTGCGCGGAGGATTTGCTGTTATTGCCAGCGAAGCTGCCCCACCCGACCTCGCGGCAAAAATCATGGCGATTCAGGCAGAACAGCTCGCCGAGACCGCCCCCCCCAGACAAATTTCACGACCGGGCTGGCTAGAAATCATGCTTGCGTCACTGCAGGGCTTTCCCTTCAAGGTAGCCTTCGCCGCCGGCTTTACCGGATTTCTCGCGGCAGTTCTGATTCTACGCCAGCCTCAAACGGTCCCGGTAAGTGAGCCGACAGCTGTGGCCAGCAAACAACGCCAGGAAGTTCCGGCACCAGCGAACGACCAAACCCACATACTGACCAGGTCAGAAAATAAAAACCTGTCGATTCAGGCTGATAAAGAGGCCGCCAAAGAAGAGATGCAGCTGGCGCTGGCGCCAGAAAAAAGGCGTGCAAGCAAGGCTGAAGGCCTTGAAATTAGTGAAATGAGTGAATGGAAAGGCCAGATAAACGAAGAAGAGCGAATACCTGGCGCTATCACCTTCACCCTCGACAGCAGCGCCGATACTTTTGTCACAGAAAAAAGCTCTGTAGCGCCGGTTCTGGCCGACCAGCCGGCCGCCTCAGAAGCTGATATGCAGCTGGCAATGACACCTCTCGACCGCGAGTCTGCCGGCTCGACACAGCCATCGGCACCGACCAGGTCTGCAGCGCCGGCTGCAGAAATGCAACCCCGTATAGCCGCATCCCGGGTTGCACCTGCCGAGCAGGAATCCGGCACTGAGCTGAAAAAGTCGCAGCCAGATGCGCAAAGTGGCGAAGAATTGCGACAACTCATCGAAACTAACGCAATCGATCTACCGGAAGGCTTTATCAACCTCGATGAACTCGCCATGCGCGGCTACCTGCCCTCAGCAAAACTCAGACGCCTGCGCCCGCCCTCCGGCAACGGCTGGTATCTGCAGAAAAGCGGCGACAGAATCCGCATTTTTCTGAAAAAGCGCTGATTTTTTAATTTATTTTTTCCCCAAATCGTTTTTCGGCTGATCTAACTGGTGAAAATTGAAAACCAGGAGGTCGCAATGAAAAATTATCTGGGGATTGTTCTTTTAGCAGGATTCATGGTGATAACGTCGGTCTGGAAGCATACTGATGGAGAGCAGAGAGAGGCCGCCAGAATTTTCAGGGCCAGGCAGAGCCTGATTGCAGGATTTCTGCAACTCAACCTTGCCGACCTGCTGAACCAGAAAGACGAATACCTTGAAACCCTCAACGCAGGTTATGACCGCGATAATCAAAGATTTTTCATCGAGCAGCCATTTGCCGGCAGCAACTATCACGATGCCGGCATGCTGATTCTGGTCAGCTATCAGCGCCCTGACGAAGCCGAAATCTGCATATATGCACCAGAACACCTGTCATGGCAATGGTTACGCAGCCGGGTCAGACGATGCGGCGCAAACATAAACGCTCCGATCCTTTTCGAGCCCATGCTGCAACCTGAAGATCTGCAAGCTCATTGTATTCCCCTGCCACAGACAAGAACCGCCCGCCGTATCGATCAATGAGCATAATAAATCAGCTGCGGCCTGATGCGCCAGAATAAAGCAGAATGCACAGGGTTCTGGCGGTACACTAAGAAGTTGTAATATGAGGTTAAAGAGTGTATTCTTTTGTGGTTATTACACCTGAAGCAGGAGGCTTTTATTATGGCGATGGAACTCAACAGCAGCAGTTTTCAGACTGAGATTGCTGATTTCAAAGGCGCAGCAGTTGTAGATTTCTGGGCACCCTGGTGTGGCCCTTGCCGCATGATGTCTCCGATTATTGAAAGTCTGGCCAGCAAAATGGCCGGCAAAGTCAAAATTACCAAGCTGAACGTTGATGAGAGCCCCGAAATTGCAGCCAAATTCAATGTCTCTACCATACCTACCATTATTTTCTTCAAAGATGGCAAGGCTGTACATACCACAATTGGTGTCGTTCCCGAAGCTGAACTCGAAAACCAGATCAAGGCTAACCTGCTCTGATCATCAGAGCCGAACACAATCAGGAGCAGTGCATGAATCAGATCATCAACAAAGACGCCATCGAGTCCATCATCAGAACCGATTATCATGACCCTTTTCAGATTCTTGGCGCTCATCTCGCCGACCTGAAAGGCAAAAAGTGTGTCACTGTCAGGGCTTTTCTGCCTGATGCCGAAAAGGTCGAAATCATCGACATCGCCAATGGCCACGCCTTTGCGGCAAACAAGCTGCACGACGCCGGCTTTTTCGAGGCAGTAATTGCCGAACGCGATAAAGTTTTTGCTTACCGCATCAAAAGCCATTACCCGAATGGCGCCAGCGCTGAGTTCTATGATTCATACGCGTTCATGCCCAGCATTGGTGAAACAGACCAGTATCTGTTCAATGAAGGCAACCATCATGAGCTCTACGAAAAGATGGGCGCACATATCAGATACATGGATTACTTCGAAGACAAGCTCGGCGGCATCTCCTTCTGCGTCTGGGCGCCCAATGCCCGTCGCGTCAGTGTAATCGGCGATTTCAACTGCTGGGATGGCCGGCGGCACGTCATGCGCTCACTCGGAAACTCAGGCGTCTGGGAAATCTTTGTACCCGGTCTCAGCGTTGGACAGAACTACAAGTTCGAAGTAAAAACCAAAGCAGGCCACCTGCTCGAAAAAATCGATCCGTTTGCATTCTATGCTGAAGTGCGCCCGAAAACTGCCAGCAAGATCTATGATCTGGCCGGTTATGAGTGGAACGATAAAGACTGGATGCACGGTCGACCGCACCGCAACTGGAAACGCGAACCGGTATCAATATATGAATGCCACCTTGGCTCGTTCATGCGCAACCCCGAAGAGGGCAACCGCTTCATGACTTACCGTGAACTGGCACCGATAATCGCCGATTACGTCAAAACGGTTGGCTACACACATATTGAGCTGATGCCGATCACCGAACACCCGCTCGACATGTCGTGGGGTTATCAGGTAACCGGCTATTTTGCCCCGACCAGCCGCTTCGGCAGCCCGAAAGACTTCATGTATTTCGTCGATTACATGCACCAGCAGGGAATTGGCGTGCTGCTCGACTGGGTGCCGGCGCATTTTCCCAAAGACGCACATGGCCTGGCGCAGTTCGACGGCACCGCGCTCTATGAGCATGCTGACCCGCGGCAGGGTGAACACAAAGACTGGTCGACGCTGATTTTCAACTTCGGCCGCAACGAAGTCAAAAACTTTCTGATCAGCAGCGCCCTGTTCTGGATGGAAAAATACCATATCGACGGTCTGCGTGTAGACGCAGTCGCCTCGATGCTCTATCTCGATTATTCCCGCAAAGACGGCGAATGGATTCCTAACCGCTACGGCGGCCGTGAAAACATCGAAGCCATAGAATTTCTCAAGTATCTCAACAGCATCTGCCAGATCAAACACCCCGGCACCATGAACGTCGCCGAAGAATCGACAGCCTGGCCGGGAGTTTCGAAACCTTGCAACGAAGACGGTCTCGGGTTCACCTTCAAATGGAACATGGGCTGGATGAACGATACCCTGTCATACTTTCAGAAAGACCCGATTTACCGAAAGTTTCATCACAACAACCTGACTTTCCCGCTGATTTACGCCTTTCACGAAAATTTCATCTACGTGCTTTCACACGATGAAGTAGTGCATGGCAAGGGGAACCTGATCAACAAGATGCCAGGTGACTTCTGGCAGAAATTCGCCAACATGCGCCTGCTCTTCTGCATGATGTGGGCAATGCCGGGCAAAAAACTGCTCTTCCAGGGCAGCGATTTCGGACAGTGGAACGAATGGAACAGCAATCAGAGTGTAGACTGGCATCTGCTAGAATATGATTCACACAAGGGCCTGCAGAGACTGCTCGCACATCTCAACCACCTCTACCGCAACGAACCCTGCCTGCACCAGAAAGATTGCGATTACACCGGCTTTGAATGGATCAACTTCGATGACAGCGCCAGCAGCATGATCAGCTGGGTTCGCAAGGGCGACAATCCCGATGATCTGATGGTCTTCGTTGCCAACTTCACACCGGTACCACGCACCGATTACCGCCTTGGCGTGCCACGCGAAGGCTATTACAAAGAAATTCTCAACTCCGACTCCGAAATGTATTTCGGCTCTAATATCGGCAACTACGGCGGCCGCTGGACAGAAAAACATGGCTGGCACTACCGTGACCAGTCAATACTGATAGACATCCCGCCGCTCGCGATGGTGGGCTTCAAGCTTTCGGTATAAGAACTTGATATCTGCATCTGGCTGTTTCGTAAGTTGCTAAAGCTCACGAAACAGCCAGTTTTATTTAAGCATGAACACGCAACAACAGACGCTTCTGAAAAGGTTTCCGGTATTTACCGGCCTTGCGCTGTTCATCTGTTTTGCTCTTTTCCCGCTGTTTCTGATCGACTCGGCGCTTAACCGGATTCTGCAGATTCAACGGGAAAAGGGCATGGAGAATGCCCGGAAAAAACTCGACAGCACTCTCAATACCCTTGAAAAATTCTGTAACGACAGTCATTTTGCTCACCTGTTGCTCAATCACGCCTTCACCCTGGCGGTCAACAGCAGATCTCCGCAGAGCGAACTGCATCGACAGCTGCAACAGCTCAAAAAGCGGCATCCCGGGGTCTTCTTTTTTATCGCCTGGGATGAAAGAGGGCAGATCATTCAAGAAACTACCGATGAAAAAGCTTTTGCCTACATTCTGCGCGAAGTCTACAAGCTGCTGCATGAACTGGCCGAGAACTGCCGGCGCTATTACCCCGGTGCACCTGAAAAAATACCAGGTATTGACCGGCGTCTCAAGATGGTGCGCCACTACATCGGGCGGGTAGTAGCCAGAGACTGGCTGCAACGCCCTCTGCATTCAGAACGCCTCGCCAGCTCGATTATCGCCGAAGCCACCGGTGCAAAGAACCAGTTGTGGTATGGTGTCGATCAGCGCATAACCATGCTGGCCTTCATTCACAGCGATTTTTTTATCGGCAACCCCGGGCTGGAATTTGCCGTCAGAAGACTGCAGTCCGCAGACCCTGCCATAAAAGCAGGTTACGCCAGCTTTCCGATCGATCCCGCGACAGTGTTTCAGCATGACAGTCAGATCGACCCGGTCGACATTGCCATCGCCGTGAGCCGTTTCGAAAATCTGTATCCTGGCAATATTCTGCAGCACAAAGGCATGCTTTTCTCGTATCGCTACATAAGCCCGATGATAAGGGCGTTCTGCCACCTGCCCGAAAGTGTGCTGCCCGACATTTCGCGCCAAAAGTGGGAACTGGCCGGCAAAGTCATCAAATTTCTGGCAATTTTCTGCTTTCTCGCCTGGGTAGCGTCAAAAAAATACCAGATCAACCATGTGCCAGCACGACTCAAACTCGCGGCACTCTTTCTTTATGCGGGCGGCATACCGCTTCTCATCATCTTCATCATTGGCAGCGATTACCTGCAGCAGAAGCGCAACGAACTGATCTATGCCACACAGTCACGCGGGCTCGAACAGTTACGCCAGATCGATGACGGCTTCGTCGATTTTCTCAGTCAAAGCGCAGCAGCGATCAGTCTGCAGCTCTGCCGACATTTCGCTAAAGACCTGTCACCCGAAACACAAAAGACAGGCATTACCGCACTGCGCGAAATTATGATTCAAAAATTTCAGCCCGGCAGCATCATGCTTTTCGACTGCGCTGGGCGCAACCAGTTAAGCACCGAAGGTAACATGCCGTTTCCAGATCCAGCTGCAATCGGCCAGGTAAGCAAAGATCTCCTCGAATTCTTCAACAAGACCGACACCAGCAACTACCTGCTTTCTCAAATAGCGCGACCAATCGCGTTTGACTTCAGCTACCGTTCGCAATTCATTTCAAGCTTTTCACTCGGCAGCCATGACACCTACGCTTTTTTAAAGACAATCGGTCGCCCTGAAAAATACGCATTTTCTGGCATTTTTTACATGTTCTGGGGCAAAGAGGAGCTTCAGAAAATCTACCTGGAACAGGCCATGCGTAACAATCCAAGGGTCGCTGCTTATTTTCCCGGCAGCGACCGCTATCTGACCACAAACACCAGGCCTGATCAGCAGTTCGGCGCGCTCCTGCACAAAGCCGAATCCCTGCTGGTGGTCAGAAACAGCGAAATCGTCAGGAACGGTGAGACATTCATCGCAGCCGCGATGCGAGGAAATCGCCTGCATAAATCGTGCATGGGAATTCGAATTCCCATGGTCGAGATCGATGCAGAAATGCGCCAATATGTCGGCAGTTTCGCGGTTCTGTCAGCTCTGTTCCTTTTTTTCTGCGGCGGCGGCATAATCATGATGCGACACAGGCTGCTCGAGCCTCTACAGCAGTTCAAAGAAGCAATCGAAGCGATCGGTCAGCGCAATTTCAGATACCGAACTGCCATCTCTGGCAATAACGAATTTGGCAAGCTCAGCCGCGCTCTGAATCATAATCTTGAGAACCTCAGCGAACTCGAAGTCGCCAGAATCGTGCAGGAAAACCTGCTGCCCGGCCGTGAATATCGCCAGAATCAGCTCGAACTGCTGGCCAGTCTGACTCAAATGTCACATATCGGTGGCGATTACTATGATTTTTTTGCCGTCAATGCTGAAGTCAGCGGTGTGTTTATCGGCGATGTCTCGGGGCATGGCATCTCGTCGGCGCTCGTAATGGCAATGGCGCGCTCGGCGATGATTTTCGAAAATTTCAACAAACCCGAACAGGTGCACCTGATGCAGACTATAAACGATGTCATATTCCAGATGCGCAAATCAGGCGCCAAAGAATACATGTCCGGACAATCGCTTTTCATAAACAGCATAACTGGCGAATTCAGCCTGTTCAATGCCGGACACTGCCCCCCGCTGCTCATCAGAAAATCGACCGGCAAAGCCGAACTGCAGAAATGCAGCGGCCTCTATTTTGGCTTCAGCGAAAAACTCGAATTAAAGCCGATTACCGGCAAAATGGAACCTGGCGACTTTATGGTTCTTTATACCGACAGCTGGGTTGAAAGCCTCGCAAATAGCGGACTTACTTTTGGTTTTGCACGTTTCGAACAGGCGCTGCTGAACTGTTGCGACAACGATCTCGAAATCTTTTCGCACCGGATGTACGACACCATTGCAAAGTGGGAATCGGAAAGAAATGACGACATGACACTTTTGTTGATAAGATTTGGAGCGACTCATGGTAGCTGAAACCAATGGCCTAAGAGGTAAAGAACTGCTGTTTCTGGTTGCCAGCCTGTTTATGGCACCGATGATACTACTTTACTTCGCCATGGATTATTTTGAACGCCAGAGCAATTCCCGCCAGCTCGAAAGCGCCAGAGTCAAGCTCATGGAACCACTCAACCAGATGAAATATTACAAGAACAGTGAAACCTTCTGGTGCGTAACTCTTAACGGCGAGTTGAATAGAAGTCGTGATCCTGAAGAAATGGCCGAACGAATCGAGCGACTCGCCCGGATTACCGGCGAACCGTTGAAATACGTGATCTGGCCAAAAAGACGAAAAGCCGGTCTGTCGAATTTTCTCACGAAAAGCCAGCTCAAAGACTGGGACAATCTTCTCTTCGACGCCAGAAACATACATGGAACCTCTGACACACAGGCAAGAATGCTGCGAGAAAGCAGCATCAGAAAACTCCTCGGCCCTCACTACATGGCCGAACAGTTCAACAGATCTAAAGCCTCAAGTGAGCCCTATTTCATCAGGCCCGACCTCGGCGGGCACTATCCCTATGTCTGGCTTAACGATGGAGAAGGAAAAGATAGTTTTGGCGCGGTAGTTCTCTTACAGCAGGACATACTGACCAGAGATCACCGCCTGAAACTTTTAGCCAGCAGCTGGCAGAGTTCGAACAGCCAGTTGCACCACGTTGATACTGAGAAAATGCGCGACTTTACCGGAAAACACGCCACGCTGATCAAGGCGGCCTGCTTCGACTTCATCGCTAACGGGCACGAAACCTCACAATATGCAAACAAGCTGGTTGGGGTGACCCGTCTAAGCAAAACCGGCTTTGTTGCCAATCTGATCGAAATCGAAGGCTACCGTGAAAACAGTGGCCGCAACACCCTGCTGGTGGCACTTCTGACCTTGTTCATGCTGGTGCTGGCGTTTCGCACAAAGCCAGACATGTTGCAGCCCGGAAATGTGTCGATCAGGCTGCAGCTGCTTATGCTGCTCTTCATCTGCTCAGGCCTGCCCCTGCTTTCGCTGGCAATCGGGGCTCTCGAACATCTTGAACAGCGCCGGGAACATCTGGTTCGATCAGCTTACCAGTCATGTCTCGAAAATATTCAGGCAATAGATCTTCGCAGTTCAAGCGAGTTTTCGCATGTCGTTCGCATGTCTTACGATGCAATCAACAAGTTTAAAAGGCTTTATCTGCAGAGAGCTTCTGAACTGGATATCATTACCAGTACATTTGGAGTAATGCACCCGAGCCGAAGCGAATTTCGTGCGGTAGCAAGTTCTTCAAAATATCTGCTCACACATACTGGAGTCTACCGCGATGGTTTTCTGCATAACCTGCTGGAGCGAAAGCGGGAGCGCACCAAGGCGCCGATAGAACTCAACCTGATACACGACATCGGTTCATACTACCTGAACTTTTTCAACGGAGTTCCGATAAACCCTGATCATTACACTGAAATAGAGCTCCTTACCGAAATGTTTTACCAGCGCAATTTGACCGAAATTGTGCATGATCTTATTCTGATGACTGATAACATAGCCCCGATGGGATGGGGATCAACCAATTTTCCGGTGTTTATCAATCTGATATCGCTAAATGATCCGAGAATCGCCGACTTTTTCTTCACAGCCGGCTATTCTCCTGACCAGATCAGTCGAACATTCGCCATTCGCCACGCCGACAATCTGCGCCGCAACGAAGCAGGTCTGAGCGTCTTTCTCTTCGACAAATACAACGTATTTCCGCTCGACCAGAGCAATCGCCATAAACCAGAGTTGCGCAACCTCTTTGCCCGCCTCGGCACGCATCCTTCTCTCGAACCACAGCGCTGCACCTATGCTGGAGAAGACTGGATTTACGCCGGCTACCAGGGCAACCTGATCTATCATTTCAGTCTCATCGCGATGTACCCTGTAACACGTATCGACGCAGCGATAAGTATGGAACGTGAGTTCATCGTCTACTCGGCTCTGGCCACGCTTGTAATTCTGATCAGCCTGACCCTGCTGTTCGCACACAGTTTCACCGTGCCGCTCGCTCACCTGCATACCGCCGCTGAAGCTGTCGAAAAGCGCGACTTCGCCTTCAAACTGCCAGATCTCGGACACGACGAATTCGGCGAAATGGGCCGCATATTCAATCGCAGCATCGCCGAACTCGAAGAGCTTTCGCTCGCCAGTATAGTGCAAAGCCGCCTGATGCCGGCCCACACCATTGCTTCCGGTCGCTTCGACGTTTTTGGCCGTAGTGTGCCAATGGCCGATCTCGGCGGCGATTATTACGACTATTTCAGCATCGACGACAGCCGCTTTGCGGTTCTGCTCGGCGATGTCGCCGGGCATGGCGTCGGCGCCTCACTGATCATGGCCATGGCCAAAACCGCCATTCTGTGCTGCAAAGAATTTCATGATCAGCCACTGCAGATAATCAACAATCTCCACCACCTGATCTGCACCACCAGAAGCAAAAGGCAACGCAAAATCATGACATTTCAGTATCTCTGCTTCGATAAAACAACTGGCCTTGGGAAATACGCCAACGCCGGCGGCTGCTCACCCATGCTTGTCTGCCCCGATGCTGCTTCGGTCAGTGAAATCACGCTTGCCGGCCCGGTTCTCGGCGGCCTGAAAAATTCAAAATTTTCGGAAGTCGAACTGCAGATGCAACCAGGACAGGCATTGGTGCTCTACACCGACGGTATCATCGAAAGCAAAAACGCCGCCGGCAACGAAATCGGCTTCGACCGCTTCAAACAATGGCTGATCGACCATTACCACACCGATGCCGCAACCTACTACCACGCCGTCTACGAAGAATACCTGCGCTGGCTCGCCGGCGGCGAAGCCCAGGACGACCTCACCCTGATCATCCTGGTCTATCCTCAATAATAACCGCAGGGGTTCAGCACACTGAACCCCTGCGAATTTTACAGAACCTGTCCGGCAGAGCCGGTTATCAGAACTTGAATTTTTCGTCGACGATCGGCAGCAGATCGGCACCGACTACCGACAGATAGGCTTCTGAACCCTTCTTGATGCCAATATTGACGCGGGCGACGCCTTCTGCGTTTGACCTGACCGAAGACATCTGAGTGAGATTCTTTGTATAACAGGTCACTCTGGCGTCTTTGACCGGGCTGCCCTTGCTGTCGAGAACTTTGACGATCGCCTGACTCTCGCCGGGAATCGACTCGGTCTTAACTTCGATGCTGATCTTTTCGGGCTTGCGGGTTCTGATCATGGTGGTGCCATCACCGAAGATGTGCCACTGTTCCATCATCTTGACGCCTTCGCCCTTGGGCTCGACACCATAGATCTCAAGCCCCTTGATGATACCGTTGGTCATCAGACCACCTACGGTTTTATAGGTGTCGTTAATGATGAAATCGCTGACTATAGCGGCCTGCACCTTGATCGGCGGCACCCACGACTGATTGGTGGTCGAACCGAAGATTGCCACCGCACCGCGAGGGTTCTCGATGGTGCCGGCATTCATCCAGGCTTCACAGAAGCTGTCTTTACCGACGAAGTTGCCGTTGACACAGGCAACACTGATGATAACCGGCAGTCTCAGGCCGTTTTCAAGCTTTTCGCAGTCGGTGGTATTGAAACCAGTGGTTGACCAGGCGGTAGTAGAACCGTGACCCATGTAATTGATCAGTGAAACACCGCGATTAACCGAGGTAAAAACCTTGTCTTTCAACGACGAACGACTGTCTGAATCGCGGTCGGCTGCGATCGAAAAAGGCATCGGCTGCGATGGCTGCATCGGAAAATGCGGGTGACCCATTCCCGGCATGCCCGGAAAAGAGCCGGGGTAGCCGCCGCCCGGGTATGGGTAACCATCATAGCCACCGCCACCCGAAGAAGCCTTCGGATCGTAAGCCGAATCAACTTCGCTGAAGCGTGATGCCAGCAGAGCCTGACGCAGTTCTTCAACCCGATCGTAATCGGGCGGGTTGCCTTCGCTGCTGGCAATACCAAGTGCCCGGCCATACCAGTCCGCGTCTGCATCCTGACTCGGATACTGTTCGTAATTGATGATTTTGGCGATCTGATAAGAAACTTTCTCGGGAGTTGCTGCCGAAATGCGGCTGATAATCGCATCGGGAACATGGTCGTCACCGGCCAGTTTTACATAAACCGGGTCAGAATCTGCCTTCTCGTTTTCGCCCTTATTGGTCGGAATCTGCTCGGCATCACCAACGAGAATTACATTGGTGAAGCCGGCTTCGTCATACTGTTCCTGCAGAAAAGCTTTGATGCTTTCGGCAGTTGCCCCGCCGATCTCGCTTGTGTTTACCAGCAGGGTTTTAATGCCGCATTTCTGCTTCCACTCAGCCAGAGCTTTGGCGGCATTTTTCAGTTCATCGGCTGCGATGACGATCAGACGGCCATTTTCGTCTACCGAAGAAAGCCGATGCGGCACCGATGCATAGTTGAGAAAGGCTTTCTGATATATTGGCACAAAGGCCCGCGAAAATTCGGAACGACCGCGGTTCACATTCGCACCACCAGCCCCATCGTATCTGACTTTGGCGTGAATGGCGCTGTAAACGCGAAGCTTACCGGTTACCGGGTTATACTGCACCGGCGTCACATCGACTCTGATACCGCGCGCCTCTCTGAACAGAAAGGGCTTAGAAATTTTCACCAGATCCTTGTCTGCGGGAAACCAGGCGTTTTTCTGATAAACGGCGCCTTTGACAAAAGGAACAGTTGCCGGGTCGACATTGCGCAGAATCGCACCGCGCGAGGGCACAACCGGCTGTTTGACAGATATTTCGGTGAACTTGCTGCTGATGATTTCGAGAACCGGCTTCTGATCGCGCGCGATCATGACCATGCCGGTCAATACCGGCAATGCCGGCTTGCCGCGTTCGAGCATGAGAGCGGCGGCTTCCATATAGAGACCGGTAAAATCCTGCTCTGAGACGTTGAACTCGACCTGTTCGAGTTTCGCCGGCCGCACGTGAATATCGGCCTGCATGCTGCGGTCGGTATCGACCCTGATCTGGGCTTCGACGGTGCTAACGCCCGCCAGCAGCAAAAAGCAGACTAACAACAGCGACAAAGGATGCAAAAACTTTTTCATGAACTCTCTACCTTTCATAAACCGGAAAATCTGAAGCGCGACTCCAGCACTTTTGAATATACCACAAACTTTTGCTGAATCGTACAATACAAAAACCCGGTTGCACCGAGGGAATCGGGCAACCGGGCCAGGTTTCGTCAAATCGTCAGAGTTGCTTGAATTTTATCGACAGGGCGGGTGCTTTCATATAATCAGCATCGACCAGCCAGGCTGCGTCGTTTCCGGCAAACAGATAGCGCTTGATATAATAGGGGCTGTTAAAATTCGCACGCTTGAGAATCTCACCGGCAGAGCTGTAAGTAAAGAGCACCTGACTGTTGGTTTCGCCTTCGGGCGGTATGAAAGAAAGCAGATACTCACCCTTTGCATTGACATGCCAGATGCGCGGATTCTGCATTTCCGGCAGTCCCAGCTTGACCCGCGACAGTTCACGGCCGTCGGCCGAAAGCTTGACATGAAAATGACCGATATTCTCTTCAAAGTGAATCGTATGCAGGTTGTTTTCGAGGTCTACCGCAAAGCCTGAGCACTGCCAGGTTATCTGTCGCACCTGCGTTCCGTCAGCTGCAAACACAGCAATCACCGAGTTAGCATAGTCACCTATGTAAAATTGCCCTGTGCTGTCGATTTCTATTTCGTCGAGCTGAATGAGGTTTTCGGGCTTGATCTTGAACAGCTCTTTGCCATCGGCAGAGAATTTGATGACCAGCCTCTCCATAAGATCAACTGCAATGATTGCCACAGGCTCAGTCGAACTGGCGTCAGAAAACTGCAGCGCAAAGTCATCGAGAACCCATTCCCCGGGAAGTGATGGAATCGCAATCTCTTTGATCAGCTTGCTCGAAGCATCGAAACAGAGAACCTTGCCATTCGCCGAATCAAGAACCCAGAGGTTGTCGCCAACCACCCGGTAAGAAGCCGGGCCGACCGGAAAGTCTTCGGCACTGACCGGCGCTTTAATGCCAACTTTGCCGGACTCGTTTCCGAAAGAGAGCTCCCAGCTGAAGGCTGGGGCCATAATCATCATCATTGCTGCAACTGCCACAATTATTCTGCTCATAGAAACTCCTCTTGTCATACTTTTCTGAGTACCTGGGTTATCGGCATGTAGTTGATTTCATGCACACGCGGCGTGCGCTGCGAAGAGCTGTTGGAAATCGCCTTGAAGGTGCTGCCCTGCTTGATTATGATACCAATGTGACGACCGGGGCCACGGCTGGTGGTCCAGGTTACGACGTCGCCTTCCTGATATGGCGGAACACTTACACGCTGCCAGCCAACTGCGCGCAGATCAGAGACAACCTGGTCACAGTTGAGACTTACCCGGCTGAGAACCCCGGCATCTCTGAGCGCAGTCGATACGACCTGAGCACAGGCGAGATTACCACCATCGACGGCAGCGCTTCTGAATCTGGTGCTGCCGACCAGTGCCTTGATACTGCTGGCAATTCTTGCGGTCTGTGCCGTGCCGGCAGATGCGGCAGCCTGGTTCGCTGCAGCCGTGCCGGTATTACCGGTTCCAATATCTTCGCGGTTGGGATCGATGGTAACGACATTCGCATTGTTAGCAGCTGCCTGCTCGTTGTTGTTATTGTTTGCTGCCGCGGTGTCATCAGCACCAACCTGATTGGTATTGTTAACCACTCCGTTAAACGTATTGACGACATCTCTGATGGCAGGCATAGCCTGCTGAACGCCGTTGGCAACTTTGCTGATCACGTCGAGAATCTGCTGGGCGTCACAACCGGTCATCAAAAACGAAGCGACCAGGAGCATCAGCACCGATAGTTTTCTTAGCTGTTTCATAATTTCCTCCTCAGACTTGCGAATAAAACCCTTTCATTCAGCATTACGCCACCGGCTGAAAAAAAGTAACAGAAAAAAAATTAATCTTGCAGATTCATCAGTATGCTGGCGGCAGAATCGATGTCTTTGGCTTCCTGAGCGATTGGAATGATACCGGAAATGGTAAAAAGCGTTTCTTTGAGTGAATCAAGGCCGCAGACAACCACATGGCCATCGAAGTCGCGGTCAACCAGCAAAATAGCATCGAGCAGTTCGCCCATGGCCGGACTGTTGATCAGTTTGCACGAAGAAAAGTCAAAGATATACTTTTTCTGCCCGGTTTCTGACATCTGCCTGAGCTGCTCTGATAAACTTTCGATACCTTCTGCCTTGCAATGCCCGACAAAGCTGAATACCGGCAAACCATCTTTATTGCTGATAACTAACTGTTGATTGTCCAATACTTCCTCCACGCGTTCAGCAATACATTTATATCACAGTACAGTATAAAAATGCCAGTTTTCGCTATCAGCGCAGCAGTTTCCGGTGAAAAGTCATGCATTGCCTCCGTGACTGCGCGCCGGACGACGATTACTCCCGCAGCGCACAAAAAACCGGCCCCTGAAAACAGGGGCCGGCTTATGATTTACTGAACGCAGAGTTCGATCAGAAAAGGCTGAGCTGATTCCTGTCGGGAAGCAGGCGATCGAGAATCTCGCCCATCAGCTGATTACGTGCCGCTGTATCGCCAACTGCTTCATACCTGAATCCAAGATAGATACCAGAATACTTTGCGCCGCCAGAAGCCGTGTCAGAAATATGAATAGCCGCACCACGACCGTCAGGCATGGTTACAAACAGTTTGCCGTTACCACCGACTTTCATGATTGTCACGTCTTCAGCAGTTTTGGCTGATTCGCTGCCGTTGAGCTCGAACTTGAACTCGTTTTTGCCCTTGCAGATCATTTCGTCAAAGTCTTTTTCTTCGGAAACAAAGGTGAACTTGAAGTAATCCTTGAGCAGACTGCGATGAATGTTCGATTTGCCAAACGACTGCGCTGCGATCATCAAGCTGCCGCCTTTGTCGAGATAATCCTTGAGGTCATCTGAACTCGGAGCCAGCTGGCCCATGCTGCTGGCACTCACGCTGTCGGTAATTACCACACCCTTATCGGCGAACTGTCGCAGAATCGATTTGAATTCAAAACCGAATACCGAGGGATCCCAGAGGATCTGGAATTTAACATCGTTAGCCTTGAGAGCCTGAGCGATCAGGGGCAGTGTCATCATGTCTTCGACCATCTGGCCACACAGCAGCACTTCGGCATTACGCTTGAACACCGGAGTTTTTTCGAGGAATTCGTCCCAGCTTGTATCTTTGGCGAATTTGAGCGCCTTGTAGGTGTTCCGGAAGTTATGTGCCTGCGGGAAATAGAGGCTCAGACCATGGCTGTCGCCCATGCCCTGCGTATGGCCTTCGATGACCATCGGCGAACTTTCGGGGAACTTCGAAACGATAAGATATTCTTTGCCCTGCTTGATGCGACGCTTGTCGAGAGATTTGCCATCTTTGAGAACGATCTGATAGTTGATTTCATCGACGAATACGATCTTCTCAAGTGCTTCATCCTTGACCGGCTCGAATGGGCCGATCTTAACGTAGAAACCGCCACCCTGCAGCTCTTTAAGGGGCGTCATGGCCAGACGTGAGTTGAAAACGCGCGTACCAGCCGGCCAGAGTTCTTTTGGTGGCATGCGCCAGTTGTTGTAACCCCAGACGACAACGCCGGGCTGCTCACTGGTGATGATTACCGGCTGCGCCAGCTTGCTGTCTTCGACCGGGTAACCAATTGTCTTGATGATGTCGATGCAGATTTCGCGCACATTGGAAGGAATCTCCGGCACCTGCGCCAGCTTGTGCGCAAAGTCGACCAGGTCGACCAGACTGTTGTCAGAATAGCGCTTGATCGAAGCGAACTTGCCGCTGTCGCTGACCAGCAGATCGGCATACAGCTCATGATTGGCGAGCAGAGCCTTGCCAAGTGCATCGAACTTTTTGACCAGCGCCGGCAATTTGCTGAGATCTGTTGAAGACTTGGTTACCGGCGAACCCATGATGAACTGGTTGGTGGCCGAGCCGCCCTTGGCATAAGAATAGACATAGGTGCCAACCATGCGTTTGGTCATTTCGCGCGCGCTCAAGGCCGGGTTCTTGACGAGAGGGCCAAGATAATCGGCATAAGGCATGCCCTGACCGGGTTCATTTTCTTCAGATGCGACCAGAAACTGAGCGCAATCGGAAAGCTCATAAGCAACTTCGATAGTGCCCATCAGACAGGCGTCAAAATCGACGATGGCAAATTTGGAAGCCTTGCCGTTGACTTTCGAAAGCTCTTTCTGGCCTTCGCGCAGAGCCCATGAAACATCTGTCATACTGAGCATGTTGTCCGAATCCTGGTCATGCGCCACGCCAAGCCAGCCGGCGCCATGGTTCCAGATGACAACCAGAACATTGTCGGCCGGGTAAGTAGTTACACCCCATTTGAGGAATTCGGCCAGCGTCTTCTTGTCGCCCATGTCCTGTTCGCCAAGATTGCCGACCATCTGGCTGCCAATCTTGCCCATGTCAGTGTCTCTGGTCACATAATAGCGACGGGTGCCGGTCCAGTTGCCGTCAGCAATGGTTGCCCCCTCGTTACCCTCTTTCATGCGGTCGATCTGGGCTATGATATTTACTTTGTCACTGCTGCCAACCAGTTCCATTTCGTTGACATCCTGCAGACCGAAGCGTTCAAGATCGTTGTCGGCGCAGATGTAGGCAAGAACAGTCCAGGGTTTACGTACCTGCGGACCTACAGCAGCCGGCTGGCCGCCTTCGGTTTCGAATGCCACTGCATACTGAGCATCGTCATACCAAGAAATCGGAAATTCATTGGCTGGAACATCTTTGTAGATGGCAGCGACTGCATCATAACGCGATTTTTTCGCGTTGGCTTTCATGGTGGTATAGACAGACTGCCAGTATTCAGCCAGTTTGTCGGCACCGGCTTCTTTATTGTTAGCCTGAAACTTGCGGCGCTCTACCAGCTTTTTAACCAGATCCATGTAAGCCAGATCGAGCGGAAAACCCGACTCCTTGATAACCTTGCCAAGCAGGCCGTCGAGTCCGGGCTTGTCACCCATCAATGTCAGGGCTTTGTCTGCAACGTCTTCAGCTTTGGCCGCGTAGTTGGCCATGAATTCAGCCTTGTAGTCGCCGGTAATGTTCTCGATGAAATTGCGCTGCAGGCGCTTCGGGAAATCAGCGATCAGACTGGCAAGCAAAGCTTCTGAACGCTTGTCGCCAAGATATTCGAGAGTGATCTTGCGCAGCCAGACTTCACGCAGCATCGCGATTTCGCCGATCAACGCCTGCTGCGAAGCTGCGTCGACTCTGGCTTTAGAGGCTGCAGCCACCTGCGTTGCCGACTTCTTTTTAGCGGCCGGCTTCTTTTTGGTAGCCGGTTTGCTGGCAGCAGTCGCCGGTTTCTTTTTGACCGCCGGCCTGGTAGTTGCTGTTGCCGGTTTTTTCTTCTTGGTTGTTGTTGTAGCTGTGGTTGTTGCACTCCATAGCGGCATGAACGTCGCAAGGTAGAACAACACCATCAATATAGCCAGTAAGCGCTTTCTCATATTCCATTCTCCTTACCAGGTGCTGACAGGGCGTACATAATAATGAATTATAACCTATTTTTTCCGCATAACGTAACCCTTTCAACATAAAAAAACAAAAAAAACTCTGAAATTCTGCGTAATTTCTTCACAGTTGGCGGTAAAATCGTGTATAAATATTCAATTAACTGACAAGTCGGAGAATCGCTGATGAATCTGGTATATCTTTCGCCACATTATCCTGCTCATTATTCACAATTCGTAGAATCTCTCGCCAGATACGGGGTCAGAGTATTCGGAATCTCTGATCTCCCTGACGAAGCGCTCGACCCGCGCCTGCGCAACGCCATGAACGGCCACTACAAGGTTGACAAACTCGAAAATGTCGAGCAGGTCATTCAGGGCTGCGGCTTTTTCAACGATCACATCGGCAAAATCGACCGCGTCGAATCACATCTCGAACCCTGGATCGAACTCGAAGCCATACTGCGCGAAAAATTCGACATTACCGGCCCGAAGCCGGCAGAACTGCAGTTCATCAAACGCAAATCAAAAATGAAAGATCTTTTTACCCGCGCCAAAGTTCCATGCGCGCGTGGTGAACTGGTAAAAACCATCGAGCAGTGCCGCAAATTCATCGGCGGCAAATTCCCGGCCTTCATCAAGCCTGACATCGGGGTTGGCGCCGCCGACACCTATACAATCAGAACTGATGCTGACCTTCAGAACTTTTTCAATATAAGACAGAGTTATGACTATTTCATCGAAGACTTCGTCGAGGGAGGACTCATCTCTTTCGACGGTCTGACCGACCAGAACGGCAACATTGTCTTCTATACCTCGCACATCTTCAGCAATGATATTCACAAGGTCGTCGTACACGACGAAAACGTCTGGTATTACAATGTTAAAGAAATACCGGCCGACCTCGAAAAATACGGTCGCCAGATCGTTAAGACCGCCGGCGTCAAAGAAAAATTCTTTCACATCGAATTCTTCAGAAAGCCTGATCAGTCACTGCTGGCACTCGAAATCAACATGCGGCCGCCGGGCGGACTGACAACGCACATGTTCAACTTTTCCAGCGACATCGACGTCTACGACTGGTGGGCAGCGATAATGGGCGGCAAAGATCCGAAGCGCAATTTCACCCGCCGCTATCACTGTGCCTTTGTCGGCCGCAAACACAACCGCCCCTATCGCTATTCTCACGATCAGCTCTACATCAAGTGGAACCACAAAATCGCGCACAGCCAGCCGATGAACCCGATTGAATACTCGGTCATGGGTCATTGGGGCTATCTTGCCCGATCAGCTGATCTCGACGAACTCATGGAAATCATCAAAGATATCACCTGGGAGGCCTGAATGAATCGCGAATACCGGCAGATTCCGAGCAAAGCCCTCGGACAGCCCATGGAAATGCTCGTCTACGGAACCGGCGGCAAACCGGTAATGGTCTTCCCCTCTCAGGAGGGGCGCTTTTTCGACTACGAAAATTTCGGTATGATCGATACCATCGCACCGTTCATTCTCGACGGTAAGATCCATGTCTACTGCGTTGACAGCATGGATCACCAGAGCTGGTTCTCGAATCAGCCGCCGGCCGATCGGGCAAAACGCGCCAACGATTATGACTGGGCGATCAGAAATGAGATCGTGTCTCACATTCTCGAAGACGGCCACGCTGGAGCCGGCATTCTCACGCATGGCTGCAGTTTTGGCGCCTATCATGCCGCCAACTTCGCGTTGCGTCACCCCGATGTTTTCGATTCCGGCATCGCCTTGAGTGGCTGCTACAACATAGATTTCGCGGTCGGCGGGCACAGTAACGGCGATATCTACGCCCACAATCCAATGTATTACAGCTCTGCCATGAGCGACAAAGCAAAAAAACAGCTGTTGCAGAATCTGCTTGTCGTCTGCAGCGGCCAGGGAGCCTGGGAAGAATGGAACGGCGAAGCCATCACCATGTGTAACAACCTTCGCAATGCCGGAATTCCGGTCATGCTTGACCTCTGGGGCTACGATGTCAACCACGACTGGCCCTGGTGGAAAAAGATGATCATCTATTTTCTTGGCAAATTCGAACGGGCCGGTTTTTTGACCAGCAAGCACCGCATGAATTCTCAGCAAAGCAAAGACTTTCTGCTGAATTTTCACTCGATCTGACTGCCTGCAGGCGGTGTTCGTTTACTGGACACCGCCTGAATTTTAGTTATACAATAGTTAAAATTTGACGAGGGGAGCCAGATATGCCGGTCAGTCTTACCTGCCCTTCATGTGGTAACGTCATCAACCAGATGACGCGGTCGCCGCAGATGGTAGTCTGCCCCGCCTGCAACTCAACTCACCTGCTCAATTCCGGCCGACTCGAAGACGTTGGCAAGTCAGTCATACTTACCGATTTTCCCAGTATTTTTGAACTGCACCGTGCTTTTTGCCACAAAGACTGGAAGTTCACCCCGGTTGGTCGGGTTCGTTACGACTATGGCGACGGCTGGTGGGATGAATGGTACGTAAGAAGCGACAATGGCAAAGAAAGCTGGGTTTCGGTTGATGAAGGCGAAATCGCCATCGAGTCGCTGGTGCAGAAAGACTTGAAGATTCCGTCATTTGAAGAACTCAGAGTCGGCGGCAGCCTGTTGATAAACCGGATCAAAATGACGGTTATCGAAAAGAACAGTTGTACCATGGTTGGTGCCGAGGGCGAACTCCCGTTCAAGATTATTCCGAACGAGACCTACAATTATGTAGATCTGCTCGGGCCCAAACGTCTGTCATTCACCATCGAATATCAGAACAACGCTGTCGACTGCTACAAGGGCGTCTGGATCGATCCCTTCGATATCGCCCGGGTATGAACCAGATGAAACCCGCGAATCCCGCCACCGCCAGACTGAAAAGCCTTAAATGCACGCAATGCGGCGGAGCCATAGCGATCCGTGGTGGTCATAATGTCAGAACGATCGTCTGCCAGTATTGCGGGTCCTGTCTCGACAACAAAAATGAGTTCGCCGTACTGCACCGTTTTATCAATCAGAAGCGTCCCTTCATGCCTCTTGCAATTGGCGCCCGCGGCAAGCTCAAAAATGTTGAATTTACCGTCATCGGCGTGTTGCAGTATGAGCAGCGCGAAGACGGTGAAGTCTACCGCTGGCTCGAATATCTCATGTTTTCGTACACGCATGGTTACGTGTATCTATGCTATGAAGACGGGCACTGGGTTTTGATGCACGAGGTCAAAGACTTGCCCGAAACCGATGTCGAAATAGTCATGCCACTCAAATCAAAATTCGAGGTGCGTGGCCAGACTTTCAAGGTCTTTGAATGTGCTACGGCGAAGCTGACTTATGTCGAAGGCGAACTGACCTGGCAGGCAAAGCAGAATGAAACGATCAGATATCTCGACGCCATCTGCCCGCCCTTACTCTATTCGATCGAATCGCGCGCCGCTGAAATCGAGTATTTCTGGGGTGAATACATCAGCTACAAAGAAATCAGCGAAGCTTTCAAGATCGAGGGCATCAGTCCGTCTACGGTTTTTGCCTGTCAGCCCCTCAACTGCTCGCCCCTCTACAAATCAATGGCACATGGCTCGCTGATTGCCTCTGTTATAGCCCTGCTGATGTATTTTATCGTCTCTTCAAGCGGGGGCGTCTATGTTGCCAACGCTAATCTTGGCGAAGAAGTGTTTAAAGACAGTGGTATAACCGATGAGTTCGTCATCGATTCGCCCGGAACTCTTTACAGCGCAACCGTTTACGCCAATCACCTCGACAATGCCTGGGCATTTTTCGATATCAGGGTCGTCAATGCCTCAGAAACAGAAGAGTTTTGTGTTATGCCAGCTGAAGTTTCTTATTATCACGGGGTTGAGGGTGGAGAAAGCTGGTCAGAAGGTTCCCGCTATGAAACCGTATATTTCAGAGTTCCCGAAGCCGGCAATTACAAAATCGATATCGAAGGCGAGGGAAACCGCGGCGAAACCAGCATTGCCGATCCAAACTTTTCACTGCGAGCTGTCAGTGTCGAAATTCGCAAGGGCGTGCGCCTCGGGCATCACACCCTTGCCTGGTTCTTTATCTCGCTGCTTCTGGCAGCTCCCTATTTAATACGTACCTACCGTTTTGAAAAACAACGCTGGGGTGAAGACGAGGATGATGACTGATGAATAAACTTGCACTGCTGTTTGCGGCTGTTTTCAGCACTATTACGGTGCTGGCAATCGCCACCGATTTCATGCGCCCCGAGGGGTTCTACGAACCGCCTCAGGTCAACGCCGACAAGAACCTGCGCGAACGCAGCGTCAGCATGCGCGGCACTCACCGCGGTTTCATGCATGGCAAATGAACAATAATAACTGGAGACAGAAAAAATGGACCCCAAATCAGCTTTAAGTGAACTCTCTACCGGCCCGATACTTTCGACCATCGTTTATTCGATTATCGGTCTTGTCATGTATCTGGTCGCCTTCTGGATCATCTGCAAAGTATCTCCCTTTTCGGTGCGCAAAGAAATCGAAATCGACCAGAATACTTCTCTCGGCATCATCATTGGTGCAGTTATGCTTGGCCTTTCGATCATAATTGCCTCTGCCATGCACTGAAAACTGATTACAGGAATCATTCTAGTCCTCTGTCACATTTGAATTGCATGATTGATTGGCAAAGGATTCACATATGATTAAAAAATCATACAAGGGCGCAGGCGGGTTTCTCAGGCGCGAAAACTTCGAGCCAGGCAACATTGACACAGAGCCATAGCTACTCAATAATACTCTCGTCTGGTGAGAGTTGTAGCGAATGAGATTCCGCCGAGAGCCCGGCAGAAGCGGAGACTCTCAGATTGAATTCTTGAACCATTGTGAGACAAAGAACTAGCAGGACAACTTCATACGACACTCCCCCCGGAAGCGACTGGTAATAAAATTGCAGGTATTTCTTTTATTCGCGGTATTTCTTATCTCTGTCTGCGCGCTGGTTTACCAGCTGCTCGCCGGCACCATTTCAAGTTACCTGGTCGGCGACTCGGTTTATCAGTTTTCTCTGGTAATCGGTATCTTCGTCAGTTCGATGGGTCTGGGATCTTTTATTTCACGCTTCATCAGCCGCAAACTGCATGACTGGTTCATTCTCGTCGAACTGCTCACCGGCGTCGTCGGCGGCATGAGCTCGATCATGCTGTTTTTCGCTTTCACCCACATCGAGAATTACACGCCGATTCTGATTCTGGTTTCGGTAGCAATCGGCACTCTGGTCGGCCTTGAACTGCCAATAATTTTGCGCATCGTCAAAGAACATAACACGCTGAAAATTGTTCTGTCGAACGTGATGACAGCTGACTATGCCGGCGCGTTGTTCGCCTCGCTGCTGTTTCCGATCGTTCTTGTACCACATCTTGGCCTGATCAGAACCAGTCTGGCCTTCGGCACCATGAACGTTGCGGTAGCGACTGCTGCGATATACGTATTCAGAGAACGCATAGTGGCCCGCCAGGGGCTGATTACGCTGGCTGTTTCGAGCATGCTGCTGCTGGGCACCTGTTTTGCCTTTGCCGGGCACATTTCGACCTATGCCGAAGACACACTTTATCAGGACGAAATCATCTATACCGTTAACAGTCCATATCAGAGAGTTGTCGTTACCAGAACCCGCAACGACATTCGCATGTTCATCAATGGCAGTATACAGTTCAGC
>JAKJFO010000159.1:426-9595 GCA_022704885.1 Candidatus Rifleibacteriota bacterium | reverse complement strand
CATGTAGTCATATTTGCTGATCAGATTGGCGACTTCTTCCTGCGGAGTGCTGGCATAAACATAGACCAGATCATCATCCATCACCTCGGTGACAAGCTCCGACGGATTGGCCGACAGCAGATCTCTTATCGACACGACTCCCTTGAGGCGTTCTTCGTTGTCAATGACATAAAGATAGTAGATTATTTCGATGTCGGCAGCGACCAGTCGCAGGTGGGAAAAGGCCTGCGCAACCGTGAAATCTTCGAAGATCGCTGCGTATTCGGTGGTCATGATACCACCGGCAGTGTATTCGTCGTGTTCGAGCAGCTTTCTTACATCGCTTGCCTCATCCAGATCCATGTGTTCGAGAATTTCGCGGGCGCGGTCCTGGTCGAGTTCCTGCAGAAGATCGGCCGCTTCGTCAGGATTCATTTCTTCGATAATTTCAGAAGCTGTCTCGGTGTCGAGTTTTTCAATGATCTGTTGCTGTGTTTCGACGTCGGTTTCGGCCAGCGTTTCTGCGGCAAGATCTTCATCGAGGTTTTCGATGATCGAGATCTGTTCGGACTCATCGAGATCTTCAAGCATCTCGGCAAGATCGGCCGGGTGCAGGTTTTGAAAGCTGTCGCTGGTGGCATCCGGTGTAAGAGCCTCAAACTCTTCGCCAAAGCCGATAATTTTGTCCCATTCGATGATTTCGCCGCTGCTGGCCAGGCCAAAGCGGTCGAGAAGCCTGCCCAGAAGTCTGTCGAGTTTCAATCGACGTAATGCGGCCCTGAAGCTGATGTCGATGCCGTTGACCCAGATTTCGCCGCTCTCGTCGAAAAGTATTTCGAGATCGTTTATCTGAACGGTTCGGACATTGATGGTGTCGATTACCGATTTATCCCAGAGCTGAGTCGCGGTTGGCTTGCTAAAATCTGCGGGCAGCAGCGGCAGATCGTTGATCGGCGTAGCTAGCACGAAGCTTCCAGCCGAGAATTCCCTGAAGCATTTACGGGCAGCCAGTCGATGACAACTGCTGTTGAAATCGAAGATTACCGCCTGATCGAAGCAGGGCCAGTTTTTTCGCAGGGTGAGGGTAAAATCAGTTATCTGCCCGCATTGGCGGCCGGCTTCGTTATGAACCGGTGTTTCGAGAAGGGTCGAAAGATGATATCTGCCTGTTTTTACGTTCATGATCGTCGATATCCTGGTTCATCTTTAGCGCTCCTTCCTGATTTTGATGTTGAGATAATACTCTCTAAGGCAGCCAATTGCCAGCTTTTTTTGCTGTAGATCATTGCGGCTTTCTATGGGTTGACCAGAACCGCGAATACTACTAGACTGGGAGACTGCAGGAAAAGAATAATTGAAGGAGTAGAGAAATGCCTGATCATTCATGGTTTGCTGGCTGGGTCGAGCGCAAGGAAAAGTATGCCCGTACCGATGACAAGTTTCTTTCGGCTGACCGTTTTGGCTCGATCGGGGTAGGTATCGGTCTGCCTTCGATAGTGCAGAAATCTACTTTCAGTTTTCGTAATGTAAAAGATGGTGCCGACCGTTTTCTGGGAGTTTCCAAGAGCGGTGAAAAGCCATTTGCCAGAATTTACACGCGACTTGGCAACCCTACTACCGAATATCTCGAAAAGGCACTGTTTCAGCTGGACTGCCAGCATATAATCGATGCTGCGCTGGCCGCCGATGAACGCAAACCGACAATCGCATCACTTGTCTGTTCATCAGGCATGGGTGCGATATCATGCACGACACTGGCGCTTGTAAAAAGTGGCGACGAAATCATCAGTGGCAGCGTCTATGGCTGTACTGACAGCTTTTTTAGAACTCTCGCCAAATTCGGCATCAAGACGCATTTTATCGATACAGCAGATACTGCGCTGGTCAAGAAGACGCTCGAAGAAAACCCGAAGGTTGCCATGGTATTTCTCGAAACGCCCGATAATCCGACTTTGCGCCTGTCTGATATCGAAGCGATCAGCAGACTGACGCAGCCACGCGGAATCCCGCTGGTCGTCGACAATACCTTCGCTACTCCATATCTGCAGCAGCCATTCAGGCTTGGCGCCGATATCGTCATTCAGAGCCTCACCAAGTATGTCAACGGTCATTCGACCAGTGTGGCTGGCGTAGTTATCGGGCCTTACGAGTTCATGAGCGAACTTCGGGCCGACGCCCAGCCCCTTCGATTCGTGGCTGAACAGTCAGGGCCTGCAGACACTTCATCTGCGCATGGAGCGGGCGTGCGAATCGGCTCTCGAACTTGCCCGCCGTCTCGAAAAACATCCGAAGGTCGATCATGTGTATTACCCGGGTTTGCTTTCGCACCCTCATCATGAGCTGGCTAAACGGCAGATGCGCCGGTTCGGCGGCATGATCGCACTGGAACTCAAAGACGGCTATACGCCAGGCTGTCGGCTGATGGACTATTTTGCATCGTACACGACGCCGGGCGAACTGGCGGTCAGTCTCGGCAGTGCGGTTACCTATTTTCAGCATCCGGCGTCGATGACGCATGCCGCGGTTCCTGAGGCTGATCGGCTCAAGCGCGGCATTACCGAAGGTCTGGTGCGCATTTCAGTGGGGCTCGAAGGCGTCGAAACCCTCTGGAAAGCCATAGAAGAGGGCCTCAGTCTGGCGTATAAATAATCTCAGAATGGCAAAAACCCCGCTGTCAGTATCTGACAGCGGGGTTTTACGTTAGTCTCAGTCTTTCATGTATGGATAGCTGTAGTCGGTTGGCGGCATGTAATTTTCTTTGATGGCGCGCGGTGATGTCCAGCGGATGAGGTTGAGCATGCAGCCGGCCTTGTCGTTGGTGCCCGAGCCGCGGGCGCCGCCGAACGGCTGCATTCCGACAACGGCGCCTGAGCATTTGTCATTGATGTAAAAGTTGCCGGCTGCGTATTTGAGCATTTCGCAGGCTTTGAGAACGGCCAGCCGGTCGCGGGCGAAAACGGCGCCGGTCAGGGCGTATGGCGAGGTCTGATCGCACCGCTGCAGGGTCTCTTCGAATTTGCTGTCTTCGTAAACATATACGGTTACTACCGGACCAAAGATTTCTTCGCGCATGGTCAAAGAATTCGGATCGCTGCTTTCAATCACTGTAGGCTCGATAAAGTAGCCTTTCGACTTGTCGCCTTTGCCGCCGGCCAGAATTTTGCATGACTTGTCGGCTTTGGCCTTTTCGATGTAGCCCATGATCGAATCGAATGATTTTTCGTCGATTACGGCATTGACAAAGTTTTTGTAATCGCGCACATCACCCATTTTGATGTCGGCGAGTATGTTGAGAATGCGGTTTTTCAGATCGGGCCATTTTGACGCCGGCGCATAGACACGTGAACATGCCGAGCACTTCTGACCCTGAAATTCGAAGGCACCTCTGACGATGCCGACTGCGGCAGCTTCGATATCGGCTGATTCATGAATGAAGATAAAGTCTTTGCCGCCGGTTTCGCCAACTATTTTGGGGTATGAGCGGTAGTTGGCGAGATTTTGTGAAATGCTGTTCCATAGCGAGTTGAAGGTCCAGGTCGAGCCGGTGAAGTGAATGCCGGCGAGACGCGGGTCGGCAAACACAGCGCCACCGATGGTAGCGCCAGAGCCGGGCAGAAAGTTGATGACGCCATCGGGCAGCCCGGCTTCCTTATATATCTGCATCAGGTAATAGTTAGAGAGAATCGCAGTGGTCGCTGGTTTCCAGACGACGACGTTGCCCATGATCGCCGGTGACATGCTCAGGTTCGAGGCGATGGCAGTAAAGTTGAATGGCGAAACCGCAAATACGAAACCCTCGAGCGGCCGGTATTCAAGGCGGTTCATCTGGCCGACGTCAGAATTCGGCTGTTCAGAATAAATCTGTGCCATAAAACTGGCGTTGAACCTCAAAAAATCAATAGTTTCGCAGGCTGAGTCGATCTCGGCCTGGTAGATGTTTTTGCCCTGTCCCAGCATTGTGGCCGCGTTTACGCGATAGCGGTATTTTTCGGCGAGCAGGCGTGCAATTTTCATGGCGATGGCGGCGCGGTCCTGCCAGGGAACGTTTTCCCAACTTTTCTGGGCTTTGCAGGCGGCGTCGATTGCCATTTTAACTTCTTTTTCGGTCGCCATGTGATAACGCGCAAGAACCTGTTTGTGATCACAAGGATTTCTGAATTCACCGATTTTGCCGGTTTTGACTTCTTTTCCGTCGATAATCAGGGGAATTTCGATGACAGTTTCTGATTGTCTCTGCAGTTCGGCGGTGAGCGCCTTTTCCTCTTTAGAACCTTTCAGATAACCGTAAATAGGTTCATTCGCAGGGGCAACCATTTTAAAAATCGCGTTGTTCATCATTTCCTCCACAGATTTGATTGTTGCTAAAACTACTGCATCATTGCAGTACAAGTCAAATTATCTGAGCTGTCCGGTCAGTACCTGATTCTGAACCATGTCGAGAGTCGCCTTGAACTCGGGAAAGTAGATGCGTCTTGCCCGGCGCTGACCAATTTCGGTGTAAGGCTGGCCATCAGGGCAGACGAGAATCGAGACGTCAGCTTCTTTGCCTTTGAACAGCTCGTTGAACTTGTTCGCGAACTGCACGAAGTTGTTGGGGCGCGGGTCGGGTGGAAACACTCTGAAACATTCGTTCAGACCCACCAGTTTGCTCGATTTGGCAAAATCGATATCGCAGAGAACCGGTGCCCGTAAACTGTTGAATTTGCCTGATACCAGCTTGACTTCCAGGGCAATGGTGCCGCTGGCAAAATCGGGCAGCAGATCGGGTTCGACGTATTTGACACCGTGCTTCGCCAGCCATTCTTCCCAGCTCAGTTTCCATTTGCTGAAATAGATGTCGCGCACCAGATAGCGCGAATTCTGAATCACTTCAAGGCCGTTGGCATAGCGGTGCAGAACGAATTCGCAGGGTTGCCCGTCGAGCTCGCCGATCATCTTTGGCGTAAGCCAGCCGGGTTGCTCTGGCGGCAGGATGACAAGCTCTGGCTTTTGCCCTTCGACGTTGGCGCCGCTGATGACGCCATCTTCACGAATCAGACCCATGCGGCCAGTGGCCCAGCGCAACGGATCGATCTGCACGATTTCAGTTTCGTATGGCCGGTTCTTGAGCTCGGCGATGCGACGCGCGATTTCTTCCTGCTGCTTGCGGATACGGGGAGGGATTACACCTTTGGGCAATACATCATAGATCGTGGTAACGCGCATCGTTGAGATGTTGCGCGGTGTTTCAGGTTTGTTATCCTTGTCTTTATCCTCTTTTTCCTGCTTGTCCAGTTCGGCCATGCGGGTGGTGATATGGTCGCTGTATAAAACGCCACGCAGCAGTTCCTTGTCTTCGTAGGCAGGGGTACGGCTGACTTTGAATCTGTAACCGGCGCGACGCAGATAAGCTGTGTAAGTCATTTTCAGGTCTTTAAGAAAAACGTCTGATGCGTAATACATGCCGTTCTCTTTTTTGGGCCGGCCGAGGCCGTCATGATAAAGTTGAAATACGGCATTCTGAGTGGGGATTCCCTCTCTGATCGTCTGTTTTAGCATTTCCTGGTCAATCTCGTCGTCGAATTCAATGCGTGGAAGACACACTCGTTCGAGGTTGTCGTCGATTTTTGCCTGAACGACCTGAAAGGAGCTTGCGCCCTGCCAGACCCCATTGGTCGCTATGGTCGGGCCAAGCTGAGACATTGCCGTCGCGTAGATTCCCAGGGGGAGTACAATGGCGAAGAGTATTCGCAGAATGTTTTTTCGCTTTTTCATGGCAACTCCGAAGTATACGATTTTTTTAAAGTATACCAGAAGATTGCTGCACAAATAAATCGAATTGAGGGGCGGCATATGGTATCTTTGCATAAACGTTGAAACACAGTAAATTGGGTAGCATGTCAGAGAAGACTGAACAGACAAGTTATCAGAAAGCATGGCAGATACAGATTGCCGGCCTTCGTCTGGTCGAATTTACCAGCGACCATAACAGCTTTGCCGTCTACGACAAAGACAGTGAGCTGCGTCTGTTCAACCACAGTGGGCAGGAGCTCTGGCATCGCAAAACAGGCTATGATCTCGTCAGCATTTCTCTGGCAGACACGCTCGAAGTGCTTGCCGTCGATAATGACAAGCACTCGGTGCTTTTTGGTCAGGAGGGAGCGACTCTCTGGCGAAAAAGGCCTTTCCCGGCTGTTCTCGGTCGCATCAGTGCCAGCGGTGAGATGTTCTGCTTTGTTACTTCTGATCCGGCAATAATCGGGACCAATCGGAGTTTGCGCGTTATGTGGGCGTATCGCAATCTGATGAAACGGCCTTCTGACCTTGCCATTTCCGGCGGCGGCGAGTGTGTGGCCTTTCCCTGTGCGGATGACCGCGGTGAAGGCCTCGGGGCCGTTAACCAGGCAGGTCGCCCCTTAGACGCCTTCATGGGCCTTGACCGGATCGTCTCAATTTCTCTCAGCACAGATGGCAACGTTGCCCTGGCTCTGTCTGCTCGTGGGCATATATTCTGTATGAATCTGCTGCGCGGCTCGGGCATCTGGAAAGGGGCTTTCGGCAGTGATCTCACCGGTGTCTCATACGCCTCAAAAAGTGGCGAATCGCTGGCCTACAGTGCCGGCGGGCAGCTGGTAAAACTCGACAGCAACGGTCTGCCAATCTGGGAGCACCACATGCCGGATCGACTGCTCAAGGCATGTATCAGTGCTGACGGTTCTGCTATCTATTACGCGACTGAACGTGGCGAAATCGGCATGCTGGGCCAGAATACCGGTCAGGCCGGTAATCGCGTGGTGTTCAAAGACGCGGTTCCCAAACCATTGCCGGCGACGCATAAAGCTTCGTTCATGAAGGTCTGGAACATCGATCTGGTTGGCAGTGACGAGCAGCAGTCAAAAGTATATATCTGGAAAGGGCAGGACGGAGTTGAATACTGCCTCGCCTGGGATGGCGGCGAAAAGCTGTTTTGCATCAACGATCTTGGCGAAGAGGTTTGGAACAACCGGTTGAGTGGCACCAGAGTGATTGACCTCGCGGTTTCTTCAGAGGCAGATATGGCAGTGGTCGTTACTTCGGCGGGTGTCATGGGATTCGATCTGTCGGGCAGCGAAATTTTCAAATTTTTCGGGCAGTTCAAGCGCGTTCATCTTTTTTCTGACGCTGCCATGGTTTTGCTCGACAGCCTGGGCAAGTGCAAGTTTTATATGTCTTCAGACCATTTTTCTCATCAGCTCGATATCGAGGAGCGCATCACGAGTTTCAGTGTAGTGGGCGACAAGCTTTTGCTGCGTTCTGAAAGGGCTTTGTATCTTCTGACTTCAGAAGGCGATATCGAGAAATGCATTGAATTTGACAACAGCATCAGCTGCTGCAATCTCAGCTCGAACGGCGAATTCATTCTGTGCGGCGACGGCACTGGCCGCGTGCTTATCTACAGTCTCGATCTTGAAGTCATCTTTTCCTACCAGCTCGAGGGTGTGATTACGCTGATAGAATACAATCGCGAGTTTGAAACACTTTTTGTGGCATGCGAAAGTGAAGATGTTACAGTCTTGAACCGGCGTAGCGGCGAGCTGTACAAAGTTACACTGACCGGTCGTCCTGCCTTCATGACCGCACATGAAATCGGCGTGCTGATCGGAACCGATCTCGATCAGCTGGGGCTGATCAGCAGCGAGGGACAGGTTCTGGCACGTTATACTTCGCCGCACAAGCTGAAGAAGATGCTGCCCTGTCATCGTAAAATGAGCATGATTGTGCTTGCCGATGAAGCCCTCAGCTGTATCGCCGCAGTCACTACAACAGGAACAGGCAAAGGTGCGGAATGAGTGAATATCGCCTGCTGAAGCCCGATCCGCAGGACTGGGCGATTCTGAAACAGATTGCGCAGATCGATGCGCAGGCGTTCGGCACCGATGGTATCTCGGTTTTCAATCTGTCGCAGTTCACCCGCAGCGGCGCGGTATTCTGTCTGCTTGATGGAGATTGTGTGGTCGCCGAAGCCGTATTGTTACGTAACATCCACGATGATGGTGCAGTTGTTTTTGGTTTTGCCGTCGATAATTCGCAGCACGGCAAAGGACTTGGTGCTATTTTGATTAAGTATCTCGTAAAATCGGCCGTCGATGCCGGGCTGACTTATCTCGAGCTGACCGTAAACCCTGACAACCGGGCAGCAATAAAGTTGTACATTGAAAAGGCCGGGTTTTACAAAAAGGCCGAGCTTTCTGATCATCCGCAAAAAGGCGAGCCACGCTGGCTGTTGCGCCTCGACCTGTTGGGTAAGAGCTCCTGAACGTGACAGTAAGCCGTGTGGCCGGCTTGAGCTGCAAGCCAAACCCTGAACACGAGGGAGATTTGCACGGGCTTCTCAGTCTTGCGTTATAGCTGGGATACTGGTATGATTAATGTACTCAGATTCTTGTAAGGAAGCTGGTTTTATGAGAAACAAAACGAACCGCAAGTCGGGTATCGCCCTGTTCTTTACGATATGTACAATCGCTGTGATCACTATCATAGTTTCCGGCATGATCTATTTCATGCGCGGCGAGGTCTACCTCTCCGAAAACTATGTTGACGCGACCGTTTCGCTGCTGCTGGCCGAAGCCGGGGTCGAAGAAACCCTGTTTACGGTCAAAAGTCAGATGAATACGCCTGATAATCCTTTTTACAACCTGATTACCAAACAGGATGAAGGCAGTGTCGATGTTGATCTTTCGCGACTCTCAGAAGGCAACACGTCGGTGGCTCCACTGGTGCAGGGTGGTTCGGTCAAGGCGCGCCTGACCTGGCAGCTTGACCGCAAGGCATTCGAAGACCTCGTTGCCAAGGGTGTTCCGCGCGAAATCGCACGCCAGGGCGTCATTACGGTTAACGCGCTCGGCTCTTTCCAGCGCACCCGCAAGCAGATAGAAGTTAAAAAGACCCTTAAGGCGATGCTGCTCAAAGGGCCTCTGAACACGAATGCCGTCGGTATGGTCGCTCCGAGTCACGGTCTCTATCTCAACCGCTCGCGGCACGACTCTTTCAAGATCGAAACCTTCGACTTCTGGGATCCATGGGGCTTCATCGTCAAGGGCGGTAAGGTCTACATGAAAGAAGGCGTCAAAGTCGATCTGCCGAAATGGCTTATGCTCACGAAAATGCGCAATGAGCTCGAACATCCCTGGCTTGACATGGGCATTGGCTGGACCGGCTGGAACGGCGGCGG
>JAKJFO010000159.1:0-329 GCA_022704885.1 Candidatus Rifleibacteriota bacterium | reverse complement strand
AGCTCTATCATTCGCAGACTCGAAAGGTCGAAGAATACGAAGACAAACAGATTAACCTCTACCCGGCCGAGGTCTATCGCCGACTGGCGAACCGTCTTATCGACCCCGACCAGAAACCGGCGCATGCTCAGTATTTTACCGATATCAACTTCAAAGAAGCCTTCGGGCGCAACGAAGTAAACTACAACAACGTCATTCCGCTTTACGGCTGGGGTGACTGGCGCGATGTCTCCAATAAATACAGCCGCTATTTTGGTAATCCCACCAAAGCGCATGATACCAGTCGTGCCGTTGAAATCAATGGCCTTACCTACATCAAAGGCGATGTG
>JAKJFO010000158.1 GCA_022704885.1 Candidatus Rifleibacteriota bacterium | reverse complement strand
CCGGCCGGTTTTTCCGCGTTGACGCATTTGTTAAACTTGCCCTCATAATTCTCTTCAATTCTTTGTTTCACTTTGTTTTTAGCACAGATTCTGTGCATTTTGAACTCAAAAAAACATGGCTGGCCTGATTAAGAATCAGACTATTGCGCCAGAAAGCGTTGGCGCGGGATTTGCCTCCCCGAAAATCAGAAAAGACCGTGACAGTAGCTTTCTGGCTCACGGTCAGCGCAACCAGACCCCTTGTTTTTTTCATTTGGTCTGCTGTTTGGTTTGTTATGGCCTGCTTTTTCATAGTTTAACAGCTATTTTTATACCTATTATACATTCTGATATGATAGATTCAAGAATAGGTAGGAGTCAAATGAAAATATGCTGGTTTTGCTCGACAGTTTTGCAATATTTTCGGTATAATAATATATTGGCAGTATTATGTGGTAGTGGTATAAGTTGAGAGGTTTGTTATGTTAGAAGAATTCCGCAGATTCATAATCAACAAGAAAACTGTACACGACAAGTCTGTACCATACTTTTTACGATGGATCGAATGTTGCTACAATTTTTGCAATGCATCATTCGAAGAAAGGATCTCTGACAACCAGAAACTGGATTTCCTCACTGACTTTGCCAGAAACCATGAAGACTGGCAGGTGAAACAGGCCGAAGAAGCCCTCAAACTATACAAATATTTCCTTGCCGACGGAAACTCTGAAAATAATTCCGGCAGAGCTGCTGAAAGCCCGGAATGGCAAAAATTAGAAGAAGAAACCAGAAAAGTTCTTCGACGCAAGCATCTGGCAATCAATACTGAAAAAGCTTACGTAGCCTGGCTGCGATCATTTACCGGTTTCGTCGGAAGCAAGACTCCAGACCAGATCACCACCGACGACATGCAACTTTTTCTAAGTTATCTGGCCGTTGAAAGAAAGGTTTCTACTGCAACCCAAAACCAGGCTCTCAACGCACTCGTCTTCGTCTACCGAACCGTCATGAAAAAAGAACTCGAAGAACATGAACTCGATGCCGTAAAAGCAGCATACAAAAGAAGGCTCCCGGTAGTGCTTGCCAGAGACGAAATTCAGAAAATTTTCGGGAATATGTCTGGAAACAACCGAACCATGGCCATGCTCATCTACGGTTGCGGCCTTCGACTGAGTGAGTGCCTCAGCCTTAGAATCAAAGACGTAGATATCGAACGTGGCATGATTATAGTCAGAGCCGGAAAGGGCGATAAAGACCGAAGAACCGTCCTGCCGGAATCCATTAAACTCATAATAGCTGAACAGATAAAACTCGCCAGAGCATTCTACGATCAGGACAGAACCAAAGATGTTGCCGGTGTCTTTCTACCCGGCGCGCTTGAGCGAAAATACCCGAACGCCGGCAAAGAATGGCCATGGTTCTGGCTCTTTCCAGCGAGGTCGCTATCGGTCGATCCGCGAACTACATTGGTTCGCCGCCATCATATCCACCCAGGATCACTGCAGAAAGCTTTCAAGAACGCCGTCGATGCTGCCGGCGTCAATCGCCAGGCCTCGGTTCATACCCTCAGGCATAGCTTCGCAACCCATCTTCTCGAGAATGGCTACGACATAAGAACCATTCAGGAGCTCCTCGGGCACAGCAACCTGCAGACAACAATGATTTACACCCATGTCGCCTGCAAAAACATTCTTGGCGTGAAAAGCCCGCTCGACCAGTAGCTTCCTTTTGCAGAGCCTGTCAGAAGACCTGTTACTTCGGTAGATACTGGATTTTGCTGACCTTGAAGCCATAAGCATTCATGTATTTATCAGCAGTGAGAACCAGCTCGGCTTTTGTGCCTTCGATCACTTCGCTCCAGATCCCGGAAAAATTGCTGTTGATTTTTTCGATTGTCCGGGCGCTGGCCGGGCTGTTGATCGCCAGAACATCACCATGATGGTCGATCTCCATGCGCTCGAAGAATAGTCGAAAACGGCGTGCCTGCAGGACTTCTACGACAAAGCCGCTTTGCTGGTCATTCTTGTAAGGGTGCAATGATTCGATAGCACGCTCTTCAGTGACCCATTTGCTGAAATCATGGGCGGGAAGTCTGCGTCCAGCTTTTTGCTGCAGCGAGTTCGCGAGGTTGAGCCGGCGGCCGTTTTTTACATAGCGACCGAGCCCGGCAACTTCGTCGGCGCCATCGATCAGAACCTGCTTGACCTGCTGCCAGGTGAATTCAGGATTTTGCGACCAGACCATGGTTGCCGCGGCTGCCACCATCGGGCAGGCCTGCGAGGTGCCCGAAAACGAACGATAACTGTTTTTCGGCATCAGAGAAAAAATGTTGGCGCCAGGTGCGGCGATTTCAACCATCGACCCGAAGTTGGCGAACTGCGACCAGTCGGCGTTGTCGGTAGCGCTTACCACCAGCTGGTTTGGCTGGCCGTAACATGCCGGATAATCTTTTTCTTCGGGATTGTCGAGATCCTTGCGCGAATTGCCCGATGCGCAGACGAACAACGCGCCTTTTTCGAAGGTGTATCTGACCGCATCTTGCATTTCCTGAGTATAAGAAGGCGTGCCGTAGCTGTTCGAAAGAACTCTGGCGCCATTATCGACAGCATAGCGCACCGCGCGCGCGATATCTTTGGCGTAGAGCGTCTGACCAAGGCCGAAAATTTTGACGATCATGATCTTGAGGCGCGGATTTATAGCCGCAATGCCGGTGCCGTTGTTCATCTGCGCGCAGATGATGGCGCCGCAATGAGTGCCGTGATACTGGTCGTCCTGTACAATGCCGTTATCTCTGACAAAATTGTAGCCGTGAACGTCATCAACATAGCCGTTGCCATCGTCGTCGATGCCGTTGCCTGCTTTATCGTTTCCGTCTGCGTCAACGCCGCTTTCACCGGGATTGACCCAGAGCACAGAAGGGTCGATGTCTTCATGCTCGAGGTCGAGCCCTGAATCGAGAATGGCGAGTATGATTTCCTGTTTTGGATTCCAGAGATTCCAGGCCTGGCGCATCGCGATATCGCAGCCGGCTTCGCCGATATTGCCCTTGTCGTCAGCCTGCCCGAGATTTTCAAGATGCCACTGCTTTTCGAAAAACGGGTCATTGGGAAACTGTTCGTCGCGGCTTGTCGTTACATCGCTGCTGCGATACTCGCGACCGGCATCGAAGGGCTCGAAAGGCAGCATCGGTATTTCAGTGGCGCCAGCTACAGCAGCTGTAAACACCATTATTATCAGCAGATAACGCATCATTTGCACCTCAAAATCAAATATGCTGATATCATAGCATAAGCGGCCAGTTGCTGCAAAAATGAAAAGGCCCTGCATTGCTGCAGGGCTGCGCTTGTTGAAAAAGTGCTTATTCGTCTACCGGAACCGGCTTGCTTTCGATGAATTTGAAAGCGCCGTCGGCAAGCTTGTAGAAGTAAAAACCGGCAACCGGTTCGACATCGGGTTCGGCAGAATAAATCATGCCGAGAGCGCGGACCACGTCATCAGAAAGAAACATCAGATCTTCGCCGTTTTCCTGACGCATGTCTGAAACCAGGCAGTCGCGGGTTAGATCGGCCGCTGTGTGTACGAACTGCATCGGCTTAAAGGTCTTTGCCCCGGCATCGTAAGTAAAAATATAGAGGCCGCTGGCGTTCGGGCCATAAAAAGCGGCCGCTATCAGTTCAGGAACCTTGTCGCCGTTCAGGTCGCGCACTTTAAGACTGACCGCTTCGCGGTCGATGACGAAAAGCTTTTCTTCGCTGCCGAGAGTTTCTGAAGTGAATATCTGCTTGCCATCTGTGTCGAGAACACGCAGGGTGAGGTTCATGTTGTCGATGCGCTTTTCGACTGTCATCTGCTGACCATCGAGTTCGAATTTTTCGGTTGCGAGAACCGGGTTGGCTTCTCCGGGAACAGCCAGGCCGGCAAACAGGCTGAGAGGCATCAATACCATGGCGAAGATTGTGTAAATGACTTTTTTCATAATGATTCTCCTCAAAATAGATCAGTTGTTATACTGGTAAAAATTGTTCGACTTCATAATGCTGATAAGCTTGTTGGCATACTGCGGGTCGGTTGCGTAGCCTGCCTTCTGCAATTCGCGGGCAAACTGGTCGGGGTCGTTACGAACGGCCATGCACTTTGCATAGCGGCTGGCGCTGGTCAGCAGTTTGCTGTGATCTTCGATCGATTCCTGCCATGAGTTGTATTTGCGGAACTTACCCTGAACAGTTACCATGCGCCCATTTATGAATTCTTTGGTTGGCATTGTAATCGAGCCGGCTGGGCCGGTTCCTTTGATGCCGAACAGGTTTTTGGCATCGCCAATGGCAGAACCGCCCCAGCCGGTTTCGAGAGCAGCCTGAGCCATGATGATCGAGGCCGGAACTCCGCTTTTCTTGCTGGCTTCACGCGCAACCGGACCAAACAGCTTGGCAAATTCGCTGGGAGCCAGCTTCCCACCTTTGTAGTCGGCAAGGGCCGCTTCTGCCTGACTTGCATTGGTATTGGTCGTATTGTTTGTCTGAGTGTTGTTGGTGTTGGCGGTATTGGTGTTGGTGGTGTTCTGTCCCGCGATGTCTTCCTGGTCCGGGTTGGTTACGTTAACATTGGCCTGGTTGGTGGCATTGGTTTCGGCAGCGTTGTTGTTTGTTGCATTCTGGTTGTCATTGGCTGCAGTATTATTATTGTTGAACGCGTTTTGAAAAGTGTTTACCGCATCACGTATTGCAGGCATAGCCTGCTGAACGCCTTTGGCAACATTTTCGATTACATTCAGTATCTGCTGTGCGTCGCAGCCGGTCATGAAAAACGACGCGCACATCATCAGAACCAGTGATAACATTTTGCACTTTTTCATAATAATTCTCCTGAAATCAATGAATGAATTCTACAACTAATACGCAAAGGTTAAAAACAAAATAACAAAAAAAAGTAATACTTTAAGATTTCTATTGCCAGAGGAATTTATGCGGTCTGTTGATAGGCAGGCGTCCATGCGTGGTTTTTATAAGAGGCTTCAAGCTGATCGGTTGTTTTTCTGACGGCTTTGCCAGCCATTGCGGCTTCTTCGGCAACTGCAATGGCTACAGCTTTGCTGATTGCAAGTATGCTGGAAAAGTCTGGCAGAAGGCTGCTGCTTTCACCGACCGCTGATGTGAAACGAGAAACCGCTGCGCTGGCAGCAAGCAACATGGAGTCTGTCAGTTGACTGGCCTGAGAAATCAACATTCCCAACCCGATTCCTGGAAAAACCAGAGCATTGTTACACTGTGAAACTCTGAGCTGTTTACTCTGCCAGCTTACCGGAGCAAAGGGGCTGCCGGTGGCAATAAGTGCCCTGCCTTCGGTTGCTTTCATTATGCGCTCGGGCGTGGCTTCTGCCTTTGAGGTTGGGTTTGAAAGAGGCATGACTATAGGGTGCTGGCAGTTTTTTGCCATTTCCGCAAGAATATCATCAGTAAAGGCCCCGGTTTGCGCAGAACAGCCGATAAGCACAGTTGGCCGGGCGTTATTAACGACATCGGCCAGAGTTATGCTGTCAGGCTTACTGTTGTTCCAGCCATGCAATTTTTCAGCTGCAACTGCATAAGGCTTCTGAAACTGCATCAGATCGCGCGAATTTTCGGTTAACAGGCCGTCACGATCGATCATGTAAAAACGTTGGCGAACCTTGGCAAGATCAACGCTTTCTGATTGTGCCAATGCCAGGCTTATCTGGTCGGCTATGCCACAGCCGGCGGTTCCTGCTCCAAAAATGCAGAATCTGTGATGCTCAGCCGGCAAGCCAGAGCGCGTGATTCCGGCCAGCACCGCAGCAAGAGCAACCGCGCCGGTTCCCTGAATGTCGTCATTGAAAGATTGATGCGTCTCGCGATAGCGATCGAGCACGAGACGGGCAGTATCTCTGCCGAAGTCTTCCCAGTGTAGAAAAGAGCGGGGAAAGCGCTTCTTGAAAGCTGCAACAAATTCATCGATGAAGTTGAAGTATTCCTGCCCGCGCGCGCGCGGTTGGCGCAGACCCAGATAAAGCGGGTCGGCCAGCAGTTCTTCGTTATTGGTGCCGACATCGAGTTGTACCGGCAAAGTGCGTCGCGGGTTGATGCCGCCGCACAGCGTATAAACCATGAGCTTGCCGATGGCAATGTTCAGCCCGCCGATGCCCCAGTCGCCGATTCCCAGGATGCCTTCGCCGTCAGTCACAACAGCGATGTCGAGCTGTTCGGGGTCTGTTGTCGCCAGTATCTCGTCGATGTGGTCGCGGTCGGCCAAAGAGATGACAAGGCCGTTCTGCTGCATGAAATTGCGGCTGAACCGTTTGACCGCATCACCGATGGTGGGCGTGTAGACTATCGGCAGCATCTCTTCAAGATGGTTGCTTACCAGATAATAGAACAGTGTGACGTTAACCGAAAAAAGCTGGTTGAGAAAAAGATTTTTCTCAAGATCACCAGTGATTGCTCTGTACTGACTGTACGCTCTGGTCGCTTGTTCAGAGATGATTTCTACTCGCGGCGGCAGCAGCCCGCGCAGGCCATGCTTCTCTCTCTCGGCATGCGTAAACGCCGTTCCTTTGTTCAACAGGGAATTTTTGAGCAGATTAATTCTGTGGTTCGCGCTTGTCATTTATCTCCTCGCTGCAGGATCATAGCGTTTTAAAAACCTTGCAAAGAGATGATAATCCAATATTCGACAAAATAAAAGGGCAGGGGAGTTTTGCGCTCCCCTGCCATAGTTGCTGGCAAGATAGCTGCCAGTAGCATTACTAGAAGACAGGCAGGTTTCTCAAACTTTGAAAAAGAACTGATTACTGCCCGGCTGATTCTTGTTGCGGCGTTTCGCCAGAGTGTTTGTCTTCAATGACCAGAATCTGAGCCTTGACAATAAAGCCGAGGAACCCGTCGGTGGCACTGTTCTGCTGTGGGTTAGGCTGGTAGTGATAGAGCCACATTTTTGCCTTGATATGCTCGGGTAAAGTGTTCAGATCATCGTAATGCGCATGAACTCCTGATTTGAACGGAGCTGTTTCGCAGTCGTGCAGAATGAGGTCGCATTGTTCGTAGAATTTGCGCATCTGATACGGGGCGAACTGCGTGTCGGTGGTCAAAAAGACCTTGTAGTCGCTGCCGATTTCCTGAATGATCAGGCCATAGCTGTGCTGAATCTGCATGCCGCTGACGACGTGAACGGTCTGCACTGGTGTGAAGCGGATATTTTCCCAGACGAACGAGTTGTTGATACGCACCGGGTGGCACTCGAAGTAGTCGGTCAGATTGGCGATCTTGCCCTCAAGGGTTTCGAGGCCGCCGCGCAGGCTTTTATTCCACAGGTCTGACATCAGTGATTGAATTCCGAACAGCTTCGGGCGCTTGAATCCGGGATTGAAGTAGGTCACCAGCGCCAGCCACTCCATCGAGCCAATGTGGTCGGCATGCAGGTGCGAGATATAGACGCCGTCGATCTCTCTGCCGATGTTGGAATTGTTGATGCCAAGCTCTTCAAGCGCGAACTGGGCATGGCTGCCACAGTCGATCAACAGCTTTTTCCCCGAACCGGCAATGACCAGGGCATTCGACTGGTAGTAGTCCCGCGTGGTGAAGGCACTGCCGACACCGATGAATTGAATCTTGTACATGATGGACTCCTTTCGTGAGTTGACTCATCTGCCGAACCGTATGCAACCGGTTCGACGCGCAGTTAAGGAGCCGACATCATAGGTCTGACCGGTCGACTGCGTGCCATGAGCCCAGGCTGCCGGGATGCCGGTCTGGCGTGGGCAGAGGCCGTGTATGACCAGGACGAGTACGATATCGTCGCATTGCAGGCGGCTTTATCACCACCTTTTGCCATAAATATAACAGCAATACGCATGCCAGTTTAGTCTATTTGGCAAAAGCATGATGGTTGCAGAGTTTTATTTTTTACCGACGCCAATCAATGTGTCAGTCATGCCGCATATACAACCAAAGTTGTCTTTTTGCGTGTTTTGCTGCAAAAACAAACCTGCCGGCACATGGACCGGCAGGTTGTCGGGTAATTCTCGGGATGGTTTCAGTTACTGATCTGTAGAGAGGGTAATCTCAACAGTTAGAATGACATTGATATTATCTGACCGGTATTACAGAGGTCGGCAGGCGTGGCGGCGAAACGCGGGTGCGGATATATCCCCAGTTGCCGCTGAAGAGGCCTGCGAAGAGGGCTCCGAGACCGATGGCTATCGGAGCTGCGATGATGGCGCCGACAGCCGAACCGTTGCTATGACCACTGTTATAGTTCTGAGTGCCCTGATTGCTTGAGTTGCCCATGCCTTCAACCATGCGCATGGCGCAGCCGATGTGGCCAAGGGCTTCATTTCTATTGTTCCAGAGGATTTCACTTTTGGCCTTGTCGATTACGCGTGTTATCTTACGAACATTGAAGCTGGAGCAGGCGTTTCTTTTCAGCAGTTTCTCAGCATGGCTGAGGAAAGGTCGGGCATTCTGCATTTCAGTATAAAAGCTGCCGCTGTTAACTATATTGTAAGCAGTATTGAGATCGGTATAAGCGCGATTTATAGCGTTGCAGCTGCCTTCACCGGCATAAACCTGGGTAAAACACGAAAAAACGAAGGAACAGAGAAGAATAACTGAAAGAACTTTTGAGTATTTGCGTTTCATAGTTGTCTCAAACTCCCTTAATAGTGATTTTGGCATCTTCTGAGCGGGGTTGCCGACCCGCCTGGCTGTTCTGATACCTCGTCATACTCTGTTCCTCATACTTCGTGTCAGTAAACAGCACGATCGTTTAAGCAAAAAGCGTGCCATGAGGCTTGCCCTTGGCCGGTGACGTCTTGATAATGCCCTTTGGCAGATATGTGTTGTGCAAATTTTGGTCATCAGTTTTGTGCATTTGCAAAAAACCGATGAATTTTTATCAAGCCTCTGCAAATTTTTTAACACCCCCCGTCTTTTGCTTTTAACCTGTAGTTTTTTGTGAAGAGTCTGGTGTAAAATACCGGCATGAAAATATATGTCTGCATCAAACAGGTTCCCGATACTACAAAGGTCGATATCGATCCCGAAACCATGACGCTCAAACGCAGCGGAATCGACAGCAAGGTCAACCCGTTCGATCTCTATGCCATCGAAACCGCAGTAAAGCTTAAGGAAAAGCATCAGGCGAATGTTTGTGCGATAAGCATGGGCCCACAACAGACCGAGGCCGCCATTCGCGAGAGTTATATGCTCGGCGTTGACGAAGGAGTGCTGTTGAGTGATCGCAATTTTGCCGGCGCCGATGTGTTGGCGACGGCCTATGCGCTGTCACAGGGAATTCTCTCTCTTGGCATACCAGATGTGATTATCTGCGGGCAGCAGACGACAGATGGTGATACTGCCCAGGTTGGCCCGGAAATTGCCGAGTTCCTTGATATTCCTCATGTCGCCTGGGTGCGCCGTATCGTCGATTCTGACGAAAAAGGCATAACCGTCGAAATGGACATGCCCGACACCATTGAAGTCGTGCGAATCAGCTATCCCTGTCTGATTACAGTTGAGAAGGGTGTTTTTCAGCCACGACTGCCTTCTTTTAAGCTCAAGATGTCTACCAGAGAACGCCCGATTCGCCGACTTACCCTTGCCGATCTTCCCG
>JAKJFO010000157.1 GCA_022704885.1 Candidatus Rifleibacteriota bacterium | reverse complement strand
TGCTGCCGGCATTGGCAATAGCTGATTTGAGAAGTTTGAGCAGAGTCGGAGCTTCGCCCTTCTGCATGAACTGAAGAATAGACAGAGCTTCATCAACACCTTTACCGCGAATAGCGTCAGCGATGAGTCTGAGCTTCTTCGGGCTGGAGCCGATGTTCTTCAGCACGGCGCGAGGCATTTCGAGCACGTCGATAAGTCTGGCTTTATCTTTCCAGCTCAGTGAGCCAACCTTAGGGTAAACTTTTTCAAGTTTGCCGTTCGGCTGCAGCTGGCGGTTATAGAGGCCGGCTTTGGTCAGAATGGTTTCGATCTTAGCGCGGCTGTTCTTGGTGTCAAGGCCTTTGATCATGCGCAGGCCATTGAACAGATCAACATCATCAGGAATGGTTACACCAACGAGTCGTAACATTCTATTTCTCCTTCACTTATTTAAGCTTTACGGCTTTTTCGCCGGCGTGAGCCTTAAAGGTTCTCGTCGCTGCGAATTCGCCCAGCTTATGCCCTACCATGTTCTCAGTGATGAAAACAGGCACGTGTTTCTTACCATTATGAACGGCGATGGTGTGACCGACCATTTCCGGATATACGGTTGAGGATCTGGACCAGGTCTTGAGCTGGCGCTTTTCGCCAGCCTGGTTCATTTCCTGAACTCTCTTGAGCAGTCTTACACAAACAAATGGAGCTTTTTTAGCCATTGATAATCTCCCTTACTTCTTGCAGCGCGAAATGATGTATTTGCTGGACTGGTTCTTTTTCTTTCTGGTCTTGTAGCCCTGAGCAGGCTTGCCCCAGAGAGATACAGGAGTGCGGCCGCGGCTGGCGCGAGCTTCACCACCACCGTGCGGGTGATCGCACGGATTCATTGCAGAACCTCTGACGTAGGGGCGCTGGCCCTTCCATCTGTTGCGTCCGGCCTTACCGATGGTAACGTTCATGTGATCTGAGTTACCGATCTTGCCCATGGTGGCGCGACAATCGATAAGGATCATTCTCATTTCGCCCGAGGGCATATTGATCTGGGCGTATTTGCCTTCTTTACCGACGAGCTGAGCGCTGGCACCGGCTGATCTGGCGATCTGGGCACCTTTGCCTGGCTTCATTTCGATATTGTGAATGGTTGAACCCAGCGGAATGTTCTTGAGAGGCAGGCAGTTGCCGGGAAGAATGTCAGCGTGCGGGCCGCTTTCGATAACGTCGCCGACCTTGATGCCTTCGTGAGCAAGAATGTAGCGCTTTTCGCCATCGCGATAGTGAACGAGAGCGATGCGGCAGGTGCGGTTGGGATCGTATTCGATCGTAGCGATAGTGCCGGGAATGCCGTCTTTATCGCGCTTGAAGTCGATAATGCGATACAGCCTGCGGGCGCCGCCGCCACGATGACGATGGGTGACATGACCGTGATGGTTGCGACCAGCACTGGTTTTGATCCATTCGCACAGTGGCTTGTGAGGGGTATCGGTGGTAACGTCTTCAAAACCCAGGCCGGTCATAAAGCGGCGGGAAGGCGTTGTTGGCTGATAACTTTTGATACTCATGACTTTCTCCTATTCCTGCACTCAGGCAATTCCTTCAAAGAACGCTATTGAATCGCCTTCTTTGAGGGTAACGATGGCTTTCTTCCATGAGGAAGTAAAACCATGGAAAACGCCGCGGCGCTTGGGCTTTCTGACGACGGTAACGGTGTTCACCTTGTTCACGGTAACCTTGAAAAGAGCTTCGATAGCGTCTTTGATCTGGTGCTTGTTAGCACTCTTGGCGACCTTGAACTGATAAATGCCTTCGCTCATGCGATCATAGCTCTTTTCAGAAACTATCGGCTGAATGATGATATCCTGAGGTGCGTTCATTTTACGAGTACCTCCTCGAGCATTTTGACTGCCTTGTCGTTGATGGCTACATTGCCAAACTTGAGCAGATCGACGACGTTTACATTCATCGGAGTGACAACTTTAACGTTGTGCAGATTCGATGTGGCACGTCTGGTGTTTTCAGAAATTTCGGGAACCACGAAAAGCACCTTGTTGAGCTTGTGTGATTCAAGGAAAATTCTTACATCTTTGGTTTTGCCGCTGGCGAATTCGAGATTTTCGACGACGCGAACGGTGCCGGCATTGGCGAGTTCGGTGAGAACACCAACGATGGCGCGGTCAACAACCTTCTTGGGCGGGCGCTGATCATAAATTCTCTGATGAGGCCCGAAGGCGATACCGCCACCTGGATGCAGTGGTGACTTGATGTCGCCCTTTCTCGCGCGGGCAGTGCCTTTCTGTTTGAACATCTTCTTGGTGGTGCCGCTGACTTCGCTTCTGGTCTTGGTCGAAACGGTACCCTGACGTTCGTTGTTGAGCTGAGATTTGACTACGTCGTTGATGGTCTGAGGATGTGCCTTAACAGCAAAAACTCTTTCATCAAGATTAACTGAACCGCTGGCGGTTCCATTCATTTTATAAATTTTGGTTTCCATGATTTCCTCCGTTCCTTAAGCCTGACGCCTGATAATAACCAGACCGTTCGCGGCTCCAGGGATGGAACCCTTCACCAGCAGAAGATTTTTCTGCTCGTCAACCTTAACGATCTTCAGACCTTTGACGGTCTTGCGAACATTTCCCATCTGACCAGGAAGCTTCTTGCCCTTCCAGGTGCGAGAAGCGTTGGTACCAGAACCCATGGAACCGGTCGCGCGTGCTCTGTCAGACTGACCATGCGTTGTCTGCTGGCCATTGAAGTTATGACGTTCCATAGCGCCGGAAAAACCTTTACCCTTGCTGGTTCCAGTGACACTTACCTGGTCACCTTCTTTAAACATTGAAACATTGATTTCGGTATTCGGCTCAATGCCTTCAAGTTCGTCAGCGGGCAAGCTTCTTACAAAACGGAACGGTTTAACACCGGCTTTTTCAAAGCTCATGCGCAGAGGCTTGTTGAGCAGTCTCTTGACTGCTTCGGGTCTGATTTCGCGATATCCGACCTGTACGCTGCTGTCACCCTTGCGGATGATCGTGCAGGGACCTGCGCTGATAACGGTTACAGGAACCACGTTGCCATCGTCTGTAAAAATCTGGGTCATACCAACTTTGGTACCCAATATTGCCTTAACGCCCATTATTATTTCCTCCTGATTTCCTTCCGATTACAACATCTTGATTTCGATGTTGACGCCGGAGGGAAGGTCCATGTTCATCAGAGAATCAACGGTCTGACTTGACGGGTTGTACAAATCGATGTTGCGTTTGTGAATTCTCATTTCGAACTGTTCGCGTGCATCCTTGTTAACGAAGGGAGAGCGCAGAACCGTATATTTTCTCAGCTCGGTCGGCATCGGGATCGGGCCGGAAATTTTGGTTCCAGTACGTTTTACGGTGTCACAGATTCTGGCCACTGACTGGTCGAGAAGACGATGATCAAAAGCCTTCAGAGACAACCGCATCTTCTGCTTAGCCATTACAAACTCCTTTTCTGGATCTTGGTAAGAAATTGACCGCGACGATCAGTTATCGCCCGCTGTCATTTGCTGCGGCGGCTGGCTGTAACCAGACACGCCAAGTATACGTTCAGTTACCGATTTAGGAACTTCATCATAGTGCAACAGCTCCATGGTGAAGGTGGCGCGCCCCTGCGAGAGCGATCGCAGCTGGGTTGAATAACCGAACATGTCGGAAAGCGGAGCATGACAGTCGATTACTCTGACATCTTCGCGCATTTCCATGTTGATTACCTTACCGCGCCGTGAATTCATGTTACCAATGATATCGCCGACATAACTTTCGGGAGTCTCGATCTCGACCTTCATGAAAGGCTCGAGAAGAACTGGTCTGGCGTTGCGCATGGCTGCTTTCATAGCTTCGTAAGTCGCGATTTTAAAAGCGATATCATTGCTTTCGCCTTCGCGAAACGTTGCTCCATCAAGTCGAACCAGCACATCTACCACCGGGAAGCCTGCTAGGATACCATCATTCATTGAGTCCTGGCAACCTTTTTCGATAGCTGCCAGAAATGGCTTCGGCAGACTGCCTTCCGGCAGTTTGTTAACGAACTTGAAACCCTGCCCTCTTTCGAGCGACTCGACGGTAAGTGATACCTGAGCGAACTGGTTCTTGCCACCGATCTGCTTTTCGTAGGTGCTTTCGCCCCTGCCAGCAGCAGTGATGCCTTCTTTGTAGGCTACCTGCGGTTTGCCAACCGAAGCTTTTACGTTGAATTCGCGGATTATGCGATCGACGATTACTTCGAGATGCAACTCGCCCATGCCTGAAATCAGGGTTTCGCCAGTTTCAGAATCGATCTTGGCCTTGAAGGTCGGGTCTTCGTTCATCAGTGCGTCAAGCACTTCAGTCAGTTTCGCGAGGTCGCCTTGAGTTTTCGGTTCGATGGCAACAGAAATGACTGTTTCGGGGAAAGTGATTTTTTCGAGGGTCGGCTGGCCAGTTACACTGGTAAGAGTATCACCGGTGCCAATGTTTTTCAGACCGACAGCAGCTACGATATCACCTGCAGCAACGACTGGAATATCCTGGCGCTGATTGGCATGCATCTGCAGCAGTCTGCCGATTCTTTCCTTGCGGCCCTCACGGGTCATGTTATAAACCACTTTGCCTGATTCAATGCTTCCGGAATAAATTCTCAGGTAAGCGAGCTTACCGACGTGAGAATCGGTTGCAATCTTGAAGACAAGAGCCGCGAATTCACCTGCCGGGTCAGCCTTGATCGCCACTTCTTCGTGGGTCTCGGGCTTATAGGCCATGGTCGGCGGAATATCGAGCGGCGAAGGAAGATACCAGGTAACAGCGTCAAGGAGGTCCTGGACACCCTTGTTGCGAAGACTTGAACCACAGAGCACCGGCACCACCTTATTGTCGATAGTAGCCTGACGGAGAGTTTTCTGTAGAAGTTCGAGAGAAATCTCTTTTTCTTCAAGGTAAAGCTCGAGAATTTCGTCATTATAAGCCGAAAGCATTTCGATCATGGCATCACGGGCGGCCTTAGCCTTTTCGAGATACTCGACCGGAACATCGACAGTTTTGAATTCGGCACCGAGTTTCTTCTGGGATTCTTCGTCCCAGACGTGTTCCTGCATGGTGAGCAGGTCGATGTGACCAACAAAACTATCTTCGGCACCAACCGGAAGAACGATCGGCAGGGGCTTTGAACCAAGTCGATCAGCAATTTGCTGCACGACGCGGTCAAAACTTGCACCGGTTCTGTCCATTTTGTTGACGAAAGCAACTCTGGGAACCTTGTAGCGATTGGCCTGGCGCCAGACAGTTTCGGACTGTGGCTGAACACCTGCAACCGCACAGAAAACCACTACTGCACCGTCTAAAACTCGCAATGAGCGTTCGACTTCGGCAGTAAAATCCACGTGCCCGGGCGTGTCTATAATGTTGATGTCACAATCACGCCAATGGCATTTGGTCGCCGCACTGGTAATTGTGATTCCACGCTCCTGCTCCTGGACCATCCAGTCCATGACTGCGGTTCCCTCGTGAACTTCACCCATTTTGTAGGCTTTGCCAGTGTAATACAGAATGCGCTCGGTGGTCGTGGTCTTACCTGCATCGATATGGGCCACGATTCCGATGTTTCTGATCTTACTGATTGTTTCGAGGGTCGTCATTTAATGGATTCCTTCAGTGCAAACGATTATACACAAAAATTCATCAAACCCGGAAGTGTGCAAATGCCTTGTTGGCATCGGCCATTCTGTGTACTTCGTCGCGCTTCTTCATGGTTGCGCCGGTGTTGTTGAGAATATCGTCGAATTCTCCTGACAGACGGTCAGCCATTGATTTTTCTTTTCTGGCACGTGAATGCTTGAGGATCCAGCGGAAAGCCAGAGCTACTGCGCGATCGGCTTTAACTTCGATCGGAACCTGATAGTTAGCACCACCAACACGTTTGCTGCGAACTTCAACGATCGGCTTGGCGCTGTCTACAACCTTTTTGAAAAGTTCGAGCGCATTGTCGTCTTTTCTTTTCTTGCTGAGCATTTCAATCGCATCATAGAATATGCGGCTGCCGATGCTCTTTTTGCCACACATCATCAGGTTATTGATGAAACGGGTGACCAGCTTTGAGTTGTAAACTGAATCAGGAGTCAATTCTCTTTTCGATACGTGACCACGTCGTGGCATGAATTAAATCTCCTTATTTCTTGGGCCGTTTGGCACCATACTTAGAGCGAGACTGCATGCGGTTGGCTACGCCAGCGCAATCCAGTGCTCCGCGGATGATGTGGTAACGAACGCCGGGCAGATCCTTGACGCGGCCGCCGCGGATCATTACAACTGAATGCTCCTGCAGGTTATGACCGATGCCGGGAATGTAGGCGGTTACCTCAATCTTGTTAGTCAGCCTGATACGGGCGATTTTGCGAAGAGCCGAGTTCGGTTTCTTCGGTGTAGTGGTTTTAACCACAGTACATACACCACGTCGCTGCGGGCAGCTATCGAGCGCCGGCGAGTTGGATTTGTACTTAACCGCCTGTCTGGCCTTTCTGATTAATTGATTAATAGTAGGCACGACAACACCTTCCTTTACGAATTTGATTTTACAAACTGCAAAATCCCCACCTGATGCAGAGAGGTGGAATTTGATCTTATCACATGTTTACAACCTTGTCAACAGCCTTTTTGCGTACAAAGCAATTCCAGATAAGAAGACAGGCCTGAATCCTGCGACTGAGCGCAGGATGAAAACAACTCTTTTTCGGTCAGTCTGCGCGCAGTCGCGCCAAAGCTTTAGCGAAAGCGTGCGAATTCGCAGGATCCACTTTTCGATGCATGAGCAAATATCACAAAATATCTGTGTCAATCGTTGCATTATTCCGACGCTGACGATGAAAATATTGTGTACACAAAAGTCGCCCCGTTGCCGGGGCGACTTTGTAACCTTGTTAAGTCAGGATTATTTTTTTTCTGGAGATTCCAGGAAAAGTTCTTTTTCGAGTTCGTCGAGTTTTTCAGATTCGCCATTGTCGGCCGGATTCTGGAAAAGTTCGGCGGTTTCATCGCTGCTGACAGGCTCTACTTCGATCGGCAGGTTCCTGAAGTTGATGTTCTTGCTTATCGACAGGCCAGTTCCGGCTGGAATCAGCTTACCAATAATCAGATTTTCCTTCAGACCCTTGAGATAATCTACCTTCGACTTGATTGCAGCCTTGGTCAGAACACGGGTGGTTTCCTGGAACGAAGCGGCTGAAATGAAGCTGTCGGTGGTCAACGAAGCCTTGGTGATACCCTGGATCATCGGAACACCTGCCGGCGGGCGTTTGCCCTTTTCGATCAGTTTGTTAACGCGTTCTTCGAAGCGTCTGACATGGACTGATTCGTTCTGCAGGAATTCAGAGTCACCAGATTCGGTGATAACAACCTTGCGCAACATCTGGCGAACAATGATTTCGATATGCTTGTCGTTGATGCTGACGCCCTGATCGCGGTAAACGCGCTGGATTTCGTCCATCAGGTAGCGGCGAACGATCGGCAGACCGACGACCTTGACCAGCTTCTTGGAGAATACTTTGCCGTCAGTGAGAACATCACCGGCTTCGACGTATTCGCCGTCATGGACCACGAGACCAGAGGCCCCGAAGGCCAGTCGAACAGGCTTTTCAATGCCGGTCTTGTAGTCCTGAATGCTGACGGTGTTGCCGGCAACATGCACGACGCCAGATTCTTCGGCGATAACGGCTTCTTTCTTGGGGCGGCGCACTTCGAACAGTTCGGCAACGCGCGGCAGACCCTGAATGATGTCGGTGGTCTTTCTGGCTGAGGCACCCCACTTGGCGAGGATCTCACCTTTCTTGACCTTGGCTCCGTCTTCCACTCTGAGCTCAGCGCCATCGAGAATCTGATGCGATTCACCTGGCTGTACGATGATGCTCTTGATGGTGCTCTTGACTTTGCCTTCTTTTGAAGAATCGTGGTCGAGCAGAACAACACCCTTGTTGGCTGCCTTGAGAACAGCAATAACCTGGCCTTCCTTGACTTCCTGACCGTCATTGACGACCAGCGCGCCACTGGAAACCATTTCCTTGGTAATCGCGTATTTCTTTTCTCGCAGCACCTTCTGGCAGATTCTGATTCCGGCGCCGTCGCTGTCTTCTACCTGAGTATAGGTTTCGAATGGAATCGGCGTGACGGTGAGTTCACCATCTTTTACTACGGTCGGCGGGAACTTGAGGCTGAGAGATGCCGGGTAACTGAATTCCACGCCGCTGTATACAAGAACCTTCTCGATGATTTCTTCGCAGATGATCTTGTTGTAGCCGTAGATATAGTTGACCTTACCCGAAATTTCGCTGGTCATCGGCTCGATGTCGCTCACCAGCTTGTCGCCGGCCTTGACAACCTGACCGTTGTCGACATTGATGGTAGCACCACGCGGAACCGGATACTGAACCTTCATGTCGTCTTCGCCAATGACGTTAACAGCCTTCTGCTCACCTTTCACGATGTAGACTTCACGCACGGCGGCGCGGTTTTCATCGATAATGGCAAACAGGTCGTCATCGATTTCGGTGCCGCTTTCGGCGATAACTTCGTCAGTTTCGCGGTTTACCGCGGCACGAGCCAGAGTGGCATATTTGATCAGTTCAATGTCTTCACTGATCAGATGGATGCGGGTTTCCGAGCTGATCTTGGTGATTTCGACAACACCGTCGATTTCAGCCTGAATGAACAGTTTGGTTGTCAGTTCGCCGTTTTCGGCAACATCGCCGCCGTTCGGAATCTTGCAGTTTTCTTTGGGGCGCAGGATGACGCCACGCGGAACCGGGTATTCGATCTCATTCTTAACGATGACACGTTTGCGGTCAAGAGTCTTGTTAGCGGCGCTCTTTTCGTTGATTACTCTTACCAGGCCGGAGATCGGCGCGATCAGAGAGAGCATCTTGTTCTGTTCATCGATAGCCGCTGCCATTTCGCCCTTGAATTCGTATTCTTCTTCGGCTTCTTTCGATACCGAAATCTTGGTGCCACCTGCGGTGAGTGAGACTGTTCCGTCAACTTCAGAGATAACCGACAGCAGTTTCTGGTTCGGGAACACTTCGTCACCGTTCTTAACATTGAGAATCATGCCGGCATTTTTGATGGCAGCTTCTTTGGCTTCCTTGACGCCTTTGGGCAGACTGTATTCCTTGCGTTCACCATGCTTTTCGCCAACCGGGAAGATGAAGACCATACCGTTGTCGCTGATGACCTGCTTGTTTTTAACACGAATGTTTTCGAATCTGGCAATACCGTCCATACGCGAGATAGCGGCGTGTGACTGGGCTGAGATTTCGGCGAGCAGGTTGCCGGCGTGAATGATTTCGTTGTCGTCAACTTTGAGGGTAGAACCCTGAGGAATCTTGTAGTCTTCGATGATGAAATCTTTAGTGACCGGGTCGAAATCCTGGGTCAGGATTCTGATGATACCGGCTTCAGAAACGACCATACCGTCTTTCTGTTCGATTCCTTCGAAGATTACTTCGCCGGTGTAGCCGGTGACGATGTTGTTCGGGTTGTATTCAGCAACGGCTTTGCCCGGGGTAACCTTTTCACCAGGCTCAACACGCATTTCCGAGCCAACCGGAATATGCAGGCGATCTTTGCGATTGTTCTTGCCTT